>AP021858.1:1560731-1872877 GCA_017347465.1 Candidatus Nitrosymbiomonas proteolyticus | reverse complement strand
AACCGTCCTCAACGCCGATCTCGATCACCTCGGACCAGACTTCAAACGTACGATCGTCTTGCGCCCAGCCAGTTCCGCCGCCCAGTTCCTTCAGCACCGCGCCGAGGGGAATGAGCGTTTGACCTTGGTGAAACTTGGGAGCGACGGTCACCTTGTGGGGACCTGCCGTGACGGTCACTCGGCTACCGGCGACTACCGCGCTCCAGTTCAATTCGTTGATTCGGGCCAGAGCGACATAGCACTCCTCGCCGATGCGAAACGCCGGAGTCGTGAGCTCGCCACGGTGCGTATAGTGAATTCGCGCTTCGCTGGGCGGAGATTGCCCTTGAACCGCGCTCACCAGAAGTCCCATCCATGGAATCAGGCAGAGCAGTCGTCGCATGGTCCTTAGCGTAAGGACCATTCTAACGCGAATGTTGAAAAAGCGCAAGCCCATCGACACACTTAGAATCGGAATCTTGTCGAAAGCGGATTACTGAACATACGATGTCGATGCCGCCGAACGCTCCCGCTCTCGTTCGGGAAAGGCTTGCGACGGCCCCAGGATACGGGACTCGTGCGGAAACCTCCGCGAACGGGATATGATTGAGCCCGAGCGTCGGACGGGCGATTAGCTCAGCGGTAGAGCGCCTCGTTTACACCGAGGATGTCGGCGGTTCGAACCCGTCATCGCCCACCAGAACCTATACCTGACCAAGCGTTGGGCGCCTCGTCTTGGATTGTTTCTGGCGTCGGCAGTCCCAAAGCCACTGGAGGACCGCCCCGTGACGAACGCACCCCGAAGGCGGTACCTGAAGAGTACAACACGTTTTTCGGCAGCCACCCCGGCGAGATGTGCCTTGGAAACGAAACGAGTCCTTTTGCAGCGAGTGCAGAACCAGATTCGGCCTTTGATCCCTCCGAGGCTTGACATGTAGTCAACTGTCTGCTATTCTTAGGCCACCTTGGTCATTTCTGCGAGCTACAAGACCGACATTCCTGCGTTCTATGGCCGCTGGCTCCTTAAACGGCTCGACGCGGGTTATTGCTGGGTCAAGAATCCCTTCAGCGAAAGACCTTTCTTCGTGTCGCTCGCCTGCGAGGACGTCGACGGGATTGTGTTCTGGACGAAGAACGCTTGGCCGTTTATGTCGGCGGCCGAGGAGGTTCGAAGGAAGAGTTTTCCGTTCTATTTTCAGTACACGGTCACCGGCTACGGAGAAGTAATCGAGCGCGCCGTTGTGCGTCCGTCTAGATCGGTCGACGCCATCCGACGGATCGTGGACCAGTTTGGTTCCGGCTCCGTCATTTGGCGATATGACCCGATCGTCCTGACCGACTCCATGTCGTTCGATTGGCACGTGGAGAACTTCAGCAATTTGGCGGCAGCGCTCGCCGGCTATGTCGATGAGGTTGCAACAAAGTTCATGGTCGTGCACTCGAAGACGCGGCGAAACTTGACGGCGGCGATCGGGCGGTCCTGGTTCGATCCCGATCCAGCATCGAAAGCTGAACTTCTTCGTGCGATCGACGGAGTCTCCAAGAGCCAGGAGATGCGAATGACGTTGTGCTCGGAGCCGGAAACTCAGATTGACCTTCCTAAAGCCGTCTGCATTGACGCCGCACGCCTCAACCGAATGGGGGCGCACATCGAAGCGCCGAGAACGCTCGGCAATCGCCATGGGTGCCTTTGCATCGAAGCGCGCGACATTGGGGACTACGATACTTGCCCGCAGGGGTGTGCGTATTGCTACGCAACCCAACAGCAGCGCCTCACGATTCTCAGGCACAGCCAGCATGATCCTTTGGCGGAGTCGCTGATCCCCATGCGCTGCCCGAGCCAGCCCCCGAATGTGCGCCAGCCTACTCTATTGGATTGCGATCCGCGTTCCAGAATCGTTAGCTCGCCCGCCACAGGTGATTGCTGACTCAAGGTCTGCAAGGAACCAATTCCGGAGCACCTACAGTTACGCTCACGCCAGCGCGAGTCACTCCAGCAAGCCCTAGAGCTTCTCAAGGAGAAGTGGCCGTCGTTTTCTGAGGGCAGGACATCGCTGCGGGGGCGCTGAACTTGTGAAATCAGGGGTAATTACATGAAAGCCAACGTACTCTTGAACCGAAACAAGGGCGGCTATGTACGTGACCGCGGTGGATCTGAAGCCCGGCGGCAGGGTCTGTTCGCCGATCGGGACCTTTCTGACGGCGACGACGGGTGCGAAGTCGCTTTTCGTCCCGGTCCAAGTTGAGCAAGAAAATGGCCAGGAACAGGGATGCTAAACAACGTCAGAATCAGCAGCGGGAGGAGACCGATGGGCGAGGTGAAGGCTCCGTGATGGGGAGCGGCACGCAACAGCACGGATCGGTTCGAAAGAAATCCAAATGCGAGGGAGAGGTATTGAACCACTTCGTAAAGCAGGGAATTACCGGCCTGTGCTTCATGGTCGCGGCCCTAGTGATCACAATTCTCTTTCGACAACTGGGCATTAGCGGACCGTCTTGGGAGGCTATTAAGACTGCGACCTCGCTTCTGGCTGGCCTGGGATGGTATGCGATGTGGTGGCCCCGTCCGGGCCGCAACCTCGGCATTCGGTTCCTGTTGGTCATCTGGCTCGCTGTCGCACTTTCTTGGATCGCGGTGGTTGTTAGCAGCGTCGAAAGGCGGCAAGTCGTGATGGAGTCGATGGCCATGGGGTTCACCGTGTTTGTGGCCGAGATGACGTACAGGCGCATTTCACGGCCCCAGCCAAACGACCCTAAATCGCGGCAGAGGACTAGTTGATGTCGGTCGAGACCCCACTTAGCCTTGCTCGCTGGCTCGCGAGCACACCCTCCCTCGCGCGTTCGAATGCGCCACCCTGGCGCTCCCCCAAATCTTGGCGTAGAATCAGAAAAGGTCTGCACTCAAGATGTCCTCAACAACGGGTGCTGGCCAGACCTACGTGTCAAAACGCACGGAGGTGGGCGCCGCGCGTTGCTCTGCGCGCATTTGCTCGATCCGTTGCTGAATCTGCTTCTTTCGATAGCCGAACGCGCCCTGCTTCACTCCGTACTTCTTGATCTCCGCGCCAGCGATCATTTGCATGACGACGTAGCCGATGGCCCCGCAACAAATGACCGAATTGAGCGCCATAAGAACGGAAGCCAAGACCGCATTCGAAGGAGGCCATCCCTTCCCATAGGCGATCTTTTTATTCAGGGGCAGCGACGCGAACGTCACATATACGAATTGACCGGCGATGAGGCCGAGCGCAACGAAGAGAAACGCCCGGTCGACAGCGCTGGAGAGGCCGTACAAGATATTGGCCGTGATCATAATCATCACGTTCCCAATGAAGACCCAGTTCAATCCGAAGTAGCCCTCCGACAGGGCTCGCAGTTTATCGGGCGTGCCGTAGGTCGATTGCCCAGTATTCCGATAATAGTAACCTGAATAGTCAGTCCGATCGTCAGGTCGCCGCTCAAGGGGATCAGGGGGAAATCCGCTCACCATGCTCAAAGAATAGCAGGACTCGCGGAGTCTGCCAATCCCTGAGCTCAGCCACCCGTAGGCAAACGGTCCCTCGGGGCGGCGCGAGGCAGGCGAACCTGGGTAGAACGCCCTTATGAGAACGCTCCGCGCGATGATCCTCATCGTCTCGGTTCTGGCCGCGCTTCTCGCCCAAGCCGAGAAGATCGAGTTCACCTATACCGCCCTCGGCGCGAAGATCGGCACGAGCACCCTCGAACGGCAGGCCGAGGGGACGTTCCGTTCGGTCACAGAAATCAAAGTGGCCAACGTCGAGGTCCGGAGCGAGCTGCAAGGCCGCCTCGTGGAGGGAACCCTTACCGAGTTCACCCTCGACCAGACCGTCCAGGGTACTCGTGCCGTGATCAGTGCCAAGGACGGGAAGGCGAAGATCGTCGCTGGCGGGCAAGAACGAGAAGTGGACTACGTCCCGACCCGCGTGTTTTTCTCCAATTATCACCCCTTCACCACAGGCACAGTCGCCGACGCCTTCAACCCGAGCGTCGCTTCAAGCCAGAAGGTCGATACCTTTGTGATCGATGCGCTCACGGCGATACCGATTGAAGTCGTCGCGAAGCTCAGTCATCGCATCGAAGTCGGCGGCAAGCCCCTCGTCGCAAAAGTTCACAATCTCAAGTTTCCGACGGTCGCTTTCGACGTTTTCACGGTGGAGGGAGAAGGCGTAGTCGCGTGGGACATTCCCACCCAGCGTACTACCATCGTCCGCCTTGGCTTCGAAAAGCTGGTCGAAGATCCGACGCTCAAGTATCCTGAACTGAGCAAGCCCGAGTTCGCAGTGAAGATCGAGTCGAACGTTCGCGTTCCGATGCGCGATGGAGTCGAACTCGCGGCAGAAGTGATACGCCCCGCGCAAGAAGGCGACTACCCGGTCATCTTGGTCCGAACGCCTTACGGAAGAAAGCCCTCGGCCATCGAAGGCGAATGGTGGGCCAGGCGGGGCTATGTCTTCGTGAGCCAAGACGTTCGCGGACGCGGGGAAAGCGCCGGCGAGTGGACCCCCTTTGTCCATGAGCGCGACGACGGCTTCGACACCATCGGATGGATCGAGAAGCAGCCTTGGTGCAGTGGGAGAGTGGGCATGATCGGCGGAAGCTACGTCGGCTGGGTTCAATGGTGGGCCGCGGTCGAACGCCCTGCCGCGTTGAAGTGCATCGTGCCCCAAGTGTCCCCCCCGGACCCTTTCTTCAACTTCCCCATCGACCACGGCGTCCCTATGCTTCTCGGCGCGATTTGGTGGCTACGAGTCGTCGAAAAGCCCTCTCCTGATTCTTCGATCTTCACTCCGTTTTCCAAACCGGAAGCGCTGTTGTCCCTCCCACTGTCCAGCATCGACGACGAGCTTCTGGGCAAGAACATCCCGTTTTTCGACGATTGGCTGTCGAAGGAATCGTCCAAAGCGTTTGGGCGAGTCAACTTTCATCCCGACCTCCCCAAAGTCGATATACCCGCGCTGCACATCAGCGGTTGGTGGGATGGCGACGGGATTGGGACGCGGCTGAATTGGATGGCGATGAACCGGCACAAGAAGCGGAACCAACATCTGATTTACGGTCCCTGGACTCATGCGTTCAACACCACGACTTCGATCGGCGATGTGGACTACGGCCCCGAGGCGATCCTGGAGTTGCAGTCGGTGTACTTGCGCTGGTTCGATCATTGGCTGAAGGAGCGCGACGTTTGGAAGGGACAGCCTACGGCCCGCGTATTCGTCACTGGCGCGAACGAGTGGCGCGAACTGGCAGGTTGGCCTGACCCAAGCTCGGAGCTCACCACGCTGTACTTTCGTTCGGTCGGAGGGCTCTCGACCATCAAACCCGGGTCGGAGGAGCCCGACAGATTCACCTATGATCCCGCGAAGATCGCTTTTGAACCCAAGGACTTGGAGATCAACCCTGCCGACGCGACTACAGTCCTCAACATCAAGAGGACGGACGACGACTTCCTGTTGTACTCAACCGGCCCCCTGAAGGAGCCGATGATCGTCGCGGGACCGATCGAAGTCGAGTTGCACTTCGCTACGTCCGCCCGCGACACCGATTTCTTCGCGACTTTGATCGACAAGGACCCCGATGGAATTCGGCGCCTGATCGCTGTGCCGGGGAAGATTCGCGCGAGGTATCACCGCGGGTTCGATCGGCCGGAACTCCTGGCCCCAGGGCGAACCTACAAAGTCACGTTTCCCATTTGGGACACCGCGCACGTAGTCAAAGCTGGACACTCGCTCGAGGTGCTGATCTCAAGCCAGTCCTTCCCTTCCTTCGCGCGTAACCTCAACACGGGCGAACCTGCTGCAACGGGGACTCGGATGGTCGCCGCGCATCAAACGCTGTACCACGACCGTAATCGCCCGAGCGCGATCCGGTTCTATGGGCTCCCTCCCAAGACTCCGTAAGAATCAAGTTGGGCTTAGGGCGATCCCTTGCTCTCAGCGCTGAACGAAGCTTGGCTCGCCCGGATGTCCGCAATCTCATCGATCAGGGGGAGGAACCCACGGGCGCCGCGTCGAAACCCACTCCATGCGAAGGTTTACTTGGGCGGTCGCTCTCGTTGCCAGTGGGGCGTACGCCGGGGCACAAGCGCCCGCATCGCCTAACCCGGCGAGCGCTGAGGCGTATCTTTCCCCTCCGTCGCTGATCGAGAGAATGGTTCTGGCGCCCCGGCATACGAACGTCTCTCTGAGCGACCTCAGCCCGGACCGCAAGCGGTTCCTCGTCACGAGAAGCTCCGGGATGCCTTCGCTCGAATCCTTGGCCAAGCCTTACGTTAATCTCGGCGGCTTCCGAGTAGATACGCTTGCTCAGCGGAACCGCAACCTCACGGTACGAAATGCGGCTGGATTCGCCGTTTATGAGGTCGAATCGGGCAAGTGGATTGAAATCCCCGCCCCCCAAGGGACGCGCGTCGCGGGCGGCGAATGGTCTCCCGACGGCTCGCAAATCGCGTTTGTCGGGCTCAGTAACGATTCCGCGCACATCTATGTTGCGGACGCTACGACGGGACGGTCCCGAAGAGTCGCAGGACGTCCGCTCTTGCCCACGCAAGTCACTTCGATCATCTGGACTTCGGATGGCGCAAGAATCGTCGGCGTCTTTCGTCCCGCCAATCAGGGCCAAGCTCCACGGCCCGAGGCCGTGCCCTCGCAACCTACCTTGCGCCTGACCACGCCTCAGAAAGAGAGCCTCCGGACGTATGCGGCGCTCCTCGAAACGCAGGTCGATCAAGCGATGTTTCGCTTCTATTCCACCGGGCAGCTTGGGGTCGTCGACGTCGCGACGGGACGGGTACGGGAGATCGGCAAGCCGGCGATGATCCGGTCGGTGGACCCCGCTCCGGATGGCAAGCACTTTCGGGTCGTAACGATCCTCGAACCTTTCAGCTACATCGTTCCCGCGAGCAGTTTTGGAGAGGTCGAAGAGGTTTGGGACTCGGAAGGGAAACCGCTCGCTGAGATTCGCAAACGCACCATTGGCCCCCGAAGCGACGACGACCCCACGGACTCCGCTGACGTTCCCTATGGGGAGGACCCTGCCGCCGGCGCATGGACGGAAGAAGAGCAAAGGCCCCAGGGAGGAGCGGCAACCGGACAAGCTCCCTCATCCGGGAAGAGAAGCCTGAGTTGGCGGCCGGACGGAGCAGGGCTTTCGTTTCTGCAACTCGAACCCGCGCAGCGAGCCGAAGGTGGGCAAGCCGCGCCCTCAGGACCAAGGAAAGATCGGGTCATGCTCTGGGAGGCGCCGTTCGGGGAGTCGAACCAGAAGGTGATCTACGAGAGCGAGCGCGGGATCAATTCGGTGAACTACTCGGAGGACTGCCAGACGCTCTTCCTCACGGAAACGGTGTCGGGTCAGTCGGTAACCTATGCGGTCCGCTTGAGCGACCCGGGCAAGCGTTACGAACTGCAGAAAGCGGCGACAGGACCCAACGCGGAGCCCGCAGGCAGCCTCGTCACGCGCCGCAACGCCAATGGGCGTTCCGTGGTCGTAATCGGGTCGGGAGAGAGGGTGTACTTCTCAGGAACCCAGTTCGGCAAAGACCCTGAGAAAGAAGCGCCGCGGCCGTTCGTCGACGCCACTACGATCGCGACCGGCGAGAAATCGAGGCTTTGGCAAAGCTCAGCCGAGAAGTACGAGACGTTTTCGCTCTTCCTGAACGAAGATCAAAACGAAGGCTTGATCGTACGCCAGTCGCCGACCGAACCTCCTAACGCGTTTTGGACCAACTTCAAGGGAACGGAACGAAAGCTCACCGACAACCAAGACCCCACTCCCGCAGTAACTCGACTCGAACGCCGCTTCATTCGGGTCAAACGGGTCGATGGGTACGAGTTCTGGGTGAAGATTACGCTTCCGGAACTCGTGATCGGCCAACCCCGACTTCCGGCGTTCTTCTGGTTTTATCCGCGCGAGTACACCGACCAAGCGAGCTACGACCGCACTCGGCAGCGCTTCAATAAGAACCTATTTCCCAACACGGGCTCGACGTCCAAAGAGTACTTGGTGCTGCAGGGGTACGCCTTGGTGGAGCCGGATTGCCCGATTTTCGGGGCGCAAGGGCGAATGAACGACCGCTACGTTGCGGACCTACGAAACAACCTTGCGGCCACCATCGACGTTCTCGAAGCTCAGGGCTTGATCGACCGGACGCGGCTTGCGATCGGCGGGCATAGCTACGGGGCCTTCAGCACGGCAAACGCAATGATCCACACGCCCTTCTTCAAGGCGGGGATCGCGGGCGACGGGAACTATAACCGGCTCCTCACGCCTGCTTCGTTCCAATCGGAGCAGCGCCAGCTTTGGGACGCAAGGGAGACGTACCTCACCATGTCGCCGTTGCTTTACGCCGAACAAATGAACGGCGCGCTGCTGATGTACCACGGAATGGACGACCAGAACGTGGGAACCGCGCCGATCAACTCGGTTCGGATGTTTCACGCGCTGGAGACCCTTGGGAAAACGGCCTCGCTCTACATGTATCCCTATGAGGACCACGGACCCGCCGCAAAGGAAACGATCCTCGACCTATGGGCGCGATGGGTCGCGTGGTTGGACAAGTACCTGAAAGACTCCCCCTAATTCTTCACTTCCTTCATCCGCATCAAGCCCTTCCCTTCTCGGCTCGCAGAAGCCGCAGGGTCCGCGCCCATCCCCATCGCGGCAAGAGGCGACGTCCCGGCGAAGAGAAGGCGCTTCTTGTCATAGGCGAGGTTGAGCTTCCAGAGTTGGGGCAAGTTTGTGAAGACCGTCTCGTAGACGATGTCGGTCAAGATGCCGGCTTGGGTTCCCGTTTCGGCTTTCTTTTGGACGTTCGCGCGCGCTTGGTCCCAAGTTACGCCATCGACCATCTCATACGAGAGCTTGACGCCGTCGTTTTCCACTTTCCACGACCCATCGACCACCCAGCCCTTCGGGAGTTTCTGGGTCCGAAAGGTGCCGTCCGGCTTGAAGGTGTACACGATGTTCGGCGAGACGTCCTCTTCCGCGATCGCTTCAAGCCCCATCCGCTTGGCGAGTTCCATGTCGGTGATGCTGCAGATGCACCACGTTCCTTCCAAAAAGGCGGGGATCGTGGTGAGATTTCCCGTCCCAAACTCCGGCGCGGCATCCAGCAGAGGTTCGTATTCGGGGCCCTTTTTGCCGAAGCAGCCTTGCAGCGAAACGACAAGTCCTGCGCATAGGGCCATCAACACTACGGTTCTCATTCCAGCATTGTAACGCCGATGCGCAGAACTTGCAAGAACACTTTTCTTGAAAGTTTGGGGGGTCCTGCCTAGATCTCGGGCTCGGCCGGGTTCAACGACACGCAGCTGGCATTGGCGGACTTCGCCCAGGGGGCGCTGCAATCAAGGGTGGGGCCTTTCACCGACCGGCCACTCCCTGCCTACCGGGGGGCAAACCCCAGCCGGAACTTGGCGGGCCTCAATAATGCCTGCGCAGGGAGTACTCCCGGCGTCCTGTAGGGTCCTCTCGTAACAGTTACGGCGGGGCCGCGACGTGGCGCCTTCCCAATCCAAGGCCCTGACCCGCGATCGTGCTCTGCACTTAGCGGTCAATGCCGCCCAATGGAATAGTGCCCCGATAGCCCCGCAGGATGGCATCGATCTGCTCCTTGCTGAGGCTGCTGAGCGCTTGGGGTGAGGGGGCTCTTGTGGGGCGAGTTCCGAATGGAACGAAGACTGCCTGGCCATTGCGAAAGCTACACTTCAGCCGCAGACGACTTACGCTGACTCGGTAGGCATACTGAGAGAGAACCGCACTATCGTCAAGGTTGGGAGGAAGGATTCGCTGCAGGAAGCTCCCGTACTCCAGCGGGTCGAATCGTACCGGAAGAGCTCCAGTCCCTGAGTCGTCCACTGGACTGAATTGCTCCCTTTGATCGCTGTCCAAGGAGAAGGTAGCTTGCGACAAGAACTCTTCGGCGGCCATCAGCGCCGGTCTTGGATTTAGACCCTGCTCAACGGCATCTATAAAGGGCAGCCACTCTTCGATGATGTCGCGAGCGCTTGCTAGGTCTTCGGCGGTATCTAGGATCGAGACCGCTTCCCCCGCCCGAACCCGCGTCCAGTAATCTCGCTGAAGCAGCATTTGACAGAGTCGTAAAGGAGGAGTGTCGGAAAGTAGCTCGACTCCACTCCGCTGGCTAAGCCGACGAGTCGCCTGACACAACACATAGAGATCAGGGCTCCCAGCCGCACCGGAGAGAGCTACAAAGTCGTCGATCGACTCCTGATATCGCGCACCCACGCTATCGACATACCTCACGGCAGGGTCGGCATTCCACGTCGACGACTCTGAGGCAAGCAAGTTCCGAGGCCTAATGACGATTACGCCGTCGATTTCTAAGACCTCAACCGGCGCTACTTCGCTAGCGGCGGCCAATACCTCGAAAAGCTGCCATTTTCCAACGCCCGCAGATCGAATGAGAGGCAGTATCCAGCGTTCGTCGCACACGACCAGCGCTTCCTCAAATCCCGCATCGTGAAGCGCATCCTGAATCGGACCGGCGAGGAAGCTCCAGGGAGATTCGGCGAACGCACGAACTGACGAAGCGGAAATCTCCGCGCCTACCTGTCCTGCCGGTTGACCCGATCCCGGTGCTGCAGCCCGAGAGAGTGCGAGGACGCTTGCGGGCCAACGGACCTGGACGGACCGAATCCGGCGCATCTTCTCGTCGTCCAAGGCATATCGCGGGGCGGCGTTAAGTTCCGCCTGGAGTCCGAAAGTGTCCTTCACTCGGTTCATCTGGTCGAAGACGCGAGCAATCACCGTCCACTTGTCGTTGTCTCTGCTGATTCGGACACCAACGGCTGCGGGTTCGATTCGTTCCTCAGGTGGGAGCCCCGAAGCTTGATCCGCGGACTGCATCAAAGCTAAGTAGCCTTCGATCTGTCGAAGCGCCCCAGTCTTGAATTGCCGTTCGAGGCCCTTCTCAGTACGGCCGAATCGCAAAAAGGAGCCCGCCCGCAACGCCGCAAGTTCGGACTCATCTGCCTCTAGCAGCGCTTGGAGACAAACCGGAGCCAACTGGCCGGATGACCAAGAAGGACCTCTCTGACCGCTTCGCAGAACGGCGGCGATCGCTTCCGCTGCCGTTCGAAAGCCGTCGCTTCCCCGCTCAGGGACGCTACCGGTTCCTTGGGACGCCAACTGCTGCTTCGCACTTCGGAAGTCCTCGAGCGCGGTTGCCTGCAACTTGCGTCGCAATTCGCTGGATCGGAACCATGATGGGGTTTCCTGGTCCCTTTCGAGGTGCAGAGCGCGCTCGAAGAGTCCGAGCCGTTCTTCGCCGAGCCTCGTCAAGATTCCGAAGACCGAGAGGCCCCTCGTCGCTTGGGGAAAGCTCACTTCCTTAGCAACGATGCGTTCCTCCTTCCACTGGGCGATAAGCGTCCCGAGTGAGGTGCAGAACCTGTCTCCAGCCCCAACTGGGACCGACAAGGCGATCAACTGCGCGAGAATCGAAACCACTGTCATTGCCGTTGAACCGTGGGCCTTCTCTCAGCACTCCCCCAAAATGGGGCGAAAGCCACTTAGCAACCGAATCCGACGATGCGGCGAATGAAGGCCCTTTCGCCTACGGTCATGATATCACCATTCACCGAGGAGCGTTCGCCTGGGCGTCCCGCCGGTTTCCGAGCAAAATGACTGGAGCATGAACTCCTCTTGAATCCGCCAGAGGTCTCTCCGGAGCGACACTTTTCACCTTGCTTTGGCCTAATCCTAGACGGAACTCCAACGACGGCGAATCCCGACTGACGCAGACGGCGTAGGAGGATCGAAGCAACCACACATTCACCTGCAAAGAACTCGGCACCAGGGTGAACGAGGAGGCTCAAGCTAAGGCAAAATAGATCTGCCTTCGCCATCGCGCCTGCAATCCGCCCGAGAGGAGGAAACTTGGACAACCCCCGAATGAGATTTGCCCGAGCTGCGACCGGGATCGCCTTTGCGGTCGCTTTCGGCGCCTTCTGCCTAGACGTGTTTTCGCACATTGGCACCGTGGAAATCGCTTCTCTCGGGGCAGTGGGTGTCGGTTGGGTCGTGGCCGTGGTGGTATGGGTTCTATGCGGCCTACTCAATATCGTCATGACCTTTATGTGCAAGACAATGAAGGAGTTCAGGTTCATGATGGGTCTCCTTCTTCTTTGGCTTGGAGTCCCCGTTCTTATCTATGGGCTCATCCTCTTTACGCTGACTGTTACGAGCTGACGGGTCGACAAGCACCTCACCGGCATCGATTGGTTCCAGTAAATGTCCTTCTTTCAACGGAATCGGGGCCCTCGTCGTCCGGCCTTCGGAGTGTGTCTGTTACCCGGCGCAAGAGGGTCGTAGGGGCGCGACCCCAAAGACCTTGGGGGCAATTGGCATGGCTAAGTGCGGGCAGGGCCGGCGGATTGCCGGGAGTACGGACCCGGAGGCTGGCCCGGACCTGGGAACTCGTCAGCGGACTCACCAAGAGGCCATTCCTTACCTCGCCGTACAGAATGCGCCACAATGAGGGCATGCCGAAGGTGTTTGACTTCCTGCTCCTGGGCGGCGGGACTTCCTGCGCTTATGCAGCCGTACAGATCCGGAGTCTCGATCCGAACGGAACGATCGCCCTGTTGGGCGAGGAGTCCGAACCGCCCTACGACCGCCCGCCCTTCACCAAGTACTTCCTTTGGAACGACGAGAAGAACATCGACGACTTTCACAGCAAAGACGAGAGCTTCTATCCGCAGAACCAAATCGAGCTTCTGCTGGGGAAGCGGGCCGTCTCGATCGATCGATCCGCAAAGACGGTCGGCACGGAAAGCGGTGAATCCTTTCAGTACGGCAAGCTCCTTTATGCCCTCGGGAGCGAGCCGCGCCGCCTTTCGATTCCCGGCGGGGACGGAGCATGGGTGCTCCGAACGGCTGAGGATAGCGCGAGAATCCGGCGACATGCGAGCTCGGGGGCTTCGGCGATTCTGATCGGCGCGGGCTACCTTGGCGCGGAGCTCGCTTGCGCCTTGGTTGGGCGCGGCTGCAGCGTGACGTTGATTGAAGCCGGCCAGAGAGCATGGCCGCTCTTTCCTTCCGAAACGGTTTCGAAGAGCATCACCGGCGAACTTCAAGCGAAAGGCGTCAGGCTGGTTGCCGGAGCCAACGTGACCCAGATCGAGAACGGCCGGACCGTGTTCACGGAAGACGGACAACGGTTCGAAGGCGATTTCATCGTCGCCGGAATCGGGGCATTCCCGCGTACCGAGTTGGCGAAGGCCAGCGGGCTTTCGGTCCGCAAGGGAGTGTTGGCCGGCGCACAGCTCCACACGGAAGACCTCGACGTGTTCGTCGCAGGAGACGCTGTGGAGTTCCCCGACTCGAACCTAGGCGACCTTTATCGGGCGGAACACCACCTGCACGCGAAGGCGACGGCAGAGCACGCAGGGCGCGGGATGGCGGGTGAAGTCGCCGAGTTTCGCGAACCTCCGGTGTTCTTTTCCGATGTGGGCGACCTGTCGATGAACCTCATCGGCTATCCGGAGAGGGCGGCGAGGACGTGGGCCCTAAAGAACGACGACCCGAGCATCGTGACCGAGGTGTATGCGTTCGAGGACGGTAGGGCCGCCGGCCTGATCGACTTACGCCAAGACTGGAAGGCGCAAGAGCCGCTGCTTGAAGTCATGAAGTCCCTGATCCTCTCTCGTGCCGACTTGCGACGCGTGGAGGACCTGCTGTCCCGCCCAGGATTCGACCTGGCCTCGCTTTCGGAGTTCGCCGGCGCGGAATAGCCCGTTCAGACAGAGTTACGCCCCGCGAAAACGTTTTCCGCAGGGCGTCGCAAGAGTCTACAAGGAGGAGAGGATTCAGCTCTTGATTTCGATATCGACTCCGCTCGGAAGGTCCAGCCTCATCAGGGCGTCGATCGTCTTGTTCGAGGGCTCGACGATGTCGATGAGACGATTGTGAGTCCGCAACTCGAAGTGCTCCATCGACTCCTTGTCGATGTGCGGCCCACGGATCACGCAGAACCTCTGGATGTTGGTCGGTAAGGGGATGGGCCCCTTCACGCGAGCTCCCGTACGCTTGGCCGTTTCCGTGATCTTCTCGGCCGATAGGTCGAGAACGCGATGGTCAAACGCTCGGAGTCGGATTCGAACTTTGTTGGTCATAGTGTCCTTGAAGAGAAACGGCCCTCGTCGATTGTCGAGGGCCGCCTCCTAGTTTTCTACTCGTAGATCTTGGTGATCGAACCGGCTCCGACGGTTCGGCCACCCTCGCGGATGGCGAATTTGGAGCCCACCTCCATCGCGATCGGCTGAATCAGCTCGATGGTCATCGTCACATTGTCTCCCGGCATACACATCTCAACTCCCGTTGGAAGGTTGAGAGTGCCGGTAACGTCCGTCGTTCGGAAATAGAACTGGGGACGGTAGCCGGAGACGAACGGCGTATGCCGGCCGCCTTCTTCCTTCGAGAGCACGTATACCTCGGAGTCGAACTTGGTGTGCGGCTTGATCGAACCCGGCTTGCAGAGGACCATTCCGCGCTCAACGGTTTCGCGATCGACGCCGCGAAGCAGCAGCCCGACGTTGTCACCCGCCTGACAGTAGTCCAACGTCTTTCGGAACATCTCGACGCCTGTGACGACGGTCTTCTTGATTTCGGGGTGAAGTCCCACGAGTTCGACTTCCTCCATCGAGCGAAGCTGGCCCCGCTCGACACGGCCGGTCGCAACCGTACCGCGGCCCGTAATCGTGAACACGTCTTCGACCGCCATCAGGAACGGCTTGTCCGTGTCGCGTTGGGGCTCAGGAATGTAGGCATCCACCGCGTCCATCAACTCAAGAATCGACTTCGTGTTCGCATCGTCGAAGTCGACCTTGCCCGCTTCGACTTGATCGAGAACCTTCAGCGCGGAACCCTTGAGAATGGGAGTCGCATCGCCGGGGAATCCGTACTTGCTGAGAAGTTCGCGAACCTCAAGCTCGACGAGATCGATGAGCTCAGGGTCGTCGACCTGGTCGGTCTTGTTGATATAAACGATGATGTAAGGGACGCCGACCTGACGGGCGAGCAGAATGTGCTCTCTTGTCTGGGGCATGGGTCCATCTGCGGCCGACACGACCAGAATCGCGCCGTCCATCTGGGCCGCGCCCGTAATCATGTTCTTGATGTAGTCGGCGTGACCCGGACAGTCGACGTGCGCGTAGTGCCGCTTGTCGGTTTCGTACTCGAGGTGCGCGATGTTGATCGTGATGCCTCGAGCCTTCTCTTCCGGCGCGGCGTCGATCTCATCGTACTTCTGGGCCTTCGCCAGGCCCTTTTCTTGCAGCACGAACGTGATCGCCGCCGACAACGACGTTTTCCCGTGGTCGACGTGACCGATTGTTCCAATGTTTACGTGCGGTTTGGTTCTCTCAAACTTAGCTCTTGCCATGGGTACTCTTGATTTGACTTGCTCGTGGTCGGGGGGGCGACCCGTCGCCCCAACTTCGGTCTCACCCCAACCACACGGTGGGGAATGCGACGGACGATTATACCTGTGCGATGGCGATGCTCGCGAATTTCGGGCTTTCGAGCTCGTTTCTCCGTTGAATTCGCCTCGTTCATCGTACGATGGCAAGCTTTCCACGCTCTGCGGTGAGACGATCTTCACTCCATGAGCGGCTGTGCTCGGAGTCATCCGGGTCGAACACGATCCAGCCCCGTGCACTGCGCGATAAGACGACGACGAAATGGCCCCGGTCCAGCCACAGAATCGCCGGGACCGTTTCCGAGTTCAGCAACTCGGGCGATACGACGCGGTGCGCCACGCCGACCTCGGAAAGGGAGCGCGAGAGCGCGTCCACACTCACCAGCGGTCTGGAGGCGAGCTTCGCAAGGGCTTCGTTCCTCGTCTTGACCGGGGACTTTATCTCCTCCATCCACCGCTCCAAGGCCCTGTGGCCGCAAAAGCCGGAACTTGGCTGAGCTTGAAGTACTCGCATCCAAACGAGAGCGACCGCCAGCAAGGCGAACGCGCACAGGCCCCATCGCGCTACCTTCGCGATCCGGCGGTCCTCCTCTTGTACTGCCAGAACCAGAGCGAGGAAAAGAACACCAGTCCCGCAACGGAGAGCACGTAGGCGATGTTCCACGGGAGGAACGGCTTTTTGAGGAGACCGGAACCATCCACCAATTCCCCCGACTCGGTCATTTGCAGGAGCTTATAGGGTCCAGCCACCACGAATGCGCCAGGTCGGAAGACTTCCAACGGGGTTAGCTTCGTCGAAGGCTTCAGGGTTGAGAAGTCACACTCGAACACTCGAGGGTGCCTCTTCCCCCGCCCAGCGAATTCTGGATTCACAGCTTCGAGGTGGCGAGCGCCCCTTTGGGGGAGCGTTACTCCGGCTTTATCGGTCCAGCCTTCGAGTCGACCCCGTGTGCGGGAAGCGAACGACCCCGAGAGGTATTCGATATTGAACTCGACAACCCGCCATCCGAACGGGAACCTTTCGACGACGATCGTGTAGGGGTGACCCTCGTGTTGTCCGGTGACTGTCCTTTGCTTGCCCGCTCCAGTAATGGAGTCCGCGGACTGAACGAGGTCCTCGTACCGCAGTCCACACTGCTCATAGGCCATGAGCACGGATTGCTCAATGTATCCATTCGAGGAAATGGAGCCACCTCCAACAGTTCGTTTCGTTTCGTCTCCACCATAGTTAAACTGATAGAGAATGTCGTTCCACCTCAAGTAGCCCATCGTAAGGGGATTTGTGACCCCGGCCTTGTTCGTGTGGTTCCGTGTGATCTTCAGGAAGTTCGCCCCTTCGTGGAAACCGGCAGTCCAGTAGCCATAATTGGGCTCCTCTGGTTTCCCAATCAGGCACTTGAGCTCCCAACCTTCGACTTGCGTTCTACCCAGCCTGAGGTTCGATGCGATTTCCTGGCGAAGGTCTGCGCTGGCAATGCAGACGAAAACGATCCAACCGAGCAATACTGCAGCGAGCCGCATTCTGCTATCCTCCGCTGCCGGGGAGTTCACAAGTACTTGTGGTGGTTATGTCCTGATCGTAATACTCGCCAGCGCAATCATACTCCATGAAGCGTTGTATCATTATGCACAAGGTATCTGGCAAGGGCACGCACGTGTCTTGTCCCCAGGCCCATCCGCACTCCAAGTGAGGGTTTCGAGTTGTCAACTCAGAATAGTCGAAGTGAGGAACTCCGTTAATCATATGCCAGTGGTTGACGCACTGACTCGTTGGCCAGTCGTTACAACCGATTCGGCATGTCGAGCCCGAGCCGATGGCGACTCTGGCATCGATCGTGCCTGGTTCAAGGTCAGGTTTCCGAGTGGCGACCGTGGCGGAGCCGAAGACAACCGCCAATAGGACGAGTGTGAGGGACTTGATCATGATAGGTTCTCCGTATAGGGTTTTTGTTTCCAGAACATGCTGAAAGAAACTTGACAAATCGCGGTGCTCAGCAAGAACGAAGCCCAAGCAGGCATCTTGACGAAAGCTCCGAAGCAGGAGCATGGGACATGTAGGCCCAATCGAAACCTGAGCGCTGAATACCCAGCAAAAGCCGCGAACAACGCGCCAAGGCCAAGGTACAACCACCTGGACCTTGATAGGGTAAGCAGCAAGGCCGCCAGAAACTCAACGCTGATCAAGGCCGCAAGAAATGCCCTCTGACCTTTGACCGGCAGGAGATCGGTCTGGTCAATCGAAGCGATCGCTTCGTCGAAATCGACGAACTTCGCGGTGGCCGCGGCGACAAGAAGGGCGACAATCGCCCAGCGCGCCATGCCAAACGACCTCATCGGGAGCGCCCCCAGGCATCGCGGTGCTGCGTGTACGTACGATTCTGGGCCACATGCCCGTCGAAGTAGGCAATGTTGTAGCGGTAGGTTTGCCAGAGCGTCATGTGGTCCCCGATCATCATTCGCGGATCGAGCGCTTGCGAACCCGGATGCCAATGCCCCGCTTGGTCGGCTAGGATCATCTGCTCGCTGAGCCGCTCGATCGAGGTCCAACTAGCGCCTAGGCCCAAGCTAGTGATGAACGAGTACGACATTCCGCACGATTCGAACAGCGAAGGATGGTTGGGAAACGCCATGTGCGGCGCGGTATCGAGGGCCAACGTCCCGGAATCCAGCGGGCATCGCCAGACCTCCCGCTTCTGAAGATAGGGCCCTGTCAAATCGGTCAGCAGAGGGATGGCTCGAATCTCTGGGCGAATGGAAGCGGGATGGACCTCTGGAATCTGCAGGTCCACGCAATCCTTCCCTCGGGGCACCATGTCGTCGAAGTCGATGCTATAGAGCTTAAGGGCACGATCACACTGCTGTAGGTTCGACAGGCACACCCCGACTTGAGCAGCGCGCCTGCTGCTTGCAAACGTCGGAAACATGAGGGCAGCGAGGGAAGCGACAATCCCCACGACGCAGATGACTTCAATGAGAGTCATCCCTAGGGTCCCCTTTTGGCGTCTCGGCAGTTGGCGCACGTTCGACTCCAGACCAACGATCCGATACCACTATAACGCGCCGGAGGGCCATTCCGAATATACAAAAAGAAAACGATTGCGAGGTGTCCGGCACAGAGGGCGCCGTATCGGTTGTGGGGGAACCTATCTTCCGCCCTGGGCTTTCGCAACGATTTCCGCCGCGATTCCCTGCGGAACCTCCTCGTAATGCGAGGGTGTTACGTTCGGCGTCGCTCGTCCTTGCGTCAAAGACCGCAGCGTAGTAACATACCCGAACATCTCTGCGAGCGGCACGTGGGCATTGATGACGGTGACCCCGCCCATGCCTGGTTCCATGCCCTCAATTCGTCCTCGGCGGCTGTTAATGTCGCCGACTACATCTCCTACGTTCGCTTCCGGAGTCGTCACTTCGACGTGCATGATCGGCTCCTTGAGGACAGGATTCGCCTTCTTCATCGCCTCTCGGAATCCCAGCACGCCTGCCTGCCGGAACGCGTTCTCGTTGGAGTCGACCTCGTGATAGCTTCCATCCACGACCGAGATCTTTACGTCGACGACGGGATAGCCCGCCATAATGCCGGATTGCGCCGCTTCGCGCACGCCCTTCTCGATCGCAGGAATGAACTCCTTCGGGACCGCTCCGCCGACGACCTTGTTCTCGAATTGAATCCCCGATCCAGGCGGCAGCGGCTCCAACTCAAGCCAGCAGTGGCCATATTGGCCCGAGCCGCCCGTTTGCCGAACGAAGCGCCCTTCGGCCTTGCTCTTGACCCGGACAGTTTCGCGGTAGGCGACTTGCGGCTTGCCCTGATTCGCTTGGACTCCAAACTCACGGCTCAGCCGGTCCACAATGATTTCGAGGTGGAGTTCGCCCATGCCGGAAATGATGGTCTGGCCGCTCTCTGGGTCGGTGTGCATCCGAAACGTCGGGTCTTCTTGGGCCAGACGGAGGAGCGAGGTCGCCAGCTTCTCCTGGTCGGCGCGGCTTTTCGGTTCGATGGCGATCTGAATGACAGGTTCCGGGAAGCGGATGGCCTCCAATACCACGGCTTTGCCCTCTTGGCAAACCGTTTGACCCGTATGCACGTCGTTGAGGCCGATAACGCCTACGATCGAGCCTGCGTCCGCCTCATCGAGGTCCTCTCGGTGGTTGGCGTGCATTTGAAGGATGCGGCCCACGCGCTCCGAACGGCTCCGGAACTCGTTGGTCTGCGGGTCGCGGTAGCAAACGAGCACGGTACTTCCCTTTTTGAGCAATCCGGAGTACACGCGCAGGTACGTCAGCCTGCCAACGTACTTGTCGCTCATGATTTTGAACGCCAGCGCACAGAACGGTTCCGTATCGCTCGGGTTCCGCAGGACTTCTTGCTCGGTTTTGGGGTCGACGCCATGAACGGCACCAACGTCGAGCGGCGATGGCAGAAAATCGACAATGGCATCGAGCATCGCCTGAACGCCCTTGTTCTTGAAGCTCGATCCGCTTAGGACGGGCACGACGTTTCCGGCGATGGTGCCCTTGCGCAGCGCGGATCGGAGGTCGGCTTCGTTGATCTCTCCCCCTTCGAGGAAGGTCTCCATGATGGAATCGTCGAAGTCGGCGATCGACTCGATCATCTTCTCGCGCCACTCGGCGGCGAGTTCCACTAACTCCGGCGGGCAGTCGATTTCCTCGAATTGCTTGCCGTCGTCGGAGGTGTACTTCGTCGCCTTCATGGTGATAAGGTCAACGTACCCTTTGTAATCGCTCTCCGCGCCCCAAGGCACTTGGATAGGAGCGGCATTCGAACCCAATCGCTTGCGAATCTTATCGACCACGTCGAAGAAGTTGGCCCCAAGGCGGTCCATCTTGTTCACGTAGATGATCCGGGGGACGCTGTACTTGTTCGCCTGCCGCCAGACGGTCTCTGATTGGGGCTGGACTCCACCGACAGCGCAGAATACGGCTACGACGCCATCGAGCACGCGTAGCGAGCGTTCGACTTCGACGGTAAAGTCGACGTGTCCGGGCGTATCGATGATGTTGATGCGGTGATCCTCTCGGTCACCGTTGGTTCCCTTCCAGTAGCAAGTCGTCGCGGCGGAGGTGATGGTGATTCCCCGCTCTTGCTCTTGCTCCATCCAGTCCATCGTCGCCGAGCCCTCGTGAACCTCGCCCATCTTATGTTGGCGACCCGTGTAATAGAGGATCCGCTCGGTCGTCGTGGTCTTGCCCGCGTCGATATGAGCGGCAATACCGATGTTGCGTATGCGTTCGAGGGGATGCGTCCGTGCCATAAGTTCCTTCCTTAGAACCTATAGTGCGAGAACGCCTTGTTCGCATCGGCCATGCGATGGGTGTCCTCGCGCTTCTTGACCGCAACGCCCGTGCCGTTGGCGGCGTCGAGCAGTTCAGACGTCAGCCTGTCGACCATCGTGTTGCCCGACCGCTTCCGAGCAGACTCGATGAGCCAACGCAATGCGAGGGCGCGTCGGCGCTCAGGCCGTACGTCCATCGGGACTTGGTACGTCTGGCCGCCCACGCGTCGAGGGCGCACTTCGACATTCGGCATCACGTTCTGCATGGCGCGCTCGAACACCTCGATCGCGGGTTCTCCGGTCTTCTGTTCGAGGTTGGCCATCGCTGAGTAGAAAATCCTCTCAGACACGGACTTCTTGCCGTCGAGCATCATCCGGTTGATGAACCGCTGCGCAAGTTCGCTGCCATACACGGGATCGGGAAGAATTCTTCGCTTGGAAACTGGACCTTTTCTCGGCATCGCTCGCTCCTTACTTCGCCGCCTTCGGCCGCTTGGCGCCGTATTTGCTGCGACCCTGCATTCGGTTGTTCGTGCCGGCAGTCTGCTGTGTACCGCGGATGATGTGGTATCGCACGCCGGGAAGGTCCTTCACACGGCCTCCTCGAACGAGGACCACCGAGTGCTCCTGAAGGTTGTGGCCGATTCCGGGGATATAGGCCGTGACTTCGACGCCATTCGTCAATCGGACGCGCGCCACCTTGCGGAGAGCCGAATTGGGCTTCTTGGGCGTCATCGTTCGTACGATCGTGCAGACGCCCCTGCGCTGGGGGTTGCCCTTGAGCGCCGGCGACTTCGACTTCACCTTGGGCGTCCTGCGCCCTTTCCGCACCAGTTGATTGACTGTTGGCATACGATTCTCTTGTCCTTTGCGGCACGCGGACCCTGCGTCGAACGCGGTCGGCGCTCGCGGGAAGACACCAAAAAACCCCGCTACCTGCCGGCAGGGGGCCTCCCATTTCTCGATTCCGACTCCCTAATCGTTCTCAGAATCCTCCGGCTCCCAGCCTCCTCGACCGATATTCGACACGCAAAGGCCTCGCCTCGTTGTGCCTGGGCGTAGTATGACGCGCCCGGTATCAAGCTGTCAAGCGTTCCTTTGACTTCGCAGACTCCAAGCGGGCCGTTGGTCCCTCTCGGCGGTCCGTCACTCAGGCCCGCCCCCCGAGGA
This sequence comes from Candidatus Nitrosymbiomonas proteolyticus, assembly GCA_017347465.1. Lineage (GTDB taxonomy): Bacteria > Armatimonadota > Fimbriimonadia > Fimbriimonadales > Fimbriimonadaceae > Nitrosymbiomonas > Nitrosymbiomonas proteolyticus. The sequence continues at coordinate 1,850,974 of AP021858.1, read as the reverse complement.
AGTCAAGTAGAATGCTTACTTCGAATGACCGAAGAGTTGTCCTTGAGAGAGGTTCGCCTTCAGAAGCTGGAGCGGCTTCGCGAGTTGGGGCTCGACCCGTATGCGGTCGAGCGGTTTGACTCAACAGGCTCTGCCGACGATCTTCTGCAACTGTTTCCTTCCGAGGGGGACTTTGCCGAATCCGAGGCACCGGACGTCGCGTTTGCCGGCAGGATCGTAAGCTATCGGCTGATGGGCAAGGCGGGATTCGCCCATCTTTCGGATGGAGAAGGAAAGATCCAGGCCTACTTCCGCAAAGATGACCTCAGCGAGGAGGCGTGGGAGGCGTACACCTTGCTCGACATCGGCGACCATGTTGGAGTGCAGGGATTTCTGTTTCGAACCCGCACCGGCGAGCGGTCGATCCATGTCCGTGAATTCAAGCCACTCAGTAAGTGCCTCCACGCCCTGCCGATCGGCAAGGAGAAGGACGGCCAGCAATGGTACGCGCTCGAAGACATCGAGGCGCGCTACCGGCATCGGCACCTGGACCTCATCGCCAACAAGCCCGTTCGAGACAGGCTCGTTACTCGAAGCAAGATGGTGTCGGCCGTCCGCAAGTACTTCGACAAGCAAGGATACATCGAGGTCGAGACTCCAATGCTTCAGATCGTGGCGGGCGGAGCGGCGGCGCGCCCGTTTCTGACGCATTACAACGCGTACGACATCGACGTCAAGCTCCGAATCTCGCTCGAACTCTATTTGAAGCGGCTGATCTGCGGCGATCTGCCGAAGGTGTTCGAGATCGGAAAGGTGTTTCGGAACGAGGGCGTCTCGAACCGCCACAACCCCGAGTTCACGCTGCTCGAGTGGTACGAGGCGTACGCAAACCTCGAAGACGTGATGGGGCATGTGGAGGGGCTGTTCCGGTTCGTCGTCGAGCAGGTCTACGGGAGCTCGCTGTGCCGGCTTTCGGACCCCGCGACGGATGCCGATTCAAGCCCCGGCCAATTGCTGGACTTCTCCAAACCTTGGGCGCGGGTGGACCTGCTCACCGAAATCGAGCGGCACACGGGACTTACTGCAGCCGACCTATCGTCGCTGGACAAGGCGAAGGACGCGCTGGGGGATAGGAAGGTCGTCAACCCTCAAAACGGAAAGCGGATCATTGCAGACGAGGAGCACCATCTGGGCGGACTCATCGAAAAGCTCCTCGAGGTGTTCGTCGAGCCCACCCTGATCGAACCCACATTCGTCGTCGGATATCCCATCGAGACCTCGCCGCTCGCCAAGAAGGACCCCCACAACCCCCGAATCACGCGCCGATTCGAGGCGTACATAGGGGGTCGCGAGGTCGCTAACGCGTTCTCTGAGATCAACGACCCGATCGACCAGCGCGAGCGGTTCGAGATGCAGCAACGCCAAGCCGAGCGTGGGGACGAGGAATCGCACCCGATGGACGAGGAGTACATTTACGCGCTGGAGTGCGGTATGCCTCCGACCGGGGGGTGCGGTATCGGGATCGACCGGCTCGTCATGACCCTCACCGGCGCGGACTCCATCCGTGAAGCCGTGCTCTTCCCGATGATGAAGCCCGAGTCGAGGAACGGCGGCGAGGACTGACGCCTTACCTTCACTTCACGGTCGTAAACAGCGTCTCTCCGCTCTTGTTGCGAAGCGTGAGCTGCTCCTTGCCCTCTTCGCCCGACAACGTTGCGCGGGAGGTTCCGCTGGCATCGAGCAGGTCGAAGGAGCAGTCGCCCGTTACGCCCATCGCCAAGGAAGCCCGCGTCTTCTTTTGCGGGTCGTCGAGCCACAGCCCAGGGTTACCGTAAAGCGTGAACCCCAAAATCGCCCTCCCCACGCCCCGCTCGTCATAAAGCCAAAGCATCGGCCGGTTCTCGTCGTCCAAGCCCAGCACCGACTGCCGAAGCCCCTCGGTTCCGAGCATTTCGAGCGACGCAAAGCCGGAGGCATTTTGGACCCATCTGCTGACCGGTTGCCCTTCTTTATCGTCGAGCCACATTCCCGGCAAATCTCCTTCGGAGAATCCTGCGACCAACCGTCCCGTACCTTCCTTGTCGAACAGCCACATAGCGGGGCCCTTTGTGTCGAAGCCGAATTGAGCGCGAACCTTGCCTTCTTCGCCGAACATCCAGACGTTCGCCAGCCCGTTCGAGGCCACCGCAAACCGTGCCTTGATGCCCCCCGACTTGTCGCGCAGCGTCACGGAAGGAAGCCCATCAGACGTCAACTCCATCGCAGCCAGTTCCTTTCCGTCGTCACCCACCAAGCTGAATCTCTTTGCGGCGACCTCGGTCGCAGCTTGCCCTGGGTTCATCCATCCTGAGGCGGCGAGAAGTCCACCTAGAAGTACAGGCGAGACGGCAAGGCCGAGGGCCAGCTTCATTCTTCGATAGCGCCCTTCGAGCGCCCGATGCGAGGTCTCAAGCTGATTCAAACGGGCTTCCAACGACGAATTCGGTGCATTGTTCATAACGATTCTCCGGGAAGGCGCGGCTCCCCGCAAAGCCTATACGATGGAACGGGGCAGCAAAGATTCTAGTGGGAGCAACTTCCCACGAGAACTCGGGCGCTGAGCGATTTCCTTGTTCGAATTCCAGGATTCTGGTGTAGTCTGAAAGAAAGCTCTTGAGTTAGGTCAATGCAATGATGATCCCCTTGCACCGCCGCTTTTTCGTCAACGCAATGTTCCCTTTGGCCCTCGTCGGCTGCCTTCTTGCCCAAGGCTGCCAACAGGCTCAGCCCGCTTCAAAGAGCGAGCTGATGCCCGACCAGCCGATCCGGGCGCTGGCGTACAGGTTCTCCCAGCGGCTCAGTTCGGACGGGACAGTTCCGAAGGGCGCGCTTTCCCGAGCGTTGTTACAGCGGGAAGAGTTGCTTCGCCGCCGCCCCCTTCATGCGGGCGTGTTTCCGGCGAGTTGGACCTGGCTGGGTCCAGGCAACGTGGGAGGAAGGGTGCGCCCGATCCTGATCCATCCGACCAACCCGAGCATCATGTGGACCGGGGCGGTAACTGGGGGCGTCTGGAAGACCCTCGACGGCGGAGCCTCGTGGCTCCCGATGGAGGATTTCCTACCCGCGATCAACATCGGCTGCATGGCCATGCACCCTTCCGAACCAGACACGCTCTACATCGGAACTGGCGAGGGCTTTGCCGAATGGCCTGCGGGAACAACGAACACCGCGTTCTTGACCGGGCTTGGCATGTACCGCTCGACCGACGGCGGGCAAAACTGGGAGCATTTGCCGAGCACGAGTGGAACCGACTTCGAGTTTATCAATCGAATCGCGATCTCACCAGAGAATCCTGACGTGCTACTGATAGCCACGGGAACTGGGGTGTTTCGCTCGACGAACCGCGGGGCCAATTGGACGAAGGTGTACACGGGATTCGCCTACGACGTGAAGTTTCACCCGACCGACGGCACCAAGGCTATGGCCGGGCTTCATGACGACGGAGCGGCCTATTCGACGAACGGAGGCCAAACGTGGACTCTCGCGTCGGGCATCAGCGGCCACAGGACGGAGCTCTGCTATTCGATTTCGAACCCGAGCACGGTCTTCGCCGCAGTGAGCGAGAACGATCGGATCCTCATTTACCGCTCGACGAACGGGGGACAGTCGTTCACGCGACGAACCTCTGGAAGCGGGATTTCCACGTACTCGGCCTACAACAATACGCTCTGGGTCGATCCCACGAACCCCAATACGCTCATCGTCGGCGGGGTGTACTTGTATCGCAGCACGGATGCGGGGGTGACCCTCAATCGAACGTTCACCAGCGTCCATGCCGACATGCACGGGATCGTCCACCACCCCGGGTTCAATGGCTCTACCAACCGAACCGTGTACTTTGCGACGGATGGCGGCGTCTATCGAACGACGGACTCGAACGGCTCTTCGGCGACGGCGCTCAACAACAATCTTGGAATCACGCAGTTTTACGGCGCGGTCATGAACCCGACGACGGGCGTGATCGTAGGCGGAACTCAAGACAACGGCACCAAAAGGTTCAACGGCAATCCGCAAGGTTGGACCAACACCTTTGGAGGCGATGGGGGCCACACCGCCTACGACCCGACCAACTCCAACTATTTTTACGGCGAGATTCAGTGGGGAGCCATCTTCCGAAGTACGAACGGGGGTTCATCGGCAAGCTACATCTATAACTCGTCCAATCCCATCACCGACGCAGGAACCAGCGCCACGAACTTCATTACGCACTTCGTCGTGGACCCGAACAATCCGAACCGAATCCTCGTCGGGTGCCGAAGGCTTTGGAGAACCAATAACGCGAAGGCTTCGACGACGTCCGCGGTGAGTTGGGAGATCATCAAGCCGACCATCGAACCTCTTCGGCCTGAACCGCCAAACTCGCACTTTCTGGGCAGCAACCCTTACAACATCTCGACCGTCGTGATCGACCCCTCGAACTCGAACCGGGTTTATGTCGGCTACAACAACGGCCAAGTCTGGAAGTCGGCCAACGCCACGGCGACGAGCCCTTCGTGGCAACGGGTCGACGATGCCGGCGGGCCGATGCCGGAGCGATGGGTCTCTAGGATTTGCCTCGACCCGAACGATCCCAATCGGGTGTTCGTCGCTTTCATGGGTTGGGAGTCGGACAACGTTTGGCAGAGCCTCGACGACGGTGCAACTTGGCAGTCCGCTTCTGGCTCCGGTCTGGTACGACTGCCCGAAGCGCCAGTGAGCGCGCTCGCCGCCCACCCAACGGAACCCGGCTGGCTCTACGCGGGAACCGACATTGGGTTGTTCACCTCGGTCGACTTCGGCGAGAACTGGAGCACGTTGCAGCAGGGGCCGGCGACCGTGCCAATCGACGAACTGCATTTCGTGGACTCGTCGAGGCTCTTGGCAGTGACCCACGGCAGAGGCATCTACGTGGCCACGATCGCTCCGGCCGTCGACCCGATCTCGCCGGACATCTTGAGCGTCTACTTTGGAATCCTCAAACAGGGCGGCCTGCCGTGGCTGTATCTCAGCGATGACAAGCGAGTCGTCGTGCAGGCGGACCTAGAGAGCGCCGACGTGCGATTCCCCGTCGATCTCGGACTCCTCGCACGCTGCCCGTACCCAAGCGTATCTGAGCTGAGATTCCGCCTCGAAGCGTCAGCTACGGGCCTCGGTTTGGGCCAGGAGATTCAGTTCTGGAACTATTCCGAGTGGCGCTTTGAGCGGGTTCATGTTCAAGCGGCGACGACCGCAGATTCCGTTGTGGAGGTCGTCGTCACGAACAACCCCAACCGATTCATCGACCCTGCGACACGAAGAATGATCGCGCGGCTCTCTTGGGCGCCGGACGCGTTCGAAACCGCAGGAACTTGGTCCGTTCGCATCGACCAAGCGTATTGGGTCGCCGTTCGTTGAACCTGTGCGAACTCCGCTTCGGACGTGCTATTCTTGAAACTGCGCTGGCCGAAATCGGTCGGCGACCGCTTTATCAAGCCTCCGCACAGCGGCGCTTGGCGCAAATCTGATATCTGGAGATACCCTCAGTGAAGTCCTATTCCCCTGACAAGATTCGCAACGTCGCTATCGTGGGTCATGGTGGGTCCGGCAAGACGATGCTGGTCGAGCACATGCTGTTCACCGCCGGCGCGGTCGATCGCGTAGGATCGGTCGATGCGGGCAACACCCAAAGCGACTTCGACCCGCTCGAAATCAGGCGCAAGATCAGCATCAGCGCGAGCGTCAATCCGCTGGAATGGAACGGACACAAGATCAACCTCATCGACGTACCCGGTTATCCCGATTTCATCGGCGATCTCCACGCGATAGCGAGAGTGGTCGAGGCGATGATCATCGTTTGTGAGGCGAAAGCCGACCTCGACGTCGGATTCGAACTCGCTTGGGAAGTCGCCGAACAGCACGGGCTCTCGAAATGCGTGTTTGTCAACAAGCTCGAACGCGACAACTCTGATTTTGACGGCTTGATGCGCACGCTCAAGGGGCTGTACGGCACCAAGGTCGTGCAAGTCCAACTCCCGATCGGTCACCAAGCGGCATTCAGCGGCGTGCTGGACCTTCTTAGCATGAAGGTGTACAAGGGCAAGGATAGGGGCGAGCAAATCGAGGACGTTCCTTCCGGTCATGTCTCAGAAGCGGAGGATCTGCGCGTCCAGATGATGGAGTCGGCCGCCGAAGGCGACGACGATCTGATGATGAAGTATCTCGATGGGGGCGCGCTCACCGACGAAGAGATTGAGCACGGACTGATGGTCGGCACGGAGTCGGGCCGAGTCGTTCCGATCCTACTGGGTTCGGCGCATAGCGGCATCGGCGTCGCTACCCTATTGGACCGCATCGTCGGCGAACTGCCTTCTCCCTGCGAACAGCCGAAAACCCTCGGTGAACTCACGCTCAAGGCAGAACCTGCGGGACCGTTGGCCGCATTCGTGTTCAAGTCAACGGCCGACCCTTATGTCGGCAAAATCAACTACGTCAGAGTCTACAGCGGCACGTTGAAAGCGGACGCGCACGTGCTCAACATCAACCGCGAGCAAGAGGAACGACTCCACAACATTTACTTCCCTCACGGCAAGGGCCAAGAGGCGGCCACCGAAGTCGGCGCGGGGGACATTTGCGCGCTCGCGAAGTTGCAGGACACCCATACGGGAGATACCCTGACCACCGCCAAAGACAAGGTAATGATTCCGGCGATCGAATTCCCTGAGCCGATCTATCGAATCGCCATTCGACCCGCGACCAAGTCGGATGAAGACAAGCTCGGGCCCGCCCTCACCAAGCTGCTCGAAGAGGACCCGACTCTACGATACGTGCGAGACGCGACCATTCACCAGGAGATCCTCGAAGGAATGGGCGATATCCACCTCGACGCCGCCATCGAGAAGCTCAAATCGAGGTTCGGCGTCACGGTCGAAACCGCCGAAGCGAAGGTCCCGTTCAAGGAAACGGTCAAAGGTTCGGCAAAGGCTCAAGGACGCCACAAGAGGCAGACCGGAGGGCGAGGCCAGTTCGGAGATTGCTGGCTGGAGCTCGAGCCGCTCGAACGAGGGTCGGGGTTCCAATTTGATAACAAAGTCGTGGGCGGCTCCATTCCTAAGAACTACATTCCCGCCGTCGAAAAGGGCGTTCGCGAGGCATTGGAAGGGGGACTGCGGGCCGGATTCCAGGTCGTCGACGTCCGAGCCACGGTTTACGACGGCTCCTACCACGAAGTCGACTCCAGCGAAATGGCCTTCAAGATCGCAGGCGCGCTGGCTTTTCGGGCTGCCGCGGAAAAAGCAGACCCGACCATCCTTGAACCCATTGTAAACGTCGAAGTCGATGTGCCGGATGATTGCGTCGGAGACGTCGTTGGCGACCTAAATGGAAGGCGGGGGAGGCTTGCGGGGATGGACCCAGTCGCCCCTGGTAAAACCCGCGTCCGCGCCCAAGTGCCGGTCGCGACGATGACCCGATATGCTCTCGATCTGAGGTCGATCACCAAGGGTCGAGGACGGTTCGTCCAACGGTTCTCCCACTACGACGAATTGCCGTTCCCTGAGCAGCAGACTCTTATCAAGGAGTTCGAGCAGCGCAAGGCTGCGGAAGCCACCGATCACTAGGCGGCCGCGGGGACGTTGAAGAGCTGTTGCACCTTCTCCATCTCGGAGTGCAGCACGGACTCGACGGCGGGGATCTGATCCTCGGAGAGTTCGATCGCTTCGAGCCACTCGGTCGGGATCGGCTCCGGGTTAGCGACGAATTCGAACGTGTAGCCCGCGCGTTGCGCCGCGAGTTGAGAAACCGCCACAATCGTCGCCGTTTCCTGATTCGCCGGGGCCTCGAGAGGGCTATGGTGATACCGAAGAGCTGTGATCATGAACTCCGGCAGGCCCCACTTTTGCCCGATCAATTCGCCGACCTCCGTATGATCGAACCCGAGTTGCTCGCGCTCGACTTCCAGGATGCTTCGCTCGCCCTTTCTGGCCTCAGCGATGACCGTCACAAGCTGGTCGGAGCAAAACCTGCCCATCGAAAGGAGCCCGACGTTGTGGATAAGCGACGCCGCATAGAGGTTCTCCGCCTTGAGCGGCATCTTGATCTTGGCGAGGATGCGAGCGACGATGCCTGTGGCGAGGCTGTGCCGCCAAAGACCGTAGGCAAACCCCTTGCTGAACCCATCGTAATCCTTGACGACCTGCTGGTAAACAATGGTCGTCACCAGCGAGCGCACGATGTTCATTCCAAGGACCGTGACGGCGCGCCCGATGGAACCGATGTTCGAGTGGCCGTAATACGCCGAGTTCGCGACGCGAACGATCTTGGCCGACATCGCAGGGTCCCGTTCGATCAGGGATTCGAGCTTCGCGACGCTCGCATCAGGGTCGTCGATCAGGCGAATCACCTGCCTGCCCACCTCCGGCAAGATGGAGAGATTCTCGCTTCGCGCGATCTTCACGGCGACATCGTCGAGAGCCATACGACCTAAGTATCGGCAGCAACTTCGCCGAACTCAAGCCACGACCGTGGAGGTTGCGAAGGCCCGCCCACTCAAGCCTGTGGGAACAACCGCCTAGAGTGAAACGCCTATAGGTCGTTTGAGTGTTATATACTCAGACAGTTGAGTGTTAGGGACTTCGATGGCAAAAGACTACTACGCAGTGCTGGGCGTTTCCCGGAGGGCCTCCAACAAGGAGATCAAAGAGGCTTACCGTAAGCTCGCGCGCAAGTACCACCCCGACGTAAACCCGAACGACGCCTCGGCCGAGGCTCGATTCAAGGAGGTTCAAGAAGCGTATGAGGTGATCGGCGATGAGCAGCGCCGCAGCCTCTATGACCAGTACGGCGCCAACTGGGAGTCGGCCCAGAAGTTCGGCGCAGGACCCGGCGCAGAAGGAGTCGATATCGACTTCAGCGAAGGTGTCGGTGACTTCGAGTCGGTGTTTTCGCACATCTTCGGCGGCTTCGGCGGAGGTAGGCCCCAAGGCCGTAGGCGAGTGGAGTTCGACCTCGAGGAGTTCCGCAAGGCACAACCCAGCGACGTCGAGAAGGTGATCGAAGTGCCGTTGGAAGAGATCGACAAGGGCTGCAAGCGGACCCTCAGGTACCAGACGATGGATGCAGTGCGAACCGCGAACGGAGCGATAGGGACGATTCCCAAGAACAAGGAGGTCACGCTCACTGTCCCGGCTGGTATCGAGCACGGAAAGAAGCTCCGAGTGCCGAAAATGGGCACAACCGGGCTCAATGGACGCAGCGGCGACCTCTACGTCACGGTTCACTGGGCCCCCCATCCGAGTTTTCGCTTGGTTGAGACCGGTCTCGAAGTCGATGTCGATGTGCCGTTCACGGTCGCGGCCCTAGGGGGAGAAGTGTCGGTTCCGACCCTGCGGTCTAAGCTCAAAATGCGCGTTCCTGCGGGAACACAATGTGGCCAGACGTTTCGACTTGGAGGGCAAGGCATCACGCAAATGAACGGAGGACGGAGCGACCTCTTTGCGCGCGCCAAGATCGTCGTCCCAAAGAAGCTCACCTCTGAAGAGCGTGAGTTGATCGAAAAGCTCGCCGAGTTGGAGAACGTGAAGACATGACGAACGAGAACCGGCCCGTCTACATGATCGGAGTCGCGGCAAGGCTTTGTGGGGTTCACCCGCAAACTCTGAGACAATACGAGCGGCTGGGACTCGTCGTCCCGTCCCGAGTGGGCGCAAAGAACCGTTTGTATAGCGAGCAGGACATCGAGAAGGTGCGCCAGATCCAGCGTCTCACGCAGCAAATGGGCGTGAATTTGGCGGGGGTCGAGATCATTCTCAGCCTCCTCAACGACATCGATGACCTCCACCGGGATTTCGAGCGGCAGGTCTACGACTACGTCCAGAAAACGGAGCGCCGAATCCAGGACCTCATGAGCCGCTCGAACGTTCCGATCCGCAAGGATGGCAGCTTGCTCCCGGTTCCTCATATCAAGCTCAAGCCCAAACCAAAGCTGTGATCCTAGAGGGCGTCGGGCGCCCGGGCGTTCGACTTGAGGTTCGAAAGAACTCGGCCCTCCGTTAGGCTCCGCCAGGCCCACTCGACCGGACCCATTTTGTATCGGCGCAACCACAGGGTAGCAAAGAGGATGTTGGCGAGCCAAATCAGCGGGGCGATCCTAAGCAATTCGAGCCGGTCGAGCCTCCCAAACCACCCCAGGCCCCACGAGTAGAACACGATCGAACTCAAAACCGACTGCATGAGATAGCACGTCAGCGCGCATCGACCCACGTTCGCAATCGGGCGAAACAGCGGCTGGAGGCATGGGCGAGTTAAGAGCGCCACCAAGAGCGCCAGATAGCCCATCGAAAGAACCGGCCCCCCAAAGAACTCCGCAAGCATCTGACCGAACAAGGGCGGCATGGCACTGAGCGAAAACAGGCACAAGAGGTTGAGGGGAATCCCTACACCGAAGCCAAACCAAGCGAGCTTCCTGAGGAACGGCGCATAGCGTTCCCGATCGTACGGAAAGCCCCTTCGAGCGAGGTCGGTTCCCACCATGAAGAGCGGCAGCAGCCAAGCAAGGAACAGGAAGGCCGAACTCGCCATCGCGGCGAAATACAGGGACCGCGCTCCCAGTTGCTCCCACCACGATCCTTCGCCAAAGACGCGTTGCTCGAATTCGAGGGTGAAGTACTCGCCGCCCCAGTTGGTTCCTAAGTCTTCGCCAAGTCCTTCGGCGACCCAGATGAATGTGAGAAACCCCAACCCAGTAACGACGGCAAGGGCGATGAAAACGCCGAACAGGGTCTTGTGAACTCGCTCTGAAGCTGTAACGATGAAGCACGTGCAAAACGCCGCAACGGAGTAGATGAACAAGATATCGCCAAACCAAATCAAAAAGCCGTGAATGAGGCCGATGAGAGCGAGGTAGAACGTGCGTTTCAAGTAGCCGCCAGGCCAGTTGCCCGGAACAAGCGAGCGCTTGCGGTACTGGAGGAAGAGCCCGATTCCAAACAGGATCGCCAGCAGTGACCGGAACTTCCCTGTGACAAAGACGCTGGTCAACGTATCGACCCAAAGATCGACGCAGCTCATCTCGCTCGCTGAACCTAACGACTCATACAGCGAGGGCGCTCCAAGAGACGGGAGGTTGGCGAGGAGAATCCCTAAGATGGCGACTCCGCGAATCCCGTCGAGCACGAAAGACCTGCCTGCCGTCGTCGGCTCGACCGTGCTCACCCTTTGAGGGTGTGTGGGCTCAGTCGGGTTTGCTAACGGAAGCTCGAACACGGCCGTTCCTTCTGCCTTTGAATGGAATCGATCACAACCTCTCGCGTGGTTAGAGCGTTAGAATAATGACATGTGGAGTTGTTCGCTTGTACTGACCTTCTTGATCGGCGGCATCGATCGGGACGTAGTGTATTCGCAGCCTGGGGGCGAGAGGTTGCAGATGGACATCTACCATCCCCAGACGCTTTCCAGCGAGCCCAAACCTGCCGTCCTCGTGATTCATGGAGGCGCATGGGTCTCGGGCAAGAGGCAAGATATGGCGACGATGTGCGAAGCGCTCGCCCAGGAAGGGTTCCTCGCGGCGACCGTGAGCTACCGCCTTGCTCCCAAACACAAGTGGCCCACGATGGTCGAAGACGTTCGGACCGCCGTTCGTTATTTGCGAAGCCGCGCGGCGGAGTTGAAGATCGATCCCAACCGCTTGGGCGCGGCTGGCGCAAGCGCGGGAGGGCATTTGGCGCTCCTCTTGGGAGCCTCCGATTCGCCAACTCGCGACCTAGCCGAGTACAAGGGGTTCTCAAGCCAGGTGCAAGCCGTCTTCAACCTATTTGGCCCCACCGATCTGGGGAACGACTTTCCCCAAAGCCTCGACCTCATGTTTGCCGTCGTGCTCGGAAAGCCCAAGAACGAAGCTACCGAGATTGTGAAGAACGCAAGCCCGGTCACCCACATCGGCGAGAAGTCCGCGCCTGTATTCACTCTGCATGGAAAGGCCGACCCCCTGGTCCCCGTGAAGCAAGCCGAACGGCTCGACGCAGCGTTAAAGGCCAAAGGCGTGGAGCACCAAATGCGGCTGATCGACGGGATGAAGCATGAGGTTGACATGACGAACCCTGCAGTGACTTCGGCCCTCACCGAGGCGCTGAACTGGCTCAAGAAGAAGCTGGCGTCGAGTGTGGGCGCAGCGCAAGTTCGAACGGTTTCCTCGAGGAGCTGATCTTCGCGCGCAGAACCTCCCCCAAATGCAGATCGAGGGAGACGCTTGTTCCGACGTCCCCCTCGACTGCGATTCGCCCTTAGGCCTTGTTCTTACGACTCGTCTTCCGGCTCTTCCGGAACTGAAGTCGCCTCTTCGGCGGCCATTTCGGCAAGGCTCGGGAACGCAAGCCCCGCGTCGGGTTGGAGTTCCTCGGGAGCTTCCGCTTCCACCAGAGCGGTGAGGGACTGGTGTGCCCACGCAGGTCCTCGCTCGACGTCGACCGCAAGCGACCGGTACTGGGAAACGCCCGTCCCGGCCGGAATCAGCCGCCCGATGATGACGTTTTCCTTCAGGCCGACAAGGGTGTCCTTCTTGCCTCGAACCGCGGCCTCTGTCAGAACGCGGGTGGTCTTCTGGAACGAAGCTGCCGAAAGGAACGACTCCGTTGCGAGCGACGCCTCGGTGATGCCCAACAGAATCCAGTTGGCCGTGGCCTCGCGCGGCTCCCTCTCGACGTTTTCGCTCGTCATCGGATCGACGTACTTGATCATCTTGCCCGCCTGAATGGCTTGACGGACCTTCTCGTTCTCGCGTCGGAGTTGGAATCGGTCCACGATCTGGCCCGGCAGGAACGGGGTATCCCCTGGCTCCTTGATTTGCCTCTTGCGAAGCATCTGCCGAATGATGACTTCGATGTGCTTGTCGTTGATGTCGACGCCTTGAGCCTTATAGACCGACTGCAAGTTTTCCACGAAGTAGTCGTAGACCGCGCCCGCGCCGGCGAGTTCCAGAATCTCATGAGGATCCCGAGGACCGTAAGTCAACGGGTCGCCTTGAATCACCTTGGAGCCGGCCTTCACGGGCAAGTTGCCGATCGGCGGAACGAGGATCGGATAGTACACGCGAACGTGCTCGACTTCGTGCTTCCTGAGTACGGTGAGCGTGGCGGTCGTGAACTTCTGGCCGACGATCTTTTCGAGAGCGGCCTCGGTCTTCTTGCCGCCAAGGAACTCCTGAACGTCGGCAATGTAGGCGTCCTTAAGGGTCTCCTTGACCGGGACCACCGAATCTACGATCACCCAGCGGCCGAAATTCGAATCACGAATCGACCGCACAACGCCCGTGACCGGGCAGATGATTGCCTTTCCACGAGGTTGCTTCCGCGCCTCGAAGATCTCTTCGACGCGGACGATGCCGCTAGACTCGCCCGTCCAAGCATAGAAGAAGGTCTTCCGCGACTTCTCCCACATCTTCCGGGATTCGGTGTCCATCTTTTCCGCGGCCTTGATGGCGGCCTTGGTTTGCCGCTCGGTCTTCTTCTTGCCGGTGTCGGCCTCGTTGATCGTCAAGCGATCCGAGTCCGTAAAGAGGTCCTTGACGGCTTCCTCTTGGGACTCCAGCAACTTCGTCGGATCGAGTTGCTTCATGTCGGTGTCCATCGCGGCCTCAAGGTCCGCCATGAACTGACGAATGAACTTACCGGTCTTGTACTGGCTGGTACGTGCAATCGTCGCCGAACCTGCAACGCCTCCGGTGTGGAACGTCCTCATCGTGAGCTGAGTGCCCGGCTCACCGATCGATTGGGCTGCGATGATCCCCACTGCGACCCCGACTTCGACTAACTTGTTGGTCGAAAGGTCCACTCCGTAGCAGTGGCTGCAAATCCCTTGATCGAGGTCGCAGGTCAATGGGCTCCGGATCGGAATGCACAGCAGGCCGTGTTCGTTGATTTCGAACCCGGCGCCGATCATCTTATCGCCCAAGGTCTGCCTTGCCTGGTCGGAATCCGTCGCCTCAGCTACAGCGGTGAACTGAACCTCGACCTCGTTGATCCGCTTCGCCTGATCGACGGTGATGACTTCGCCGGCCGTCATGAGTTGTTGGTTCGTTTCCGGGTCGACCAAATCGCGCAAGGCGACTCGGCCGATCAGGCGATCACCGACCTTCTCGATGACCTCGTCCTCATCGTTGAGGATGCGGTGGCAAAGCACCCCTTCGGTCGTGCCACAGTCTTCGCGTCGAATGATCACGTCCTGCGAGACATCGACGAGTCGCCTTGTGAGGTATCCAGCGTCGGCGGTTCGCAGCGCTGTGTCGGCGAGACCCTTGCGGGCGCCGTGCGTGGTCACGAAATACTCCAGCATCGAAAGGCCCTTTTGGAACGAACTCTTGACGGGGAGTTCGTAAATAACCTCGTTGAACTGGTTGAACATCAGGCCGCGCATTCCCGCAAGCTGAGCGAGCTGCTTGACCGAGCCGCGAGCGCCCGAGGCGGTGATAATCGTAAGCGGGTTGAATTGGTGCATCCCCGCCTGAATCTCATCGCCGATCTTGTCGTAGGTCTTCGACCATAGGTCGACCAGCCTACGCTGCATCTCGTTGAAGTTGAGCATCCCCCTGCGGTATCGCGTGAGGATCGTGTTCGACGAGTCGTCTGCCTCTTGAAGAATCGCTTCCCTTCCCGCAGGCGGGTCCATGTCCGTGATGGCGATGGAGAGCCCGTACTTCGTCGCCCATCGGAACCCAAGGTCCTTCAGGTCGTCCAGGAGCCGAATCGTCCCTCCAAGCCCACATTGCCTCTGGCAAAGAACGATCAACTCGGCGAGCATCTTCTTGGTAAGCTCGATCTGAAGCATTCCGTCGCTGTGCTTGAGCGGGTAAGGCAAAGCCTCGTTGAACAGGAGCCTTCCGGCCGTCGAGACCCTGACCACCGTCTCGAACTCCGTTTCGAGCGGCTTGAGTTCGCGCTTTTCCTCGTCGTCTTCGCCCTTCGTGGTCTCGTAACGGTATTCCTGGCCGGTCGCCGGGTCCCTGTGATCGATCTCGCTGTCGGGTCGGAAGACCGGGCGGCGGATTCGGACACGAACGGCTTGGTTGAGTTGGACCGGGTTCTCGACGTTGGGCGATTCGAGATGGAAGGTCACTTCGGCAGGGTCGCGGTAGACCTTGGGCGCCGGGTTGTTCTCAGGGTCGGCCTCATGCTTCGCCACAGCCTCCTCGAGGCTTTGCAGCGACGCCTTGTCCGTGAACGTAAGCGCGAACGCCCCCAAGACGATGTCCTGGATCGGCGACATGATCGGGCGCCCGTCCGCCGGCGAGAAGAGGTTCTGAGTGCTCAGCATCAAGACCCGAGCTTCCGCCTGCGCCTGCAAGGAAAGCGGGACGTGAACAGCCATCTGGTCGCCGTCGAAGTCCGCGTTGTAGGCATGGCAAACGAGCGGGTGAATCTGAATCGCTTTGCCATCGACAAGGATCGGCTCGAACGCCTGGATTCCCAATCGGTGCAGGGTCGGAGCGCGGTTCAGGAGAACCGGGTGCTCCTTGATGACCTCCTCCAATCCGTCCCACACGGCCGGGTGCATCCGATCGATCATGCGCTTGGCCGTCTTGATGTTTTGGGTGATCTTTTTCTCGACAAGCGTCTTCATCACGAACGGCTTAAAGAGTTCGAGCGCCATCTCCTTGGGAAGTCCGCACTGGTGGAGTTTCAGGTGGGGTCCAACCACGATAACCGAACGGCCCGAATAGTCCACGCGCTTTCCAAGAAGGTTCTTTCGGAACCGCCCTTCCTTGCCCTTGAGCATGTCGCTCAGCGACTTGAGCGGGCGGGAGTTGGAGCCCACGACGGGACGAGACCGGCGGCCGTTATCGACCAGCGCATCGACCGCCTCTTGAAGCAGTCGCTTTTCGTGGTTGATGATCGACTCCGGCGCGTGAATCTCCATGATCTTCTTGAGCCGGTTGTTGCGGTTGATGATTCGCCGATACAGGTCGTTCAGGTCCGACGTTGCGAAACGTCCGCCGTCGAGTTGGACCATCGGGCGCAGTTCGGGGCTGATGACAGGGATGACATCGAGGATCATCCACTCAGGGCGGCTCTTGCTGGAAATGAGCGCTTCCGCGATTTCGAGCCGCTTGATGGCGCGGGCTCGGCGCTGCGAGGTCGTCGACACGATCTCTTGCCGGAGTTCACGGGCGAGCTTTTCGAGGTCGACGCGGGTCAAGAGCTCCTTGATCGCCTCGGCCCCGATGTTGGCCCGGACGAGGTTGCGCAGTTCCAGATCGAGCTTGGCGCCCACGGCGTCGAGCATCTTGCTGACCGCGCGGTACTTCTCTTCGTCGATGAGTTGGTTGCGCTCGAGCTTGCCGAGGATGTCCACCGCAAGGTCAAGGTCCTTGAGCCGGTCGTCGGCATCGCGGTATTCGGCCCGAATGCGGTCGTTGATCGCCTTCGCGCGCTCCCTCACCGAACCTTCGTCGTACTCATCGCTGTTGCTGTCAAGCTCTTCGAAGAACCTCGTGAAGCTGTCTTCTTCGAGTTCCCTCATGTGCCGCATGATCGTGGCCTTCTCCTGCTCCGCCGCCTCCTTCACCTTCGGAAGCAGCTCGGCGATCTTCTCGGCTTCAATGTCGATGATGATGAAGCTGGCGAAGTAGATGACCTTTTCGAGCAGCCGGGGGGAGATGTCCAGAATGAGGGCGAGCGGGCTCGGAACTCCCTTCAGGTACCAAATGTGGCAAACGGGAGCGGCGAGTTCAATGATCCCCATTCGCTCGCGCCGGACGCGGCTCTTGGTGACTTCGACGCCGCACCGTTCGCAGATGATGCCGGCGTATTTGATCTTTTTGTAGCGCCCGCAGGAACATTCGTAGTCCTTGACCGGACCGAAAATCTTCTCGCAGAACAGCCCGTCACGCTCCGGTTTGAACGTGCGATAATTGATCGTTTCGGGTTTTTTGACCTCGTGGTGTACGCCGTGACGAAATGCCCAACTTCGGATGTCGGTTGGGCTAGCGATGCCGATTCGGATTTTGTTGAATTGACTTACGTCTGCCATAATGGTTTGAGCTTTAGGTGCGCATATCCGCCCCGAAATACTACGGACAACGACGAGTTCGAATTGGGAACGTGGAGACAGAGAGCGCGGACTTTGTTTTTTACCTTTTCGCTCCCCGAAGTGTCAAGGCTCCGTCCCGTCGGATAGACTCAGAATCGCTGACATTCCTCGGAGCGCCCGCGGCCGATCTGCTCTGCCTTGGGGGTGGCTGAGTTCTTTGAGGTGCTCCGCCCAGCCGTCTAACCTCTTCTCGATAGGCCTCCTGGACGGTGGATGGCAGGTCCCGAAATCGTACGAACGTGACTCCCTTGGGGACTTCTGGGTACTGGAATGGGAACCGCATGACCTTGGATTGGCCGACGTCGACCTCGAAGTGGCCGTCGCAGATTATGATGGGCGCAAATCCAACATATTCCTGCATGGACGCCTCCTGGCCGTCCCGCACCTCCACTTCGGTCCCAGTCAGGCGGGCCGCGCCTCTCGCTAACTTCGAAAGCTCGGTCACTTCCTTCCCAGGCGCCCCTCCGTCTTGCCGCTTGCGGAGAGCGAGCAGGGCAAGGCGTCGCCTCATCTGCCCTCGGAAGACCGTATCGGCTGGGAGTCCGAACGGGAGTGTCTCCGTAATAAGCTCCTCGTGGTTGAACTCCTCCAACTCGGGGGGAACCCTTCCCGAGAGCTTCTGATCCGACCAAAACAAGAGCAAATCCAGTAGCTGTCTCTGAGCCGGCAACAGGGACGCAATCCGGAGCCCAGACTCCGTCCATGTGGCTTGCTTTTGCTTGACAGATAGGACTCCGTAGAAGCGCAAGATAGCCGGCTGCACGACACTGCCTTCAGTCCGCCAGCCCTGCAAGAGCGATCCAACATCGGAGACATAAAACGGGTCGATCTCCGCAACAGGCTGAGCCCCAAGGTACGCGGACATATCCTCAAGCGAAGCCCAACCCTCATCGGACAACCTTCGCAAGTATGTCCCCAAAGCAGGCCGGTCGAGGTGTTCGACCCTCTCCTTATTCGCTCGTCTGGGCCGAAGCAGGATCCAACCATCCTCTTCTTGCCAATTCAGTGTTCCACGCATTAGCTGTTCCCAATCGGCCGCGAATACGCTGTTCCGTTGGACCGGGTTCACCGCCAGACTCCTGAACGCGGGATCGAAGTAGTCGGGCAAAACCGCGACGAGGTTCTTGTCGGCCGCCTCGGCGTAAGAGGCGACAAGGCTCATGGGTCCAAACTTGAGGGGATCGGTCTTTTCGGGGTGAATCAGTTCGTCGTGCAAGGCACCTGAAGACTCGATACTCCCAGCCTCGCTAAGAGCACGCCTGAGATCCTCGACCTCGGAAGGAGAACGCAAGGAACCCAACGACGAAGAGTTCGGAGAGGCCTGACCTCTTGCTGCGGGAACACCAAAGGTCAGTTCCTCTCTGGCGACGATGTGCTGACCCTGCACAAGGAGCACCCGGACATGCAGCATCCCCTCCATCTTGCTCAGCACAACGATCGACCGGGCAGACGCTACCTTAGCGCCAAGATCGGCTAAGCGAATCCCCCCTTCTTCTTGGCCGAACGCTATGCTGCGCGGATTGCCTTCGATCTCGCTCATCAAGCGATTCTGATCAGCTTGTAACTCCCCCAAACTCTTAGAAACTTCCCGAGGCAAGCGCTCTTGCATTGCTGTCGGATTGCTTGAATAGACCGTGTTGCCAATGTGCAAGCTTGCTAACAACTGAGGGCTTAGTGACTCCACGACCGCGAATGCGAGGCGTCGTAGCGGCAGACGAGCGATAAGCGCCGACCGAGCTTTCCCGACCGCGTTTACAGCCCCAGCAGACAGCACCACCCTTGCCCATTCGTTATGGGACGAAACTTGATCAAGGAACCTGTTGGTGTTGTCTTTCCTTACCCAATCGATCTTTGAACTCGCATGCCTAACCAATTCGAGGGCGGACTTCCATTCGCCTTCAGCCACGTTTCGTTCGGCCTCGACGTCCGTACTAACGGCCTCGTCATCACGAACCAGGTAAAGTCCGTCTTTGCGCCGTTCCCACTTCGCGCTGCTAACTCTCCCGATCGTCGACAGTAAGCGGTCCACAGGCACGCCTCGAACTCGAATGACCATCACGTCCCATCGCGTCTCAGGAGTCGCAAGCAAGTCGATTCCGACCCTCTCCGAGAGCAGAGGGAGCAGGTTTCCAACGCTGGTCGGAGAGCAACGGAAATCGACCGAATTTCCGAGGCAGTCTATAAGAACGAGCACATTGCAGAGGACTCCTAAGAGCATCGCTTCCTCCATGTTCTGTCATTGCGTACGACAGTTCGCCCTTTTCTACAATCGCGAGCCAATCTGAATCTGCTCCCGGGAATCGATTCGGTAAATGAATGGGCTCCAATTAGCTCCGTGTTCGCGCAAAAACACGACATCGTTACCTCCGCCTGCTACGGAAACCGAACCGATCTACACAGGACTCCTGAGATAGTTACCGGACCAGCCACTCTCACAAAGATCCTCGTACTCGATTCAAGCCACCCGCACGGCAACGCATGACCGAAACACTGCGCTTTGCCGTTGGGACGGCCTAGCAAGGCGCAGCAACTCACTGACCCGGCTCTCCAACTTCCTCCTGAGTTCTGCTGGAAAGTCGGTGTACGACCGTTCCATGGATTCGCTACGAACGACCGGGTGCCCAGTGTAAACCCGGATGATCTCAACCTGTTCGGATAGCGCGCCCACGATCGTGAGTTGACGCCTTGGCACGATTCGCCAAATGCCGGTCATCGCGTCCGCAACAGAACTCGCCGTCCCCTCCAAAATCATGTTGAAGCAAAACTTCGCAAGCTGCTCTTCGTTGAACACCATGCTCGGACCCTGCGATCCCGACCCGCCGTCCGCGCTATCTACCTTCTGGAAAGCGCTTGAACTGCCCGCCTGGATCGATAGTGCTGAGTCATTCCGCAAGCCCGTGGGTAAGGTTTCCGTGCCAATGAGAAGCAGGTCGGGAACCGCAACTTCGATGCCCAGGCGGGTCCGTTGAACTATGCCGGGGCCAATCCACATGTCGTATCCCTCTCCGAACGAACACCAACCTTCGAAGTACTGCCTCGAAGGCAACCCGGAATTCGACAACCGAAACGGCTCCCCGTTCAACGTAGTTCGCCAACTGTCATCTGTCAACGACCCAAGAAGCCCGAGCAAGGGAAATGGGATATCGTACGGATCGACGGCAACGCCCTTCTTTGCAATCAAGTTGAGGTAGAAAGTGGCAATCGGGTTCCGAAAAGCCCCAGTTCCTGATTTGAAATAGAGAGTAGCGATCGCCCGAATATCCATCAGCGGCTGAGTTCGCGCCAGTTCCATAACTTCCGTGAGCGCTCCGCGATTCAACCTTGTTCGCTCACACTCCAAAGCGTTGGATGGCGACATCAATATCCAATCTGAATTCGCGTCCACTCCAACACCGTATTGTTGCGACAACTGACTCAGCACCGCGCGCAGAGGGACGCTGGCCGCGCCGCGAAGGTCGGAGAACACAGGAGCACAGAAGTCGGGAAGTCGCGCAGCAACGGGTCGTCCAAGATAGCGACTTACTTCACAACATAAGTCACCGAGGAACAGCGACAGCGGCTCAACTTGGTTGGGGCGTATTGCCTCTTCCCAGACAGTGGGAGAGAGCCCTGATGGTTCGATTGGCCCCGAGTGGTGCGTTACGAACATTTCGGGCACTCGGGCAAGCTCCTCGAACTCCCTGTTACGCTTGGATGGCTCAAACAAAGCAGACTCCGGGATCGTACTGACGATACGTTGAGAGGTGACTTCGCGAACGATTTGCATCGCTTTGACGGCCGATCCGCGTTTCCGTCCACCTCTATCGAAGATCTGCAATAGCGTCCATAACCGGTCGTCTTCAAGCCGAGCACTTAGCAACGCCTTGCCAATATCGGAACTGTCGATGGGTTGGGAGCGCAAGCTCTTCCACCACGAGACGAACAAGGGATGGTCCGATGCGAACTGTTCCTCATTGGAGGCTTTGACGAACCAAGATTGCTCTGCCGCGTAGTCTTCGATCAATGTGCGTACCGATGACGGGAACGCAACCTGGCGCGCCGTCGGCGCTGTGCTGAAGACCACTGTTTCAACATAGGGCAATTCCGAGAGCCGCTTGGAACCGATGGCAATCAGGATTCGCTTCAGCAGGACGTCCGAAGGTAGGAACAGATCGATTACGCCCGAAGGTCCTTCGCTCCATACCCCTTGGTTTTCACCTTTGAGCATCAGTTCGAACCTTCGAATCGCCTCTCTCGCCCTATCGTAAGAAGTCCCGGAAAGGTCGAACTCCTTGGAATACTCCTGAAGTTGCCTTTCGAGTTGCGAGATCCGAACGTCTAAGTCGCGCTGCCGGCATTCCCGCAGTTGCTTAGGCGTCCTCTTGAGTATCTGGAACTGGCCCTGAGTCTCCCAAGTCGCCACTGCAACGTCGGCCAATTTGTCCAGCGCATCCGCAAGTGAAACGTCATCACCGCAGAGTGCGACCACCTCATTGCTCAACTCACGGGAGACCCGAAGGTCTTTGGAAGAATCTTGAGACAACTGGGCGACCACAGACGAAAGGGTTGCAGGCCCGAAACATAAACGTTCGAACCGGACACTCCCGCCTGGTTGGGCGCTCCCGTCAGCCACGCGCGATTCGGCTTCGCACATGCTACCGAACGAACAGCCAGCGATCGACAAAAAAAGGAACCCGATCAAGCCGTAACTCCCTCCCACGGCCGACCCGACGCGATTCGGGGCGGCTATGCGGGCGTCGAACTACCCGATTATTATAGGACGTATTCGGCCTAGCTAAACAACCCCACCGAACGTGCGAGTCGGGCGTCGTCGCTCGGACCGAGTTCGTCCAGGTCGCGCAGGGCCAATTCTCGGTTCGCGGCGTCTTCGACCGTGACCTTGAGGCACAGCGAGCGCAACTCGTTCACCAGAATCTTGAAGGATTCCGGAATTCCGGGTTCGGCGATGGCTTCGCCTTTGACGATCGCCTCGTATGCCTTGACGCGTCCGGCGACATCGTCTGACTTGATCGTGAGCAACTCTTGGAGCGTGTAGGCCGCTCCGTAAGCTTCTAGCGCCCACACTTCCATCTCGCCAAATCTCTGGCCGCCGAACTGCGCCTTACCGCCCAATGGCTGCTGGGTGACGAGCGAGTACGGCCCGATCGATCGGGCGTGAATTTTCTCTTCCGCAAGGTGCTCGAGCTTGAGCATGTAGATCGTCCCTACGGTCAGCGGGTTGGGCAGCACGTCTCCGGTCAGCCCGTCCCGAACCAACGACTTGCAGGTTTCGGGGTCGATGCCTCCCCGCCGGAAGGCATTGACGAGCACGCGCTCGGTGATGTCGCTGTAGGCAGCGTCCGGAGCCGAGTACGGTTCACCCGCGCCCTGCGGCTCTTCCGGCTCCCAGTCATCGGGGTCGATCGCGCTCAGTTCGGCCTCATCGGCAACCGGGGTTGCTCCCAGAATGCGGCTCACTCTCTCGAGGCGCGGCCTATCCAACTTCCTCAAGGCGCCGTTGACGCGCTCCTTCATCGTTTCGACCGAGTCGTCCTTTTCAAACTCGACGGCCAGCATCAGTTCCCGGTTGACGTACTTCGATAGGGCTTCGCACCGCATCGCTTCGGCCAAACGCTCGATCTCTTCCAAGACTTCTTCTTCGGTCGCGCCTTCGAAGGCCGGGCAGCGATACCGCACTCCGAGCTTTCGGCCCGCGTAACCGAGGTGGGTCTCCAGAATCTGGCCGATGTTCATACGGCTCGGAACGCCGAGCGGGTTCAAGATGATGTCCACCGGCGTGCCATCCATCAGGCACGGCATGTCTTCGACGGGCACGACCCGCGAGATGACGCCCTTGTTCCCGTGCCGTCCGGCCATTTTGTCGCCGACCATCAGCTTCCGCTTCTGTGCGATATAGACCTGGACCGACATATTCGTTCCTGCGGGAAGTTCGTCCGCGCCCAGCGAATTGATGGCTTCTTCGCAGCGGTCGCAGAAAAGGCGTTCCCGCTTTTTCGACTCGTTGTATTCATGCCCGCAAGCCGTACACTTGTACTTGAACCGGCTAAAGACCTTCACATCGACGACCGTGCCCTTCTCACCGTGCGGCAGCCGCAATGAGACGTCCCTCGTCTCTTCGGCCTTCTTACCGAAGATCGCGATGATCAGCCGCTCTTCGGCGGTCATTTCGACCTGCCCCTTGGGCGCGACCTTTCCGACCAGGATGTCTTCGGGCCTGACTTCCGCGCCGATGCGGACGATGCCGTTCTCGTCGAGGTCCTTAAGGGCGTCCTCTCCGACGTTCGGAATATCGCGCGTGATCTCTTCAGGACCCAACTTGGTGTCGACGGCTTCCGTCTCGTGCCGCTCGATATGGATCGAACTGAACACGTCATCCTTGACCAGCCGCTCGCTGATGATGATCGCGTCTTCGTAGTTGTATCCGCCCCAAGGCATGAACGAGACCAGCACGTTCTTGCCCAAAGCGAGTTCGCCATGATCGACGCAAGGCCCGTCCGCGAGGGGATCGCCTTCCAGCACCCGCTGGCCCAGTTCGATGATGGGTCGCTGCGTAAAGCAGGTCGATTTGTTGCTTTGCAGCATGTGCTGCAGCCTGTAACTGTCGATCTCGCCGCTATCGGTCTGGACGCGCACTTCGGTCGCGGTCGCCAATACCACGACGCCGCCTCGCCGGGCGACGACTGCCGCGCCGGAGTCGACGGCTGCCGTTCGCTCGTAGCCCGTACAAACGACTGGCCGCTCTGATCTTAGGCAAGGCACAGCTTGGCGCTGCATGTTCGCGCCCATAAGCGCCCGGTTCGCGTCGTCGTTTTCGAGGAAAGGAATCAGGGCCGTCGCGACGGACACGATTTGAACCGGCGAGACGTCCATCAGGGTCACCCGGTCCCTCGGGACGAGCGGATAGCTCGCGCCTCCGAACTCCGTTCCCGCGCAGCGCACCTGCAGCCGGTCTGCGACGATCCGACCCTCGCCGTCGGTGAGAGTGTCTGCGGGCGCAATGAGCCTCGAGAAGTCCTCCTGGGCGGTCAGGTACACGATCTCGTCGGTGACGCGGCCATCGACGACGCGCCGGTAAGGAGTCATGATGAACCCGTACTCATCGACCCGTGCGTGGGTAGTGAGCTGGGAGATCAGCCCGATATTCGGACCTTCGGGGGTCTCGATGGGGCAGATCCGGCCGTAGTGCGAACGGTGGACGTCGCGAACTTCGAGCTTTGCGCTTGTCCGTTGCAGACCCCCCGGCCCCAGACTCGAAAGACGCCGCTTGTTGGTCAACTCGCTCAGCGGATTCGTTTGATCCATGAACGTGCTGAGCTGATTGGAGCTAAAGAAGCTCTTGATCGCCGCGCTCACAGGTTTGACCGAGAGGATAATGCCGGGCAGCAGGTTCTCCTGGTCGGTGCTGGTCATGCGCTCGCGAGCGACCTTCTCCATCCTCACAAATCCCAGCCGAAGCTGGCTCTGCAACAACTCGCCTACCGAACGGACCCTCTTGTTCTTGAGGTCGTCGATGTCGTCTCTTTCGGCCTTGCGGTCGATGTAGTCCTGGAGCTTGAACATGATCCCGACCAAGTCGACGGCCGTGAGGCAGCGTCGGTCGATCGGCACGTCGAACCCGAGCCTGTTGTTGAGGAACCGTCGCCCCACTTTGCCCAGGTCATAGCGCTTCACGTCGAAGAACAGCCCGTAGATGAGTTGCTTCGCAGCGTCCTCGTTGGCAGCTTCACCGGGTCGAAGCCGCTTGTAGATGTCGAGGATGGCCTCGCGCCAGTTCGAAGTCGGGTCCTCTTTGAGCGTGGCCTCGACGACGCTCGGCAGGGTGTACGTGCGCAACGATTCCAGTCCCAGCGACTCGATCTTCTTGGCCGTTTCTGGCTCAATTCGCTGCATCGCTTTGATGACGACCTTGCCGTCGGCATCGAGCACGTCCTCCGAGACCCGCCTTCCCGTAAGGTCGTCAGCCGTCGGAGATGCCAGCGTCTCGTACCTTCCAAACACCCGAATGAGGTCGTCGGTGGTATCGACGGGCGTGTGGACATTGACAGACTGCTCCTGAATCCCCGCAGGCAGCGCATCTACGGCCTCCTGGGTGATCCACTCGTCCGCGCTGATAAGGACCTCACCGGTTTCCGGGTCGGCGAGCGGCTCGACGAGCTTTCGGTGAATGGCTTCCTTTAGGGGCAGGTGAACCGTCGAAGTTCCCTTATCGAACGCCCCTAAGGCTTTGATCAACTGCGTCAGCGGCAGCTTCTTCGTTTGGCTGATTTGAGTCCGGACGATATGGTTGGAGTCCGACTCGATTTCGAGCCATGGGCCCTCGTTGGGAATCACGCGAGCGCTGATGACCATCTGCATGGCCGTGTCAACGCCTTCTTCGAAGTAGAGTCCGGGCGAACGGGAAAGCTGAGATACAATGACCCGTTCGCGACCGTTGATGATGAACGTTCCGCGGTCGGTCATCAGGGGCAGGTCGCCCAGGTAGACCTCGGACTCGATCATTTCCCGCTCGCGGCCGCCAAAGCGAACGATCGCCTTGATCGGCGCCTCGAACGTCATATCGCGGTCGCGGCACTCGTCAACCGAGTATTTCGGCTCGCCGAGCGAGAAGCTAACGAGTTCGATGAAGTTGGATTGAGTGAAATCCCAAATCGGTGAGAACGTCTGGAAAAGCTCGGGTAGACCTTCTTCGAGAAACCATCTGTAACTGTTGAGTTGAAGTTCGATCAGATTGGGGACCTCGAGGAATCTGCCGATTCGCTTCGAGGTGGGCTGAATAATCGTCATCCACGCCTCCGGAAGTTTGCGCGAACGGAGATACTACCCTTTGACTGCCTCCCTTTGTCAACCTAAACCGAAGGATTTTGGGACGATTTCGCCCCTTCCGTCCTCCCCCGCTCGCCTACCCATTGGGCGCGCGAGTCTCTTCGCTCCGGACAACGTCATTTCGCCCGCCGGTTAACGATTTGAGCGAGTCCATGTCGATGGTCTGCTGATGGACAAGTCGCCTGAGTTCGAGGATTTCTCTTCGGAGCGAGTCGATTTGCGCGTTCAGACCGGGGTCGAACTTGGGGCTTGAATGAATGATCTCCGCCATCTTTTGCTGATGCCGAACGAGGATCGCCACGATCGGAATGAGCAGGGCGGTGATCGGGATCAAAAGCGCGAGTGTCTCCGGTCCGAACGCGGCAAGGTGTAGGTTGGCCATGGTTGATTCCTGAGGGGGGCGTCGGCGCCAAAAGTCCTAATGCCCTCCAGCAACGATAAGGATACGATAAGTCGCGCCGCAGGATTCAAACGCTCTTCGATTCTGGACGAAAGACCCGATGAGGAGCCTCCCAAGCTTAGGAAGCAGAGAAGGGTCCCCCGGGAGAAACGAGGGACCCCTGTTACAGGAGGTGCTGGGTCAAGCTTGCCTGGCCGGCCCGATCTGCAACACCATCGTTGCCCGATCCAACCGCCTTGGCGCGCCCTTCCCTGTGGCCACAAATGCGAGCCCCGCTCCGTCCCCTACATCGACGCGCGCGCATTCGCACGCCGTCGACGCTCCTGCGGAATCTACGCGACTCTCGCTGCGTCTACGGGGTTAGCTGTCGGGTTCGGGCCAAGAGCTACCCTTGGACGAATTAAGCTCGTCCTTTCACCCCCATGGACCGGGTCCCCCGCTCCGCCCTGCTGGACGGACTCGACGATTAGCTTTGCAGCCTTACCATTATAGATGAACTTGCCCCTCAAAGAGTTCCCGCTCGAAGCCTTTTTTCGCCGTGTTTCCTCGCTTTGCCCGAGCCAACCTCGTCTCGCGAATCCCGAGTATCATGGAACGGGTCCGAGAGCAGGGCGTTTCCTTCCTCCAAGGGTCCTCCAACAGCCATGTCCATCTATGTAGACGATTCCACACGGGTTGTAGTGGCCGGAATGACGGGCCGCGAAGGCTCCTTTCACACTCAGCAAATGCTCGAATACGGCACCAAGGTCGTTGCGGGCGTTACACCCGGCAAGGCGGGCTCTGAGCACTTGGGCTTGCCCGTCTTCGATACGGTGCGAGACGCAGTTTCTGCGACTGACGCCAACTCCGCAGTGATTTTCGTTCCCGCCCCTTTCGCGGCGGATTCCGTGATCGAATGCGCGGACGCCGGGATCCCCTTCATCACCCTCATCACGGAAGGGGTGCCCGCCCACGACATGGTGCGCGTCAACGCGAAACTGAAGCGTGAGTCGAGATCGCTCCTGCTTGGCGGCAACTGCGCCGGCATTATCTCTCCGGGCAAGTGCAAGATCGGAATCATGCCCGGCAATATCTTTCAGCCGGGGCCGGTAGGACTCGTCAGCCGGAGCGGCACCCTCACCTACGAAATCGTCTGGGAACTGACCCGAGCAGGGCTGGGACAAACCACGTGCGTCGGAATCGGCGGCGACCCAATCCCCGGACTTCGCTTCGTCGATGTCCTTGAAGCGTTCGAAAACGACTCGGAAACGGAAGCCGTCGTACTCGTGGGCGAAATCGGCGGCTCGGACGAGGAAGCTGCCGCCGAGTTCATCAGGACCATGTCGAAGCCAGTTGTGGCGTTCATCAGCGGCCGAACGGCGCCGCCCGGAAAGCGAATGGGCCATGCGGGAGCGATCATATCGCAAGGTCGTGGCACTCCAGAGTCGAAAGTGGCTGCACTTCAATCAGCCGGAGTCCCCGTTGCGGACCGCACATCGGAAGTGCCTGGATTGGTGCAAGAGGCGCTTCGCGGCGCTCCGGCGGTTCGGTAGGGCCTAAAGAGCCTTTGCAAAGCTGCGCGGGTTTGGCTAAACTGAAACCACAGTTTCGTACAGATTGACATGCACCCGTTAGAGCGCTACTTCGATCATGCCGCGTCGACGCCGGTCGACCCAGCGGTGCTTGAGGCGATGTTGCCGTTTCTCCAAGAGGAGGCGGGCAACGCGCACTCGATTCATGCCCTTGGCCTGAAGGCGCGGAAGGCCGTCGAAGCGGCGCGTGAGCAAGTCGCGCTCTTGGTCGGCGCCGAGTTCCCTTCCGAGATCGTGTTCACCTCAGGCGCTTCCGAAGCGAACAACACGGTCATCCGCTTCCTCCGCCCCGAGTTCATCAGCCCCTTCGAGCACAGCTCCGTTCGCGTACCCGCCTGCAATCGAGGCGCTAGCATGTTGTCGAACAAGGGGACGAAGCTGGTTCCTCCCGAGTCCGGGGTTCGCGCCATCGCTTGCATGGCCGTGAACAACGAAATGGGCGCGGTGTTTGATTTGCCTCCGTTGCGAAGGTCCTGCGGGGCGCTTCATTGCGACGCGACGCAGCTTGTCGGCAAGCTCGACGCTGACTTCCAGAATTCCGCCTTTGAATATGCGGCGTTCA
This sequence comes from Candidatus Nitrosymbiomonas proteolyticus, assembly GCA_017347465.1. GTDB lineage: Bacteria > Armatimonadota > Fimbriimonadia > Fimbriimonadales > Fimbriimonadaceae > Nitrosymbiomonas > Nitrosymbiomonas proteolyticus. The sequence continues at coordinate 1,822,566 of AP021858.1, read as the reverse complement.
GCTCGCACAAGATGTACGGCCCTAAAGGCGTCGGCGCGCTCTACGTGCGATCGGGATCGGAATTCGAGCCCCTCATCGAAGGGGGAGGACAAGAAAGCGGGTTCCGCTCCGGTACCCTCAACGTGCCGGGAATCGTGGGCCTTGGACGAGCCGCCGAAGTGTGCCGCGCGCGCATGTCGAGGGACCGAGACCATGCCCTTCGCCTCAGGCACATAGTCCTAGAGCAACTGAGCGAAGTACCGGATTTGACGGTCAATGGAGGCGAGGATTGCTCCCCATTCATTCTAAGCCTCAGCTTCTGGGGAATCGAGGGTGAAACGCTCGTTTTGGACTTAGATCGGAGGGGATTTGCCGTCAGCGCGGCCTCAGCGTGCAAGTCGAGTTCCCATGAGGAGCCGTCGGTCGTTACCGCGCTCCATTCGGATCCCGCTTGGTCACGAGGTACAATTCGGATCAGCTTTGGCCGCCGGAATACCGACGACGCTTCCGCGGCGCTCGGGTTGGCAGTAAAGGAGTCTGTAGGAACTTTGCGCGAGCTTGCGTTGTAGAAACTTGCAACGGAAGCCGTCTTTTTTCGCGTCCGTAATAGGGTGCGGGCAGCAACGAATTCCGCACCAGAGCTTGCGAGCGGCAACGAAAAAGCGCGCGCCCGCTCTTGACAACAATGGCGGCCTATGTTACCGTAATGCGGAATCCTGGCGAGATTACCCCGATCCGACTGAAAACATCGCTCGTTTCGGCCCAAGGCGCCCGGTTTCAAAATCAGTAGTCCGCAGAAACAAATCGAGTCTATTAGAGCAAATTGAACTTGGAGGAAAAAACCAGCAGGATGCCTGCCGAACATGGCGCAGTAACGCAGCCCCGGAGGGGGCGAGCAATCACGGTCAGGACTCCCGGTCGATCGACCTATGCCGATCCCGGGCTGCGCCGTGCTGTCGAAGACTTTTCGACGGAACCGGCCGATGACGATCTGATCGATATCGAGGCCGGCGACGAGGAAGCCGAGGAGGCGGAAGAGCAGCCGGAACACGACGATAGCGAAGAGCTTGAGATGTGGATGCGGCAAACTCGCCGCGCCCAATTGCTGACGCCGGAGCAGGAGGTCGATCTCGCCCGCCGCGTCCAGCAAGGCGACATGACTGCCAAGCGTATTCTGATTGAGTCCAACCTGAGGCTCGTCGTCAGCATTGCGAAGAAGTACAACGCCCGAGGTATTCCATTGGCGGACCTGATTCAAGAAGGCAACCTCGGCCTCATTCGCGCCGTCGAGAAGTTCGATTGGCGCAAGGGATTCCGCTTCAGCACTTACGCGACGTGGTGGATCCGCCGCGCCATCGCCAGGGCGATCATCAACCAAGGGCGCACGATTCGAATTCCGGTGTACGTCGCTGAGCTGATTAACAAGGTCGTCAAGACCGCGAGCCGACTTCAGCAGGAGCATCAGCGCGAGGCAACCGAGGACGAGATCGCGCGCGAGGTGGGGCTGTCGGTCGATCGAGTTCGTGAGATGATGCGCGTGGCCATCGAGCCGATCTCGCTCGAAACTCCAGTTGGTGAGAAGGATAACTCCTCGATCGGCGACTTTGTGCAGTCGCAAAACATGCCCACGCCAACCGACGTGACGTGGAACCTGATTCGACGGGAAGAGATCGACGGCATCCTCGGGCGGCTCACCTCCCGGGAGCGGGACGTTGTTAGGCTCCGGTTTGGGCTCGACGACGGCCGAGCGCGCACCCTTGAAGAGGTCGGTTCGGAACTCAACGTCACTCGTGAGCGAGTTCGGCAAATCGAATTGAGGGCGATGAAGAAGCTCCGTCACATCGGGCAAGAACTCGCGGCTCAGGGGTTCACCCTGACCCCGAGTCCCAACACCTAATTCCGTTCCGAAACAGGGGATAGAAAGCGCCACGGTCTCACGGATCGCGGCGCTTTCGGTTTCATGGGGTATCGTTGCAGCGAATTCTCATCGGAGGTGCTTGATGACTACGAAAGCTGCGTTCCCGATCGCCCGAGCCTCCGAACTCGCTGTCGGCTGACGACGCGTTGGATACGAGCGAGTTCGTAGCGCTCGTTGGCGCCCTCTCTTCCTGCTCGGCCCGCCTTATGGGCCCTCGCCGCGCAGTTTGCTGCGCATCGTCCAAGAGAGATTCGCTTGAAACCAAGGCATACGCACATTCAGCCAATCGCTAAGAAAACTCGTCGTCCAGGCCGACTCGGCCGCTCCTCCGCGCCCGAAGGATTCCGATGTGGGAATTGCGGGAAGGCCGTAGAGCCGATGGGAGCAGGCACACGGCACCGCAACCACTGCCCGGCATGCCTGTATTCAATGCACCTCGACGCGACTCCGGGGGACCGATCCTCCGATTGCGGCGCGCTCATGGAACCCATCGCCGTCTGGGTCCGGTCCGGGGGCGAGTGGGCAATCATTCACCGGTGCACGGAGTGCGGTTCCCTTTCGTCGAACCGCATTGCCGCTGACGACTCAGGCCTTGTCCTTCTGTCGCTCGCCGTCCGGCCCCTCTCCGCGCCACCGTTTCCGCTCGATCGGTGGGCCGAAATGTAGTCACAGAATCCCTGCGAGGGTTTCTGTGAGCGCATCTGCAAACCGGACGCTGTCCCACTCCGAGTAGTAGGAGGTCGTAGGGCCTTCGAAAACGAGCGCCGGGTCGACGCGCGGCGGCCCGGACGGAATGCTCGCCTGCAAGAGCACCGCATCCTGCGTCAGCCGGAGCGCGCAACCGCATACCTTCAATCCCGTGGAAGGGTCGGTAATGTCGTTCGGCGAAGTTGCGGCGAAGCAGTCCGCAATGTTTGGCGCGCCGCCTCCTATCGATGCCCCCAATGCCCGGTCTTCTGCCAAGATGGCGGGCAATCCGCAGTTCGTCAGCGCCCCCGCAAGGCGTCTGGCGAGAGTGCGATAGCTCGCCCGCAGTCCCCGTGAGCCTGAAATGGACTCGACCCAGTCCAATCGCGCGGCGAGGCCCACCGTCACATCGTGTCCGTGCAAAACGGCCTTCCCACCCGTTGGCCTCAAGACCCAAGGAACGCAACAGTCCGCCTTTAGGTCTCGGTGGGGATTCTGAAAGCGGCCAAGACTCACCCAAGGCGCCGCCCAGCCATACACCCTTGCGGCGACACCCCAACGGGAAAGCTCCAAAAGTAACGCTCGGTCGCGCTCCATGTTCTCCGGCCCATCATGGACGCCGTCCCGAATCACCCGAACTTCTGCGCTCCGATCGGCTCGGGCCGCGCCGCCGTCAGACTTGGGCCGGCTCACGTTCTGCCGAAGGGCTGGCCACCCTCTTCCATCTCACGTCCAAGTCCTTTACGGCCCTGGTTTCATCCAAGCGACCCACGATCTGGCTCGTCGGAGCGTCGTGCAGAAGGTCGGGCTCGGTCTCCGCTTCTCGACAGATTTGGATCAGGGCGTCGCAAAAAGCGTCCAGAGTCTGCTTCGATTCGGTCTCGGTCGGCTCGATCATGAGGCACTCCGGCACGATAAGCGGGAAGTAGTTGGTGGGGGGATGGAAGCCGTAATCGATCAGTCTCTTGCTGATGTCGAGGGCTCGAACGCCGTGCGCTCGCTTGTACTTTTCTGCCGTCAGTACGCACTCGTGCATACAATACACGTCGTGCGCCGGAGGAAGGACCTCCTTCAATCGGGCTTGGACGTAGTTCGCGTTGAGAACCGCATAATCGGCGACCGCAGGCAACGACCGCTTCCCCATCGCGAGGAGGTAGGTGTAGGCCCGGACCGCCATCAGCGACTGCCCCCAGAAGCTGGATACGCGGCCGATCGAAGCAGGCCTCTGGAAGTCGATGACGACTCCATCGACGACTTCCTTACCGGCGTTCGAAGATTCGCCAGGGGCGGCCCTGCGGAGGAAAGGCGCGGGCAAGAACGGTTCGAGGTGCGCCTTCACACCGATCGCACCGCAACCGGGCCCTCCCCCTCCGTGCGGAGTGGTAAACGTCTTGTGGAGGTTGAGGTGCATGCAGTCGAAACCTTGGTCTCCGGGCCGACTCTTTCCGACCATCGCGTTGAAGTTCGCGCCGTCGCAGAACACCTGCCCGCCTACCGCATGGACCAGTTCACAAACCCTCGCAATGTTCTTCTCGAACAGCCCCAAGGTCGAAGGGTTGGTGACCATGAACGCGGCGACCGATTCGTCCAGCGCCGCTTCGAGAGCCACCAAGTCGGCCATGCCCTCAGAATCGGTGGGGACCGTGCGCACCTCGTAGCCGCACCTTGCCGCGGACGCGGGGTTGGTTCCGTGAGCGCTGTCCGGAATGAGTACGACCCTCCTTTGTTGTCCCTCGCCTCGGGATTCGTGGTACGCGCGGATCATCATGAGGCAGGTCTGTTCGCCGTGGGCGCCCGCTACGGGCTGCATCGAAAGAGCCGGGAAGCCGGTGAGTTCGCCTAAAATGTCCTGGACCTCAGCGATCACGCGCAACATCCCCGGCGCCGTGCGGAGAGGCTGGAGCGGATGAAGGTGCGTAAAACCCGCGAGTCCAGCCGTGCGCTCGTTGATCCTGGGGTTGTACTTCATCGTACAAGAACCTAGCGGATAAAACCCCGTGTCGATCCCGTAGTTGATCTGGCTCAGGTTCGTGAAGTGCCGGATCACCTCGAGTTCCGAGACTTCCGGCAGGTCGAGGTGTTCCCGCGTCCGCCCCACCGCTTGGCTGAGTTCGACCGCTGGCGTGTCGCACTGAGGAACATTGCACCCGATTCTTCCGGCGCGGGACTTTTCGAAGATCAATTGAGGTCGAGGAACGCGTTTGGTGGGCATCTGAGGTGAGAGTCAGTGTACCTGCGAGCCCCTTCGAACAATCATGACAAACCGGGGTCGGATTCAGATTCAAACGAAGCTGCGACTGGGTAGACCCGCTCTCGACAATTCGCCCTGCCAATCGGCCAAACTCGCGGGGAGGCGACATGAGCGAGTCCAACCCTTTTTGCGCGTGGTTTGCTGGGCCAAAGTCCGAGAACGGCGAGGCGTTCCAATCGACGATTCGCCGCATCCTCGAGGACTACCATTACTGGCGGAGAAACTACTTCCCTGAGGACGGAGTCGTCATCGACTCAGCGGCCAAGCGGGGACACGAGGAGTTTCAAGACGCCTTCGAAGACCGACTCATGGAGCTCCTCGCGCTACTCAAGGGCGACTTTCCGTTCTACAGCCCCAGATACTTCGCCCACATGCTCTCCGAGCAAACCCTTCCCAGCATCGCGGGCTACTTCGCTGGGATGCTCTTCAACCCAAATAACGTGACGTCCGAGGCTGCGCCGGTCACGACCCGGCTCGAACTCGAGGTCGCCGGGATGATTGCTCGGATGCTGGGGCATGGGCACGAATCCTGGGCGCACCTGACGAGCGGCGGCACGGTCGCCAACTTCGAGGCCCTTTGGGTCGCCCGGTCGGTGAAGTACTTGCCGCACGCGACTCGCGATATGTGCAAGAAGCTGGGGGTCGAATGCGAGTGGGAGAAGAGGAGCGACAAGGAGCTTCTCCGCTTGAGTCCTGCCGTAGCGCTAAGGGAGTACGAGCGGTCGTTCGAAAGTTACGTCGCGCAGTCGAAAAACCCTCGGGAGGCCACCGTAAGCGCGATCGAAGCGTACCTTGGCTCACCCTTCACCGTTGCCCAAGCAGGAATCGGATCGATCACGCAAGCCTTGGGCAGCAGACCTGTCCTCCTCGCGCCCGAGAGCCAACACTACTGCCTCCTGAAAGCGCTCGACCTTCTGGGCCTCGGCAGAAACAACATGGTTCCGGTCGCCGTCGATTCGAACTTCCGGATGGACGTGATCGACCTAGATCGCAAGCTTGACGAAGTGGAGTCTCGGGGCGACCACGTGCTCGCGGTCGTTTGCGTCGTAGGCTCAACCGAAGAAGGCGCGGTCGATCCCGTCGATCAGATACTCGACCTCCGCGCTCGCCGCGAACAGGCAGATCAGCCCTCGTTCTGGATTCATGCGGATGCGGCCTGGGGCGGGTATCTGCGAACGATGGTCTTTCCCCAGCGTCTGGGCCTGGGGGACCCCGAGGTCCAAGTCAAGGTCGGCGAAGAGGTTCGGTCATTGCGCCTTGAGTTCCCGCAAGTCAGCACATGCGACGCCTTGGAACGGCTCGGCGAGTGCGACTCGATCGCAATCGACCCCCACAAGCTGGGTTACGTGCCCTATCCCGTGGGCGCGATTTGTTACAAGTCCGACCGCGTGAAACCCATCGCTCGCCAACACGCGCCGTACTTGGAAGAGGCCCCTTTGAGCCCTTCCAGCGAGCGAAAGTCCTCAAGTATCGGGGTGTACATCCTCGAAGGAAGCAAACCAGGGGCCGCGGCCGCGTGCGCGTGGTTGAGCCACAAGTGCATCCCACTCGACAACCAAGGGCACGGGCTCCTCATGCAAGAGACCGTCCGGAACGCCTGCGAATTGCACACGCTCCTTGAGAGGTATTCCGAACTCGCAGGGCCCCAGCCGACTCAAGCCGTTTGCCTTTGCCCCCCAGGGAGCAACATCGCGTGCTTCGCGTTCCGCGGCGCCCGCACCCCGGTCGGGCTGCGCGAACTGAACCAGCGCAACCGCGCGATCTTTGCGCGGCTTAGCTTGCCCTCCGGACCCTCAACCAAGGTCTATGAACAACAGTATTTCGTGAGTCGAACGCACCTCTCCTCGAACCGCTACGGACCGGCGTCAGTCGCTCAATTCCTGAAGAGGCTCGAAGTCACGCAAGAGGATTACGATCAGAACGGGGTGTTCTTACTGCGCTCGACGCTAATGAACCCGTTTCTGACCGAGGCAAAACGAAAAGGGCGATACTTCGTTTCCGAGTTCGTTTCGCACCTTTACGCCTTGGCGAACGAAATCTGGGGCGCTTAGGTCCCCTCAGGCGAAGAACTTGGTGAGCGCGTCGGAGAGGGCGCGGGCTGTGTAGTTGACGAGCGGAAGCCCCGACTCATACGCCATTCGCGTAGGGCCGACGATACCGATCACTCCCGCCTCCTTGCCGCCTACAAAGAACACTTGGCGAACGATCGAGAGCCGGGATAGCTCAGAGCGCCGGTTCTCCTTCCCTATCGTAACGTTCTCGATCGCCTCGCTTCCCGCGCTCAATGCGTCGTACACAAGATCGGTCGTTTGCAGCGTCTCGATCAGTTCAGAAATCATCTCGGAATCCCGCTTGAACTCCGGCTGGGCGAGCAAGAGTTCTTCCCCTTTCGAGACCAGCCGCCCGCGCGTCAAGTCCTTCGCGATCGACCTCAAGGTCGAACGGATCGCCAGTTCAAGCTTTTCCACGCTGGATTTGCCGGTTCCACCGCCGACCTTCGATCTTGCCAGCGACTTGAGCGACTCCCCAACGAAGCTCTGCTGGAGCGCCTCGTTCACTTGGCCCAAATCGGTCAGAGTCAACCCAGGGGGGCACTCCACCATCCGGCTCTCAACATGCCCGTTGCCCAAGACCACGACCAAGAGCGCCTGGTGCGGTCCGACCGCGCTTACGATGACGTTTTTGAGGCGCACGTCCGCATCGCGAAGGATTGCGGCAACGCTCAGCAGTTGAGTCCAGCGGCTCAGAGCCAACGTGGCTTCGTTGAGCAGTTCAAACAGGGCCTCGCCTCCGCGCTGCGTCTCGCTGATCGTCTGCCGATGCGCCCCTCGGAGGTCCGCCGGCACCAAGAGATGATCGACGAAGTACCGGTACCCCTTGTCGCTGGGAATCCTGCCCGCGCTGGTATGGGGTTGCTCCAAGAACCCGAGTTCAGCCATCTCGGACAGCTCGTTCCGAACGGTCGCCGATTTGATGCCTAGATCGTACTTCTCGACGAGGTACTCGCTGGCAATCGGTTCGGCGGTATCGACGTATTCGAGCACCACGGCACGGAGTAAGGTCCGTTTCCGAGGCTCCAACTCTTCCGTAGCTTCCGGTTTGTGGCTGGGAGTGGGCTCTTTCATTAGTAATTCGGCGTTCGAGAACCAACACTATTTTGGCAGACTCGACCCCTGAGCGCCAGCCCCTCGCCTGCGCGGGTTCCGTTCTGGCCTCCTCAAGCGTCTATGAGTAGTGACGATGAACCACCGCATTGCTGTAGCTCCCGTTCTGCTGCTGAGTGTTTCGTTCTGGCAGCCGACCTCGCAGGACCTCCGAACTGAGGCTCTTCAGAAACTGCGACTCGCGCTCGGTTCCGGAATCGAGCGCAACCTCCAAACCGAGTTCGCCCGCGCGCAAGATTCCGCCTACTTGATCGAAATGGCGGGTCGGCGAGGCGGATTGACTCGCGTAGGGGTCAAAGTGATCCCGACACCGCCAGGTTGGCCGGATGACGATCTCGGATGGGCGGTGTTTCATGCGTTTCACGGAATTCAAAGCGATCACGACCCGCTCCACACGCTGATTCGTGCCGCCGAGGGACCCCGTGTGGGAAGGGAGATCGCTGAAGCCGTTCCCCAGTCGCATCGAGTTCGCCATGCCGCGCTCGATGTCGCGTTGCTTCCCAGCACGAATCAAGTGCGAGTCAGCGCTCGCCTCGACCTTGAACGGCTCAACGGAGAGAAAGCGCCAGTGTTTCGACTCAACGACGCGTACGTACTCTCGAAAGCCAGCGTCAACGACGAGCCCGCTCGCCTGGTTGTGGCATCATCCGAATCCGTTCCGGAACTGAAGCAAGGCGACGTCGTGCAGGCTGGTGGAATCGTAGTCGTCTGGAGTTCTGCGCCGGTCCGAAGCGTCGAATTGGAGTATGTGGCGAAGCTTTCAGGAACGGCCTCCGAAAAGGTCACCTCGGCCGCGGCTTACGTGACTTCGAATTGGGTTCCCACTCTCGGCCGGCAGCCGATGACGACCACAACGCGCATCACCCACCCCGAGGAGTGGCTCGCGTTTTCCGAAGGCGAACCCGCCGACCCCGCAAACCTCGGTTTCCTCCCGCGCAATCCTCCGGCCGGTATGCGGGTAGCCGCATTCAAGAACAGTCTGCCCATCAGTTTCCCGAAGGTCGTCGCAGGCCCTTACCAACTCGCCGCAGAAACCGAAGCCAACGGCAAGCCGATCCGGGCGTACCACCTCGGCCCGCCCGATGCGGCCCGCGGCAAGGAACAGGTCGACCGACTCAGGCGAGGCATGGAGTTCATGGAGGCCAGGTTCGGAGCGTTTCCCTATTCGAGCTATTCGCTGCTCGAAGCGGACACCTATTACGGGATCGAAAGCTACAGCTACACGCTGCTCAACCGCTCGATCTCTACGCGCTTTCCCGTCCACGAACTGGTGCATACGTGGTTTGGCGGGATGGCGCCGTGTTCCTATACGAAGGACACCTGGAACGAAGGCGTTACGCAGTACGTGGACAGCGTGCTTTTCGACGGCAACCGGGACGGAACCCTCCAGGGAGGACTCCGGACGCTTGACGTAGCCAAGCCGCTCAGCCAAATGGCCCTGCCCCACCTCGACGGGTCCGCCACCTACTTCCGGGGCGCGTTCGTGATGAAGGCCCTCGAAGCGGAGATCGGCCTTGAAGCTGTGCTTGTCGGGCTAAAGGCGCTCGCTGCAATGCGACGAGGCTTGGATACGACTTGGGCCGACCTTCGCCCGTTCTTCGAGGAAGCGAGCGGCAAGGACCTGGCTTGGTTCTGGCGTCAATGGATCGAAAACGCCACGTTCCCCATGCTCCAAATCGTCGAAGCTCAGAAGGTCTTCCGAGATGGGTCTTGGGGGACTTGGGTGCAGGTTCGGCAAACTGGAGTTCCAACGCCCTTCCGCCTCCGATTCGAAGTCACTTTGTCTGCCGGAACGAAGTCCACGAAGAAGGTCGTCGAGATGTCGAAGGCCTCAGAACTCTTTCGAATCGATAGCGATTTCGAGCCTACGTCCGCGTCCCTAAATGTGATGGGCTATGCGCTCGCCAGAACGGGCGAAGCAGTCCCCATACGAAAGTAGCTTCGAGGTCAGTTCAACCATGTGCGGACGGTTACGTGCGGTTCTTGCCGCTTGTTCTTTGTCGTTTCTTGTCGCCCTCGCCTCCCCCCAGTCGCGGCAATCCCCCACGGGCGAGCCTTACGTTATCGACTCGTTCCACGCGACGATCGACATTGCGAAGAACGGGAATGTACGGGTCCTGGAGGAAATTCGGGTTTCGTTCTACGAATCTCGCCGAGGCATCTTTCGCGTCATTCCAACTTCCTACGAGACTGGCGGCCCTACGCGGAGGGACATCCTCCTGACGGACGTGCACGTAACCGACGATTCGGGCAACAAGCTCACGACGCTCGTCACGCGCGAGGGGGCCAACCTCAAGATTCGCATCGGGGACGAGGATGTCTGGCTCAGTCCAGGCACGCAGAAGTCCTATTTGATCAGCTACCGGACTGAAAACGTCCTCAATTTTTTCGGCCCTAACGCCGGAGACTGGGGGGATACGGCTGAGTTCTATTGGAACGTCACCGGCGACGAATGGGACACCACAATCCTAAGGTCAGGCTTTACCGTCCACTATCCCGAAGTACCCTCAGACAAGCCGATTCGTGGGAGGGTCTTTGCGGGTCCGTATGGGTCTACGACCAACGATATCGTTGCGGGACGAACGACCCGCCGCCTCGGGGACGTAACCCTGGTGGAAGTGTCGTTGTCCGATGACGAATTTTCGGGAGAAAGAAGGTGGCCCCTTTCCTCTTACAGCGGCCTGACGCTCGTCCTCGCACTCCCCAAGGGCGTGATCGCCGAGCCGACTCTCGCGCAGCGTCTTCGCTGGCTGCTGCTTCCCAACCTCGGCCTGACCATTCCGATCTGGGTGTTCCTCGGTATGTTCTTCCTTTGGCTCAAGCACGGCCGCGACGAAAAGAGCGGCCCCATTGCCACCTCGTTCGATCCTCCCTCAGGGCTCGGACCGGCCGAATGTGGGGCGCTGATCGACGAGCGCGTGGACCGTAGGGACCTTTCTGCGGGCATCATCAGCCTCGCCACGAAGGGATACCTCATCGTCGAAAGTACCGAAACCGGGATGTTCTTCAAGCGGCAAGAAGCGGAGCTCAAGTTTACGGACAAGAAACCCGAACTCGATCTAACGCCGTTCGAGTCGCTCTTGCTCGCCAAGCTCAAGACCTGTGGGGACGTCGTCACCAAGCTGGACCTCCAAACCAAGGTCGCGCCCCAAATCGGTGAACTGAGACAGGAGATTTACGAAACCCTTGTCGACCGGGGCTTTTACGTTCGTAGCCCCGAAAACGTCCGCGTGGGCTGGATGACCGTGGGCGTGCTCGGGATCGTTGCGTTGGCTCTATTGGCGGCTTGGATCGCCCCAGTTTGGAACCTTTGGCCTGGCGCAATCGGTGGAGTCGTGGCGCTTCCGATTCTCTATTCTTTCAGCCGCCAGATGCCGCGGCGGCTTCCTCTTGGCAACCGCACCCGGGACCAAGTCTTGGGGCTGTCGGAGTTCATCGCGCGCGCGCACCGCAACGAGATGAATTGGATGGCCGAAAAGCATCCCGATCAAGCCCTCTTCGAGCGGCTGCTTCCCTATGCGATCTCTTTTGGACTCGTTTACCACTGGGGGCAGACGTTCCAGGATATCGTGAAGCAAGCTCCGAGTTGGTACCGGGGAGCGTACGCAGGCCAGTTCAACGCAACGATGTTCGCGAGCGACCTTTCCGATATGGGCGAATCGCTCGCGGCCTCTGCGTCGACCCCTCCCCGATCCAGCGGAGCGAGCGGCGGAGGCTCGGGGTTCAGCAGCGGAGGAGGATTCTCGGGCGGTGGATTTGGTGGAGGAGGTGGAGGGAGTTGGTAGGATCGAGCAGGACTCCCAAGCTCGGCCATCGAAAGCGGATACATCCCATGAACTCACGACTGTCGTTCTTTTGGTTAGCTTTCCTCCCGGCTGCGGTCCTCTGCCAGTTGCGCGTGACCTCGCCCGAGTCCTTTTTCGGACACCCACTCGGCGCTGACTACCACCTCATCAACTACGAGCAGTATGTGGCCTATTTGAAGAAGCTCGACGCCGAGTCGAACCGACTGCAACTGGTCAACGTCGGTAAGACCGCAGAGGGTCGCGATCAGTTCATGGCGGTCGTGACCTCCCCCGAAAATGCGCGTCGGCTCGATAAGTTCCGAGAGATCTCCGGCCGACTTTCACGAGCGAAGGACGCCGATGAAAAGGCGGCTCGCGAACTGGCAAGAGAGGGCAAATCGGTCGTCTGGATCGATGGGGGGCTCCATGCCACCGAGGTCCTGTGCGCGCAAGCCCTCGCCGAAATGGCCTACGTGCTCGTCCAGCGTGACGACCCTGAGACCCGGCGCATTCTTGATGACTGCATCATCCTCCTCGTCCACGCCAACCCCGACGGCCATGACCTCGTGGCCAACTGGTACATGAGGAAGTCTCCGCCCGAAACGCGTTCGGCTGGAGGCGTCCCCAGGCTTTACCAGAAGTACATCGGGCACGACAACAACCGCGATTTCTACGCCTCGACCCAACCCGAAACCAGAAACATGAATCGGGTCTTGTATCACGAGTGGTATCCCCAAATCGTCTACAACCACCACCAGACCGGACCGGCAGGGACGGTCATGTTCGCTCCGCCCTTCCGCGACCCCTTCCCTTATGAATGCGACCCGCTGTGCCGCGTCACCCTCGATGCCGTCAGCGCGGCGATGCACCAACGCTTCATCGCGGAGAACAAGCCCGGCGTCACCATGCGGTCCGGAGCTTCCTACTCCGCTTGGTGGAATGGGGGCTTGCGCACCACGACCTACTACCACAATATGGTCGGGATCCTCACCGAAACCATCGGCAGTCCCAATCCGATCCAGGTGCCCTTCCGACGGGAGCGCCAGCTTCCTTCGATGGACCTGCCTTTCCCCATCGAGCCCCAAACGTGGCGGTTGCGCCAATCCGTCGAGTATTCGATTACGGCGAACTACGCGATTCTCGACTACGCGTCGCGGTATCGGGAGTCGCTCCTCCTGAACGTATGGAGAATGGGACGAAACTCCATAGAGAAAGGGCTATCCGACACATGGACGCCCCATCCCCGACGGATCGCAGCGGCGAACTCCCTCCAGGAGATCAGGCGGCCGGAGGATCGGGACGCCAAGCTTTATGTGATCCCCAGCGATCAACCCGACTTCGGCACAGCAGTGAAGTTCGTCAACATGCTGATCGATACGGGGATCGAAATCGAGCGCACGAGGCAGGCCGTCCAGATCGACGGACGCCTGGTCCCGGCCGGTTCGTACTTGGTCCGCCTTGCCCAGGCCTATCGCCCGCATATCCTCAGCATGTTCGAACCGCAAGTTCACCCGGACGACTTCGCTTACCAAGGTGGACCGCCAACCCCACCTTATGACAGCGCAGGCTGGACGCCCGCCTTCACCTTCGGCATCGACTTTCTGAGAGTCCTCGACCCCCCGAGATTCGACGCGACGGCCGTTTCGGGCCGTGCGCCCAAACCAACCGGAATGGTGAGCTCCCCTCGGGGCCTACCGGCAGGGTACGTCCTCGATCCGCAAGTCAACGACAGCTTCGTCGCCGTAAACCGGTTGCTAAGAGACGGGGTTTCGGTGTTTCGTGTCTCCGGCTCCGAAGCGCAGGGCGAGGTTCCCGTTCTCGGAGGATCCTTCTACGTACCTGAAGCCGACGGTCTGAGGCCGAAGATCGCGCAGATCGCCAACGAATTGGGTGTGACGTTCCGCGGCGTTGCGGGGCGCCCTCGCGGGACGCATGTGCCCGTGTCCCGAAACCGGATCGCGCTCTGGGATCGGTATGGAGGCTCGATGACTTCGGGATGGACTCGGTGGATACTGGAGCAGTTCGAGTTCGATTTCGATGTGGCGTTTCCGCCGGAGATCGACGCGGGGGCGCTCGCCAAGTACGACGTCCTCATCCTGCCCGACGGAGCGACCTTCGGGTCTTCGGGTGGGGGCGGCCCTCAGGGGCGGGCGCCCGACGACCCAACGATCCCCTTAGAATGGAAGGGGCGGATGGGCAACCTCACCCTCGACGAATCGCTTCCTCAAGTGCGGCAATTCCTGGAGGCGGGTGGGACGGTGGTCGCGATAGGCTCGGCAACCGGAATCGCCCAACGGCTGGGCCTTCCCGTGGAGAGCGCTCTGGTCGACCGATCTGGGCCTTCCCCACGTCCGCTGGGCCGCGACAAGTTCTTCGTTCCGGGTTCGGTTCTGCGCGTGAGGGTCGAGGATTCGGAGCCGGAGTGCTACGGACTGCCGGCCACAGTCGATGTGATGTTCGACAACAGCCCGGCGTTTGCAATTCGCGCGGATGCCGATCTCTCTATGATCCGGAAGTTAGCGTGGTTCGACTCTGACGCCCCCTTGCGGAGCGGTTGGGCGTGGGGCCAAGGCCAACTGAAAGACGCAATCGCGGCCCTCTCGATCAACGTCGGCAAAGGGCGATTGCTGCTTCTTGGGCCTGAGGTTCTCTTCCGAGGGCAGACCCACGGCTCGTTCAAGTTCGTCTTCAACTCGCTGTTCTTCCCCAAAGCAGCTCAAGGTTCCAAGTGAGCCCGAGCATGATGTCGTATGCTATCCGTATGAAGTCTCTTGTGAGCGGGCTCGTCTTCCTCTCAGCCATCGCGCCCGCGCAGCGCTTCGACCCCAATCAGTGGGTAGTCGTCGGTGAAAGCGCCTACGGGCTCGTTTCTCCTTCGGTCGTTGTGGCGGATTCGTTGGTGAGCTACTGCGGCTGGGTAGGAAGCGGCAAGAAGGTGATCGTGTTGAGGGCACCCGGGGCGTCGTTTCCCAGCGAAATGGAGGCCGCCGCCCAGAAGTCCGGCAAGCTTCCCGAACCGTTCCGCTTCGAACTCTCGGTTTGGGACCGGAAGAGCCGCTCGAAGCAGTCGACTCTGAACCTAGGCTCCTGGCATTCAGCCTCGGGCGAAGTCCATAACCTGGGCGACTCCGGCTTCGCATTGGCCGAGGTCATGCTGTATCGAGCGGACGGCGTTGGCGGCGTTTCCAAGGTCCTCCTCTTCGAAGTCAGCGAGTCTTCGGGAACGGCTCGCCTCCTTTGGGACTCACCGGAATCGAAAGCGGGTACAGGTCCTCGAATTCGCGTCGTGACCAAAGGCCCGCAAGCTCTCATCGCGTTGAGCCGGCTGAGCCAGCCAACGACTGACCTTTCCAGTCTGAGCGCCACGGAGAATTCCGCTCACGTTTACGACCCCAGGTCGGGCCTCGGCCCCGCGATCCCGCTACCTTCCGGTATGGCGGACGCGGCTTGGTCCGTCGCACCCAACAAGCTCGTGGTTTGGACCACGGAATTCTCCCAAGGCAAGGCCTCGCAAGCTTGGTACGAACTTGACGCCACCACGGGAAAGGTCTCCCCCCTTCCAGGCCCAAGAGGCAACGTGTTTTATGAACGTGAACGCCTCGACGGCCCGTTGAGGGTCGCGCTGGGGGGCAACGCCGCTGGACTGCCCAACACCGCTATGCTCGTCCCCCAAGTTGCGCCAGGTGAAGAAGGGCAAGGGCAGGCGCCTGCGCCCCCCAGGAACCCTAAGGTCCCGGCCCAATACGGGAGCGCAGCGCTGATCGAATTCGATGCGAGTTTCGCGGCACTCTCGCCCACTGGTGAAGAAGTGCTCGTGGTTTCGCGGGGCGTCGCCCTCATCCGTCCGATCACCCCTGCGCCCGTTGACGAGTTCATCGAGAAGCTCGAACAGCAACTGCGTAACGAAGTTCTAATGAAAGCAAAGATGGCTGGGATGGCGATGATCATGTTTGCCACCGACAACGACGAGCGCTTTCCCTCGAAGACCGACAACGTGGAAGACTTGCTGTCGCCGTATGTCAAGAATCGAGAGGTCCTCAAGGGGTTCGTCTATACGTTCGGGGGCGGAAACATGGCCTCCATTCAGAACCCGGCCGACACCGAAATGGGATACGTGGTCGGCCCTGGAGGTCGCGCCGTCGTGTTTGCCGATGGCCACGCAAAGTGGGTGTCCGACAAGTAGCCTACGCGTAGGGTTCGAGCGCCGCGACCATCTTGGTGATCACCTGCTTGGCGTCGCCGAACACCATCGACGTATTCGGCATCACGAACAGCTCGTTGTCGATTCCTGCAAACCCCGGCTTCATGCTTCGCTTGATGACGATGCAGTTCTGCGCCTTGTCGACGTCGAGGATCGGCATTCCGTAGACCGGGCTGGCCTTATCGTAACGCGCCGAAGGATTGACGACGTCGTTAGCGCCGACGACGAGCGCAACATCGGTCTCAGGAAACAGCGGGTTGATCTGATCGATATCGTAGAGCTGATCGTAGGGCACGTCGGCCTCCGCGAGGAGAACGTTCATATGCCCTGGCATCCGTCCCGCGACTGAGTGTACGGCGAACTTCACGTCGATTCCCATCCCTGCAAGTTTGTTGGCAAGCTCCTTGACGACGTGCTGCGCCTGGGCGACCGCAAGGCCATATCCAGGCACGATCACCACGCTTGAGGCGTTCGAGAACATGATCGCCGCGTCCTCGACTGAGTAGTTGCGAACGGTCCCAGTCGCTCCGGAGCCCCCCATTGCCGAGGAGGTCGTCGCTCCAAAAGCTCCAAAAAGCACGTTTTCGAGCGAGCGGTTCATGGCGCTACACATCTGAAGCGTGAGGATCAGGCCGCTCGCACCGACAAGGCCGCCTCCGATCAGCAGCGCCGTGTTGCCGAGAACAAAGCCCGCAAGCCCGGCTGCGCAACCCGTAAACGAGTTCAACAGCGAAATGACGACGGGCATGTCTGCCCCGCCGATCGGGATTACGCCAAGCACGCCCAACGCGACCGAAAGGCCGAGCAGAAGGAGAAACGCCTCGATGCGGGGCGTACCGAGGGTAAGCGACAGCGCGATTCCGATGATCCCGGCCAGAGCGATGAACGTCGCGACCTTGAGGAGAACCCCGGTCACAGCGCGGCTCGTGATCAACTCCTGGAGCTTGCCGAAAGCGATGACGCTGCCCGAGAAACTCACACTTCCGATGATCGCGCTCAGCACCGCCGTCACAAGCCCGATGGAATCCAAGCCCGCGCCTTGGTTGCTTTCGAGAAACTCGACCAGCGCGACAAGAGCGACCGCGCCGCCGCCCAGCCCGTTGAGCAAGGCGACCATTTGCGGCATCGCGGTCATCGCGACCCTGCGCGCCGAAACCACACCCAGAACCGAACCGATTGCGAACCCACCCAGAATCAGCCCCCAATTGCTGATTCCCGGAAGCGCGAAGGTCACGCCCAAAGCAATCGCCATCCCGACCGCCGCCAACGCGTTGCCCTTCCGAGCCGTCAGCGGCGAATTGAGGAGCTTCAGAGAAAGGATGAAGCACACGGCGGCCACCAAGTAGCCGACTTCAATGAGCTGCTTAGTCTGCTCGGGCGACATCGGCCTTGGCCTCCTTCTTGCGCTTGCCTTTGAACATTTCCAACATCCTGTCGGTCACGACGAACCCGCCGAGCACGTTCAATGTCCCAAACACCACTGCGACGAATCCGACCGCGAGAGTGGCTGTCGAATGAGCGTGTCCCAAGACGACGATGCCCCCTACGAGGATGACTCCATGAATGGCGTTCGTTGCGGACATCAGCGGCGTGTGCAGCGTCTGGGGAACCTTGGAGATGACCTCCAACCCCACGAAAACTGCCAGAATGAAAATGGTAATGACGGCGATCAGGGTCATGGATTGCCCCCTCGCTCCAGCATCAATCGAGTCGGTTCGTGCATAACCTTTCCTTCCAGAGTCACGAGCGTCGAGCGAACGATCTCATCCTCCAGATCGATGTTCAAGTTGCCCTCGCGAATGAGCAGGGCGAGGAACGAAGTGATGTTCTTGGAGTACATCTTGCTCGCGTCTGCGGCCATCGTCGAAAGCAAGTCCGTGCGGCCAATGATCCGAATCCCGTCCAGGTCCACCGTATCGCCGGGAACGGTGGCCTCGCAGTTGCCTCCGTTGATCGCAGCGAGGTCGACGATCACCGAACCGGGCCGCATCAGCTTGAGCATATCCCGCGTGATGAGGACCGGCGCGGGCTTGCCGGGGATGAGCGCCGTGGTGATTACCGCATCGACTTTGGAAAGCCTCGATCCGATGAGCTCCAGCTCCCGCACATGAGTATCGACTGAAACCTCCTTCGCGTAGCCCCCTTGATCTTCCGCTTCCTCCGTCAGGAGCGAGAGTCCAATGAACTTCGCGCCAAGGCTTTCGATCTGCTCCTTGACCGCAGGACGCACGTCGAAGGCTTCCACGATCGCGCCGAGTCTTCGGCATGTGGCGATCGCCTGAAGGCCCGCCACACCCGCTCCGATGACCAGCACCCGCGCCGCCGGCAAAGTCCCGAAGGCGGTCATGAGCATCGGGAAGAACCTGGGGAGATTCGTGGCCGTCAACAGCGCGGCTCGATAGCCCGCGATCGTACTCATCGAACTCAATGCGTCCATGCTTTGAGCGCGCGAAATCCGCGGGATCAACTCCATAGCGAACGAGACGACCTTCTTGCCCACAAAGCGCTGAACGGTCTCTGGGTTCGAAAGCGGCGACAGGCTCGCGATTACGGCAGCGCCTTCGCGGATCTGGTCGATCTCGCTCCCAGCGCGGCCGTCTGTGGGTCCGAGAACCTTGAGGAGCATTTCCGATTGGGAATACACCTCTTGCGCGGAAACGACCTTTGCGCCCGCTGCTTCGTACTCGGGGTCCGAGACGAGCGACGCCAAACCAGCGCCCTTTTCAACGAAGACCGTGAGCCCTTGGGCCGTGAGCGACTTGACGCCATCAGGCACCAGCGCGACCCGTCCCTCGAAAGGCGCGGTTTCTCTTGGAACTCCTATGTTCAATCCTTATCTTCCCTCTGCTCGGTGCGCGTGGCCCAAGGATACCGGGTTCGAGGAGCCAGGATTGTTTACCTCGCTGTCGGAATTGCCCAAAAACCCGCACTTGCAATCCGAACGGCAATTGCGCCATACCTATTCCCTTCATGGACGACATCCAAGACCTCGTTTCGGAGGCCGAGCGGACGATTCAGTCGGCGACTTCCACCTCGGACCTGAGGGACGCTGAAATCCGCTACTTGGGCAAATCGGGCCTGATTACGGGCCTGATGCGGGGGATTGGAGGGCTGTCGCCTGAGGAGCGGCCCAAATTCGGACAGCGCGTCAACGAGGCTCGCGGCCGCATCGAATCGCTCCTCGCCGAGCGCGAGCCCCAAATCAAAGCTGCGGAGCATGAGAAGAGGTTCGAGAGCGAGCGCATCGATGTCACCCTTCCCTCCCGCCCCCTTCCGAGAGGCTATGAGCATGTGCTCCAGCAGACCGAGAACCGGATTCGAGAGGTGCTCGGAGGGTTGGGGTTCCAGTACTTCGAGGGCCCGGAGTTAGAGGATTTCCGTTACAACTTCGACGTTCTCAACTACCCTCCCGACCACCCGGCCATCGACGAACAAGACACCTTTTATCTCGCCGACGACAAAGTCCTTCGAACTCAATGCACGGCCATTCAAGGCAGGGTGTTCGAGCGGTTTCAGCCTCCGCTGCGGTTCTTCACGGTCGGTCGTACCTTCCGCAACGAGGCCGTGGACCGCACACACAGCCACACCTTTCACCAGGTGGACGCGTTCATGGTCGATGAGGGAGTTTCGATGGCTCACCTCAAAGGAACCCTCGGCGTCTTCACGAGGGCCATGTTCGGCGATGAGGTCGAGATTCGCTTTCGACCTGACTTTTTCCCGTTCGTCGAACCGGGAGTCGATTACGCGATCTCGACTCCCAAGCTGTTCGGAGGCGCATGGCTCGAACTCGGCGGCGCAGGGCTCATTCACCCCAAGATTCTGGAGTCGTTCGGAATCGACACCGAGCGGTACTCAGGGTGGGCGTTTGGCCTCGGGGTGGAACGAATCCCCATGATGGATTACGGCGTCGAAGACCTTCGGTTCTTCTTAGAAAACGACCTCCGATTCCTCGGGCAATTCCGAGCCTGAGCCGTCGGTGCGATGCGCGGAGCCGGGGTTCCGGGAACTCCCGGCGATTCGGTAGCATTGTCAGGATAGGACGGCAAGGAGCTTCTCTTCGCCGAAACCGTTAGGAGAATTCAACATGATACTTACGAGCACTGTCGCCGCGTTCGTCGCGGTTCTGATGCCGGCCATCGCCGAAGAGCCGGTTATTTGCCCCATCATGGGTTCGCCCATCGCTGCCGATAGCGCAGCGACGGATTACAACGGAGTCCGATATCGGTACTGCTGCCCAGGTTGCAAAGGCACGTTCGAAGGCGATCCCGCAAAGGCTTTGGCAAAGGAATCGAACAAGGGCAAGGTCTTAGGCGTCTCGCTTTTCGACCCGGTCGCCCGAAAGCCGATCGTTGAGAAGAATTCTAAGGCTTCGATGGACTTCGGCGGCGTCCGGTACCTGTTCCTCAGCGAGGAGAACCTGACGAAGTTCAAAGCGAGCCCGAAGACGTACGCAACTCAGCCCAAGAAGGAAGTCCTCTTCTGCCCGGTTCAAAAAGAGGTCGTCAAGGACTACGCTTCGGCCGGAGGCTACGTCGATTTTGAAGGCGTTCGTTACTACGTTTGCTGCGCCGGGTGTCTCGGCCCGTTGAGCGCAGACCCTGCGAAGTACGCGGCAGGCGTCAAGGACAAGATTCAGACGCCCAAGCCCATGACCGCTCCGAAGGGCTAATCGCCCGAATTCCGCTTCGAAAGGTCCTCGATGAATTCGTCGAGGGCCTGTTCGAGGGGAGGCATGGGCGAGACGCCCAACGCCCTGCACCTTTCATTCGAAAGGACGCTGTACGCCGGCCGCTGGGCAGCGGTGGGCCAATCCGACGAAGAGACCGCCTCCACATTGACTTCTTCGCTCTCGTCGCCCAAGAAGCGGGCATAGGCCCGCAACGTCCGAACGGCAAGCTCATGCCAACTGGCCGCTTCCGGACCGGCGCAGTGCAGAATCCCGCCCGGTGGGCCGATCTTCATCAGTTCTTCAAGCGACGCGGAAAGGCGCCGCGAGTACGTTGGCGAGCCGACCTGGTCGGCAACGACTCGGAGAGTTTTTCGAGCGGTCCAGGCGCTGAGAATGCTCTTGGGAAAGCAGGGGCCGTTGGCACCGAAGAGCCATGCCGTTCGTACGACGAGGGCATCCGGCGAGGCAGAAAGCACCGCATGCTCCCCTTGCAACTTCGATTCTCCGTACACGCAGAGGGGACCGGTTGAGTCCGTTTCGAGGTAAGGCTCGTTCTTCGCCCCGTCGAAAACGAAGTCGGTGCTGAGGTGGAGCAGTCGAATCCCCCCCATCGCGCAAGCCTGCGCCAAGAGTCCGGGGGCATAGGCGTTCAGCTCGAAGGCGGCGTCGCGATCGGACTCCGCTTGGTCGACCTTCGTATACGCGGCGCAGTTCACGAGCCAGTCAGGTCGTTCCGAATCTCCGAGCGCGGTGATTCGAGCGACGGAGACCGGGTTCGTGATGTCGAAGTCGCGTCTGTATGGAGCGGTGACGACATGCCCGCGCGCGGCAAGCTCAGCAACGAGATCGGAGCCCAGCAGACCTCGGCCGATCACCCAGACCTTCATGGCATCTCATCGCCCGGTCAAGCGAGCGCCTCGGCCAGCCGATCGGCGTATTGATCGATTTCCCGTCGCGTGCGTGTTTCCGTTACGGCAACGAGAAGGCAGTTGGAGAGTTCTGGCTTGATGGGCCCAAGAGGCAGGCCCGCGAGAATGCCCTTGTCGAGCAACGCTTCCTGCACTTCAGTGGCGTCCTTGGGCAATTCGAGAACAAACTCGCCGAACACCTTGGTTTCGAAGCGGAGCTTTCCGCCCGCTCGACAAAGCCGCTCGATGGCATATTGGGTGTTCCGAACCGTCGATTCGGCAACCTTCCTCATCCCGTTCTTGCCAAGAGCGCTCATATACACCGTGGCCGCAAGCGCCATCAGCGCCTGGTTGGTGCAGATGTTGGAGGTCGCCTTTTCTCGTCGAATGTCCTGTTCACGGGTCCGCAGCGTCATCACGAAGCCAGGATTGCCGTCGTGATCCTCGGTGCGGCCAACGATTCGCCCTGGAATCCGGCGAACGTGCTCGGCTTTGCAGGCGAAGAGACCCAAGGCAGGGCCGCCAAAACCCATCGCGATTCCCAACGGCTGGCCCTCGCCCACAACGATGTCGGCCCCGAATTCGGCCGGCGGGGGAAGCAGCGCGCACGAAATCGGGTCTGCGACTACGATGAACAGCGCTCCCGCATCCTTGGCGATCGCACCCAGTTCCGCGAGGTCTTCGATCCCTCCAAAGAAGTTGGGAGACTGCACGACGATGCAAGCCGGGTTGGAGTCGGTGGACGAGAGCGCCCCAATGTCGATTCGACCCCGCCGCATGTCGATCGGCGCCTCTACGATTTCGAGACCCGCGGACCAACCGTAGGTACGCATCACCTCGCGGTAGTGCGGATGGACCGACTCGGCAATCAACACTCGATCGCGGCCGGTGACCCCGTGGGCGAGGATCGCGGCCTCGGCCATCGCGGTCGAACCATCGTACATCGAGGCGTTCGCGACCTCCATCCCATAGAGTTCCGCGACCATGGTTTGAAACTCGTAAATGGTCTGCAAGTACCCTTGCGACAGTTCAGGTTGGTAGGGCGTGTAGGCCGTGAGGAACTCGCCTCGACTCAGAATCGCCCCGATTGTCGCAGGAATGTACCGGTCGTAAATGCCCGCGCCGAGAAAGCAAACGAGGTCGGTCAAGAGGCTCTTATTCTTCCGTGAAAGCCCGAACACATGGGCGAGAAGCCGGTGTTCGTCGAGTCCTTCGGGAACCTCCAAATCCCCCTGGATGCGAAGCTCGGGGGGAATGGCAGCAAACAGCTCTTCGATCGATTTCGCGCCGATCACTTCGAGCATCTCGTCGCGGTCGGCGTCCGTATGCGGGATGTAAGGGTGCACTCGATCAGCCCTCTACGATCGCCTTGTACGATTCCGCGTCGAGGAGTTCGGCGGCGTCGCCCCCGTCCCCGAGGCGAACCTTGACCATCCAACCGTTTCCATAAGGATCGGTGTTGACGAGCTCGCTCTGCGCACCCAAGGATTCGTTCACCTCGACAACCTCGCCTCCGAGCGGCGCATAAATGTCGGAAACCGTCTTGACGCTTTCCACCGAACCGAGCGTATCGCCCTTCGCCACGATCTTGCCAGGGGACGGCAGGTCGACATAAACGACGTCTCCGAGTTCGGACTGAGCATAATCAGTAATGCCGACGGTGGCGATGTCGCCTTCGAACAACACCCATTCGTGGGTCTTAGCGTACTTGAGATGGTCTGGGACGTTCACATTCGCTCCTCAAAGCGGGGATCACGAGTCGATTCTACCCTTCGCCAGCGGCTGCGCAACTAGGCGGTTCCGATGATCCGATTCGATGTAGTCACCCTTTTTCCCCAGATGATTCACTCGGTCCTCGGCGAGTCCATCTTGCAGCGCGCGCAGGCGGCCGAGCTCATTCAGGTGGGGACCGCAAACCCGCGAGACTTCGCCGACGACGCCCGCAAGACCGTCGACGACAAGCCGATCGGAGGAGGTGCCGGAATGGTCATGCTTCCGGAACCGATCGACCGAGCGATTCGCTCCTGCGGCCCCAGCCCGGAAGCGGCAGTCGTATTTCTCGACCCGCGCGGACGACCCTTCACCCAGAGCGTCGCAAGCGAGCTTGCCTCGAAGGACCATATCGTTCTCGTCTGTGGCCGCTACGAGGGCATCGACCAACGCGTCATCGACAAGTGGGCGACGCACGTTCTCTCGGTGGGCGATTACGTCTTGACGGGAGGCGAACTGCCTGCGCTGATCGTGATCGACGCTGTTTCGCGCCTCGTAGAGGGAGTTCTCGGCTCGCCTGAAAGCCTCCTCCAGGACACTCATAGCGACGGCCTGCTGTCGGCCCCGCAGTATTCCGGACCTCGGGAGTTCGAAGGTAGAAACGTGCCCGAGGTTCTCTACTCAGGGAATCATGAGGCCGTGCGACTCTGGCGGCGTCGGCAATCCTTGATCCTGACGCGGTCGCAACGGCCCGACCTATTCTGCCGAGCGCCCATAGCGAAGGGCGACCTCGATATGCTATCCTCCTGAGTTCGAGAGTCTTGCCGTCCCCGGTTAGGGTGAGCGGAGTGTTCTAAGATGTCCAAACAAGCGATTGTAACGAGTATTGCTGAGCCCTGCCTCAAGCCCGAGCTACCCGACTTCCGACCCGGCGACACCGTCCGCGCTCACGTAAAGGTACGGGAAGGCGGCAAGGAGCGCATTCAGATTTTCGAGGGAACCTGCATCGCCGTCAAGAACGGTGGAGTGGCCAAGACCATCTTGCTGCGGAAGATGAGCAACGGGGTGGGCGTCGAGCGGAGCTTTCCGGTCCACTCGCCCAATTTCGCGAAGTTCGAGATCGTTCGGCGGGGCCGAGTTCGAAGGGCTAAGCTGTTCTACTTGCGCGATAAGGTGGGCAAGGAAGCTCGAATCCGCGAGAAAAGGTAAGCCGTGAACGCGTTGCTGGCCCAGTTGGGCGAACCTGGCGGGTTCGAAGTCTTCATCGACAACCTGGCGCGCACTCCCCTGAGCAAGGTTGTCCTTTTTGTCGGCGTTTGTACAGTCCTGCGGCTGGCAGTGTTTCCCTATCTCACGAAGACCGAGCCTCATCGCCGAGGTGGAGCTTATCGGGCCGCGCGGTTCTTCAACGAGGGGCTGGACGCGCTCATCTACGCAGCGGTCGTCGTCTTTCTCCTCATCCGGCCTTTTGGGATTCAGGCGTTTCGCATCCCCTCCGGATCGATGAAGGACACGCTTCTCGAAAACGACTTCATCATCGCCAACAAAGCGGTCTATCGATATACGAGTCCGAAATCGGGCGACATCGTCGTGTTTCGGCCGCCCGCCTTCGCTTGCCAGCCCAACCAGATCGACGAAGACGGCGAGCCTAAGGTGGACTTCATCAAGAGGTGCATCGGAGTCGGCGGTGACCTCATCGAGATCCGGGCAGGGACGCTGTATCGCAACGGCGAGCCCGCGCAAGAGACCTACCGTCGAGGCGAGAACACGTTCGACTTCAAACTCGTGCAGTACGACGGCACTTATGAGGCTTGGAAGGGCAAGTTCATCCCGGTCATCAACGACTTTCATGGGATGCCCAACTACCGGAGCCCCATCGCCAAACCGTTCGCGGTCGGCCTCGGTGCCGGAGCCAACCCGAACGAACCGATCGGATCCGATTGGAAGAGTCCGGACGAACTCTCGGAACAGGAAAGGCGGCTTATCGACGAACTCGAGAGCGCGCCACCGGCTCGAATCCCGCCGGGGCACTACTTGATGATCGGCGACAACCGCCAGGAGTCGTTCGACGGTCGTTTTTGGGGTCTCGTGCGAGAACAGGACATCATCGGACGAAGCGAGTTCATCTGGCTGCCGATCAAGCGGATCGGAAAGACGCGGTAGGCGAGCTACAAACCCAGGACCCGGATTCGCCCCTCCAGCTTCGCTTCCAGCGGACGGTGGGCTTTCAGGTACTCGACGAGCGCGTCGATATCGACGATCCCAGTATCCAGTCGGCGACCTTGAGCGAGTTTCAGGACCTCATGGGCATCCCCGCCTGAGGCCATGAAGCTGTTGACCACAACCCGGTACGTCGCTTGGAGCTCGAGCCGCTCGCCGTCGATCCAGACTTCGGTAACCCTTTGGCCCGCAGGTTTGCGAACATCGGCGGCATACCGCGTTCCCGACGAAGGGTGAATCAAGGCTCCCGATCCTTCGGGGTGCTTCGACACGCCGTGTTCCAGCATCGCTCGGATCTCCGCTCCCGTAAGGTCCAAGAGGACGAGCGTGTTGTTGAACGGCACGACGGTGATCGCCTGGCCATAGGTCACTGGCCCCTTCTCAAGCGGCGCTCTCACCCCACCTCCGTTGGCAAATCCAGCCTTTGCGCCGGAGTTCTTCACTGCCCTCAGATAAGCGTCAGCGATGAGGTTGCCCATGCTGTTTTCGCCGGTCCGGGCGGTGCCTTGGGGGAAGCCCGCGTCAGAAGAAAGCTCGCCGACGACCTCCGATTGCATCGCCTCGATCGGCTTCTTCAGGGCGGCGATAAAGCTCGCGATGAAGGGGTCCTCCGCAACCGACTCCACGACCGGGATCGGATCGCCGCCGCTCCACCGAGCCACTTTTCCGGAAGCGTCGAAAACCACTTGAATCCGCCCCAATACCTTGCCCCATTCCCAAGCCTGAACGACCAGAACGCGCTCGCCGTTCGAGTGGGTGACGACGGTCGGATAAGGCCCCAAAGGCTTAGGCAGATCGAACCCTTCGAACGAACCCAATAAGGAGTGGCTGTGCCCGCCCACGATCATGTCCGCGCCCCGCAGATCGCGCGCGAGTTGCTGCTCGTCCGAATACCCAACGTGGGACAGCACGATCACCTTGTCGATGCCTTTGGCGGCGAGCTGGTCGATTTCCGCCTGGACGCAGGCCACGAGTGGTTTGAGCTTCACGTTGGGGCCGGGCGAACTAATCGAAGGCAAATCGGGAGTGACAGCCCCCACGACGCCGACCTTCTCGCCTCCCACTTCGAGAATCGTGCTCGGCATCAGTTTCCCCAAAAGGGCCGGCTCGTTCGATACGTCCAAGTTCGCAGCAAGAACCGGAAACGACACGCGGTCGAGAAATCGAGCAAAGACCTCGGGGCCGCGGTCGAACTCATGGTTGCCCGCCGCCATCGCGTCGAAACGAACGTAATTCATGAACGCGGCGTCGGCGAGCCCTTCGTAAACGTTGAAGTACAGCGTCCCTTGAAACGTGTCCCCTGCGTTCAGCACGATGGCATTGGGGTCGGACTTTCGATGCCGATCGATCAGCGTGGCCAGCCTCGAATAGCCACCCAGCATCTGGCTGCCCACCTTCGACGGCTCGAATCGAGCATGCATGTCGTTCGTGTGCAGCACGGTCAGGGTGAACTCCTGAGCGAACCCAAGCGCGAGTCCAAGGACGAAGCAAACGAAAACCCCAATCAGGCGAAGACCCTTCATTAAAGGGAACTGTATACCTAAGTGGCAACGCTTCGCTAGGCGAAGAGACCGTTAAGACATCGGGGCGGGGTGGTGGGCCCGTCGGGATTCGAACCCGAGACCAAGCGGTTATGAGCCGCACGCTCTAACCTCTGAGCTACAGGCCCCTGCGGCGGATAATACCTTCCGGACTTCTCCGTTCCGGCTCCGGTAGGCTACAATCGGCGAGACGGAAGCCGTCCGTGCCTGTCTTCCTCTACGGAGTATTCGAAATCATGCTGGGAGAGCGATCTCAACAATTGGAGTCGGGAGGGTCCTTTTTTTATGAGGAGCCGAGTCAGGTCTTTTCTGTCGAGGACTTCAGTTCCGATGAATCGATGATGGTCGCGACGGCCGAGCAATTCTCCCGCAAAGAGGTTCTCCCGCTGGTCGAAAGGATCGAAAAGCAGGAAGACGGTTTGATGCCGGACCTCATTCGAAAGGCGGGCCAACTCGGGCTCTTGGGCATCGACGCCGCCGAAGAATATGGAGGGTTGGGTCTGGGCAAGAACCTCGCAGCTCGGATCATCGAGATGCTCAGTCTGAACGCCTCCTTCAGCGTTACTGCGGGGGTGACCAGCGGAATCGGTCAACTCGGCCTTTCGCTTTATGGAACGGAGCCGCAAAAACACAAGTACCTCCCGAAGGTCCTATCTGGCGAGTGGGTGGCCGCGTACTGCCTCAGCGAGCCCAACAGCGGCACGGACGCGCTCGCGGCCAGTTCGCAAGCCAAACGGCAGGGTGGCCATTGGCTCCTCAATGGGTCGAAGATGTGGGTTTCGAACGCGAAATGGGCCAACCTCTTCCTCGTTGTCGCGCGGATCGAGGGCGAAGGGCTCGCCGCATTCTTGGTCGAGCGAGACTACGCCGGCGTGCGCATCGAACGCGAAGAGCACAAAATGGGGCTGAAGGGTTCCTCGACGGCGCGAGTGACCCTCGAAAACGTCGAAGTACCCCTCAGCAACCTGCTCCATGAACCCGGAAAGGGTCACTACGTAGCCCTCAATGCGCTCAACCTTGGCCGGTTCAAGCTGTCTTCGATGTCGTTGGGTCCCGCGCGGGATGCCTTCGAGAACTCGTTGCGGTATTCCCAAGAGCGAAGGCAGTTCGGACAGCCCATCTGCAACTTCGGGCTGATCCGCAAGAAGATCGCCGAGTCTGCGATCCGGTACTTCTTGGCGGAGTCGATGATCTACCGGACGGGCCACTTGATCGACCTCGCGTTTGAGAAGTGGGGCGGAACGGTCGAGGGAAACCAGCGGGCGGCCGCGGAGTTCGCGTTGGAATGCAGCTCGTGCAAGGTGTTCGCCTCTGAGGCTCAGGGCTTCATCGTCGACGAAGCGCTGCAGGTGTTCGGCGGGTACGGCTTCACCGAGGAGTTCCCCGTGGCCCGGCATTACCGCGACGCCAGGATCAGCCGGATTTACGAAGGAACGAACGAAATCAACCGAGTGAGCATCGCGTCCAGGCTGCTGAAGTCGGCGTCGAGTTGTAAGGGCCGCTCCCCCCAGAGCTTCGCGCACGATCTCGCTCTGAAGCTGCTGGCGAGCCCCCAAGAGGACCAAATCTACTTGGGCGCCCTGGCGGACCTGGCCATCCTCCATTTCGCCGAGCAGTCGGCCCGGCTCAGGGCGCACCGAGTGGGCGGCTGCGCCCAAATGCTGTACACAAGTTCGCTGGGATGGCTGCAGGCGAAGGCAGTCGAAGCTTTTCGCTGTGCCCGTCCGGACTCGTTAGAGTGCCCGAAGGTCGATCTCCCGCAACACGACGAGATCGCCCAAGCCGCCCTCGAACGGGGTACCCTTCTCTCCGCCGTTCCATGACGCGGGCGCAAAGATTGCTTGCGACGTTTGGAGGGGCGAATCCGTCCGTTGATTTGGCGCCGTTGCCAAGTTTGGGCCTGTGGGCAGCCCGAAGTCTGAACTTCCCGAAGTCGCCCCTGAGGGGTCGCTAGCGAACCTCGAAGTTGGGTTCGGCCGTGCTCGAAGGCCAGGCCTTTTGCACCTACCCTGGGAGGATCGAACGACTCTATGACACCGAAAGACGCCGTCTCACTTGTTCATGCGAACGAAGCGAAGTTTGTCGACATTCGCTTCACCGACCTGTTTGGGATGTGGCAACACTTCTCCATGTCCGCGGAGGACTTTTCAGAAGAACTTTTCGAGGCCGGAATTGGATTCGACGGCTCGAGCATTCGCGGATTCCAAGCCATCAATGAGTCCGACATGCTGCTCGTCCCTGATCCGGGCACGGTCTTCATGGACCCGTTCTATGCCCACCCGACGGCGGCGATCATCTGCAAGATCGAAGATCCCATCACTCGGCAGCCCTACTCGCGCGATCCGAGATACGTCGCCGAGAAGTGCGAGGCCTATCTGAAGGCGAGCGGGATCGGCGACACTGCGTATTTCGGCCCCGAGGCCGAGTTCTTCTTGTTCGATTCTCTTGCCTATGACAACGACCCGCGGAGGTCGTACTACGAGATCGACAGCGTCGAAGCGCACTGGAACAGCGGCAAAGAGGGCAACCCGGGCTGGACGATTCGACCCAAGGGCGGCTACTTTCCTTGCCCGCCGGTCGACAAGCTCCAAGACGTGCGATCGGAGATCGTGATGAAGCTCATGGAAGTGGGGATCGACGTCGAGGTCCACCATCACGAGGTCGCGTCCGCGGGCCAGTGCGAAATAGACGTCCGTTTCGCCCCGCTCATCAAGACCGCCGACAACATGATGAAGTACAAGTACGTCGTTCGGCAAACGGCGTATGAGCACGGGCTCATCGCTTGTTTTATGCCCAAACCCCTCCTTGGCGACAACGGCAGCGGGATGCACATCCACATGTCGATCTGGAAGAACGGCGAGACTCAAATGTACGACGAAACCGGATATGCAGGGCTGTCCGAGTCGGCTCGCTTCTTTGTAGGAGGTCTGTTGCGACATGCCCCGGCCTTGCTTGCTTTCTGTGCCCCGACGACCAACAGTTACCGCCGCTTGGTGCCCGGCTACGAGGCGCCGATCAACCTCATGTACTCCCAGCGAAACCGGTCCGCCTGCGTCCGGATTCCGATGTATAGCCTCTCGCCGAAAGCCAAGCGCGTCGAGTTTCGCGCGCCGGACCCCACCGCCAACCCGTACCTCGCGTTTTCCGCTTGCCTGATGGCGGGGATCGACGGCATCCAGAACCGCATCGAGCCGCCGGAACCGATGGACAAGGACCTCTACGAACTCCCTCCGGAGGAAAAGGCCCAGATCGCGCAAACGCCGGGATCGCTTCGGGCGACGTTGGAAGCGCTCGTGAACGATCACGAGTTCCTGCTCAAGGGCGACGTCTTCACGAGCGACCTCATCGAGACGTACGTCAGCCATAAGCTCAAGCACGAATGCGACCAGATCGCGATTCGGCCGCACCCGTACGAGTTCTTCTTGTACGCCGACGCGTAGCCGATAGGGACCATCGGGCCCGTTTTCTCTCGATGCGGGCCCCCAGGCGTTAAAATGGCGGGGAGACCAAACCGTCCCGACAGCACGGGACGCCTCAAAGGGAGATGAACCGCACATGAATTCAATCCGCACCGCGCTCTTGTTGTCGCTTGCGACCTCTGCAATCTTAGCCACCGCGTCGTTTCAGGGCCATACGCTGAAGTTCAGCGGAAAGGCTGGCGACGTTTCCACCTACCGACTGACCGGCGAATTCGAAGCGCAAGGGATGACCGTCGGACTCTCGGCGCTGCTGAAGTCCAAGATCGTCTCGGTCGATGCGAACGGCGATTACACGGTCGAGGAAGAGCAGTCCAGCATGGTCATCACGTTCGGCGGCCAGGAAATGCCGATGCCGCCGTCCCCGCCGACTCGTTCCA
Source organism: Candidatus Nitrosymbiomonas proteolyticus (assembly GCA_017347465.1). Taxonomy (GTDB): domain Bacteria; phylum Armatimonadota; class Fimbriimonadia; order Fimbriimonadales; family Fimbriimonadaceae; genus Nitrosymbiomonas; species Nitrosymbiomonas proteolyticus. The sequence continues at coordinate 1,791,677 of AP021858.1, read as the reverse complement.
AAATGAAGGCGAACGGCGAGGTGATCTCGATCACCGGCGACGATTCCGGAGAAGATAGCTATCGCGCCGCGGCGCTGACCTCGTTCTACTACCCCAGCAAGGCGATCAACGTCGGGGACTCCTGGACGTTCGAGGGCAAGGGAGATGACAAGCTTGGAATCAAACCGTTCACGGCGACTTACAAGTTTGAGGCCGTCGAAACGGTCGGCAAGTACGAAACCGCGAAGATCTCCTACACCGTGAAGGAGACGGGCGGCTCCATCCCCGCGACCGCCAAGGGGCTGATCTGGCTGGATACGAAGGCGTCTGACATGATCAAGTTGGAGAGCGCTTGGGAGAACTTCCCTACGCCTGGAGCGCCTGAACCCATCACCGGCAAGATCAAAGTCGAAAAGGTCGACTGAACTCCTTCGAACGTTAGCTTGTCAGGGAGCGAGCCGAGGCCCGCTCCCTTTTCTTTGGGTGAGCCGTCCCCTCTGGAGATTCGAAAGGACACCGGGCACTTATCGTCGAAATTCCGTTTCCGTGAACCGATTCTGCCCCCTCTTTCTTGTCGCGTTTTGGCTATCGTCCTCGTCAATTCCGGCGCAAGACTTACCCTCCTACCTAAGACCGCCGTCCTCGCCCGAGGACGAGATTTCGAAGTATCACGCGCCGCGAACGGGCATGAACTCCGCCGAACGGGTTCGCGGATACGAGCGACGCCTGCAAATGGAACGGGAGGGCTTTCTCGGCGGGCTCGCGTGGAGAAGCGTAGGACCCGAAATCCAAGGCGGCCGGGTCGTGGCGATCACAGCCCCCGCACGCGATCCGGAGAAGCTGTACGTTGCCTATGCGACGGGGGGACTCTGGCGGAGCGAAGACCGCGGGATCAGTTGGACCCCGCTCTTTGAAGACCAAAGTAGCTTTGGAATCGGCGCGGTCGCGGTTTCGAGCGATGGAAAGACCCTGTGGGTCGGGTCAGGCGAGGCCAACAGCCAACGCACCAGCTACCAGGGCACCGGAGTTTTCAAGTCGGCCGACGAGGGCAAGACCTGGCAAAACGTTGGGCTCGTCGATACGAACCACATCGGCCGGATCAAACTCGACCCCCGAAACGAAAACGTGGCCTATGTCGCCGCGATCGGCCACCTCTACACCCATAACGACATGCGCGGGATATTCAAGACCGCGGACGGCGGAAAGACGTGGCAGCAGATCCTCAAGTTGGGCCCCACGACGGGTGCGATCGATGTGGAGATCGACCCCGGCCGGCCCGACACCGTGTATGCGGCGGCATGGGAGCGCGAGCGGCGCGCGTGGGACTTTCGGGACATGGGCCGCGGCTCAGGGGTCTTCCGAAGCACCGACGCAGGAAAGACGTGGCAGAAGGTCACCGACGGGCTTCCCCAAGGCGCGCTCGGGAGAATCGGGCTCGCTACCACTCCTTCGAAGAGCGGAGTCGTCTACGCCTTCGTCGACAACTTCAATCCCAACCCGGACGAGCTGTTTGAGGATGAGTACATTCGACCGGGCACGCTGACGGTCCGCAGGTTCCTCAAGCTGGACGAGGAGTTGTTCCTCAAACTCGATACGAATCTGCTGGATCGGTTCTTCCGGCAGTACATGCCCCAAGACTTCACCGTCGCCAACGCGATCGAGGGCGTGAAGTCGGACAGCCTCAAAATGGCAGATCTCTACGAAAAGATCGCTCAGCGCAATCCCAACCCCCTTCGCCTTGGATATGTGGAGCACGAGATTTACCGGAGCGACGACTTCGGCAGGACCTGGAAGCGCTCGCATGAGTATCGGTTCGGCAATCACGGAGGGTACTACTGGGGCAAAATCCGCGTTTCGCCCCACGACCCGAACGACGTAATGACCACCGGGGTGCCGCTGCTTCGGTCGAGAAACGGCGGAAAAACGTGGGCGAGAGAGGCTCCCCAAGCGCACGTCGATTTTCATGACGTGTGGTACGACCCGCGCAACCCGAAGCGGATACTGGTCGGCAACGACGGCGGGCTCTATGAGACGGGCGACGATGGCGAGCATTGGCGGCACCTCAATAACGTGTCGGTGGGGCAATTCACGACGATAGCCGTCGACATGAAGACGCCCTACAACATCTATGGCGGGCTTCAAGACAACGGCACGATGAAGGGGCCGAGCAACTACAACCCAGGGCGAAGCCCCCTCCACCAGTGGCAAGCGATCGGCGGCGGAGACGGAAGTTGGGTCGCCCTCGATCCGCGCAACGGCGGCGACGTGGTCTACGTCGCTTCCCAATTCGGGGCCCATTCCGCCATCGATCAGGCATCGGGCCAGCGCTGGTCGACGAGGCCGCCGAACCCTCGCGGGGAGGACCCCAACCGCTTCAACTGGGTTTCGCCGTTCATCGTCTCGCCGCATCATCCCGACGTCGTTTACGTGGGGTCGCAAAGGGTGTGGCGCTCGCTCGACATGGGCAAGAAATGGACCGCCATCAGCGGCGGCATCACTCGCAACAAGCCCAACGGGGACGTACCTTTTTCCACCCTCAAAGTCCTCGACGAGAGTCCGTTCAAGTTCGGACTTCTCTATGCGGGCTGCGACGACGGCAGAGTCATGATGACGCCCGACATGGGCGAGACATGGGTCGATGTGTCCACCCCAGAGCCCGAAAAGTGGGTCTCGCGGGTGATCGCGTCGAAATGGGACGCCAATACCGTCTACGTCACGCAGAGCGGATACCGGGACGACGACTACCGGCCCTACGTTTGGAAATCCACCGACCGCGGAAAGACGTGGACCTCGATCGCAGGCGATCTTCCCGATGAATTCGTCAACGTCATTCGAGAGGACCCGGTAGATAAGAGACTACTCTACGTCGGCACCGGGATGGGCGTCTTCGTGAGCTTCGATGGCGGAAACCACTGGGAACCCCTCTTCACCGGGCTTCCTCGGTGCGCGGTGCATGACATCGTCATTCACCCCCGCGACCTCGACCTTGTCGCAGGAACCCACGGCCGCAGCGTGTACGTCGTCAAGATCAAACCGCTCCACGAACTTACCGACGAGGTGCGCGAGGAGCCCCTGCACCTCTTCGCGACCTCGGACGTGCGGCGCGATCCGAACTTGGAAATGCGCAGGCGAACCCCCTATGCCGAGCCCGAGGACCCTCGACTCACGGCGACCGGGTGGGTCTGGACTCAGACTGCCGGCAAGGCGACCGTACGAGTGGTCGATGGCGATAAGAAGGTCGTCATCGAAACACAGCTCGATCTCCGGAAGGGTCTCCAGCAATACGAAATCGACCTCAAGCTAAGGTCATCGAGCGCCCCCACCGAGGACCCTAGGAAGCGAAAACCGAAGACCTTGGAAGAAGCCCTGTCCGACGCCTTTTCGCAGACCCGGCCGGAGTACCTCAAGATCGGCAGTTACTCCTTGGAATTTGAGTTGTCCGGGGTCAAATCGACGACGACCTTGAAGCTCGCTGCGCCCGAGCCGGGGCAAGGCTTCGGAAGGGGAGGCGATGCCGATGGGTAGGCGAGGAGTTGAGTGACCGGGTATCGAATCGTGGTCCGAGGCCAGGTTCAAGGGGTCGGATTTCGCGCCTTCGTCTATCGCGAAGCGACCTATGTGGGTCTGCGAGGAAGGGTCTGGAACAGGTCTGACGGCGGAGTAGAGATCGTGGCGTATGCCGAAGGGCCCTCGACGCTTGATTCATTCGTGGTGAGACTTCAGCAGGCGCCGGGCAGAATCGATTCCGTAGAGGTTGACAGCCATGTCGGCGAGCCCCCTTCCAACTTCGACATCGGCCCCACTCATTAGCTCCCCAGTAGCCTAAGGTTTTGTTCGGCGACCGGATGATCTGGGTGGATTTGCAGCAGCTTACGATACGACCGCTCGGCGACGTCCAGCTTCCCAAGCTGATGCGCCACGATCCCAAGGTTGAGATAGAGCCCTTCTCCCAGCAGGATCGGGTTCGTCGAGGTTGTCCGGTCGTAGGCGCCGGACTCGGCCAATTGCTCGACATCGCGGAGCGCGGCGTACGCGCCGACCAGATTCCCCCGACGGATTTCCGTCTGTGCCACGAGCGAAAGCACGGTGGGGTGAAGCGCGAACCACCCGCGCGCAAGCCGGATCACGGCGTCGGCCTCGGCGCTTCGGAGATCGGAGTCGGCAAGGCCGGCAAGGTAGTTGCAGAAGAAAAGGCTCACCGTGGTATCGGGCGGATCATCGAGGTCGGCCATGGCCAAAAGCTTGTTCAAGAGTCTTTCTCGCCAAACCAACCCTTCAGGATCGCCCATCCGTTCGAGGCTGTTCGCAAGCTCGATTTCGTAATAGATTTGACCCGGACGCAATTCGAGTTCCTTCCGCAAAAGAGGAACGTTTCGCGCCAGCTTCTCCTCGGAAGGCTCGGGTCGGAACCCGTCGTGAAAAAACGCGATTCTTGATTCGAAGACCTTCCGTCGGCTTGTCGCCCGTTCGAGTGCATCAGGGTCCAAGTGCTCATGAATCACCCCCACAAACCTCAGCGAGGGATCATGACGCCAAAGCCGAAGCAGGACCTGTTCGCCGAATCCTCCTGACGGGAATAGATCGCGCCGGACAAGGAGGTAGCCGAACGCGTCCTCGCGCCTTATCGCCACGGCAAGCTGAGAGGCGTGCCCTTCGACAAACCACTCGTCGGCATCGAGCCACAGGACCCACTCAGTTTCGACCAAGGCAAGGGAAGCGTTCCGAGCCTCGTCGAATGCGCCGGGCCATTCGATAGCCTCTACCCGCGCCCCGAACGAACGCGCGATTTCCGGCGTGCGATCGGTCGAACCCGTATCGACGACGACGATGCTCTCGACATGGTCCTTCACCGAACTGAGGCATCGCGCCAAGCAACGCTCCTCGTTTCGGGCGATCATCGCCAGCGTGATTCCGGTCCGCACGGGCCAAGCGTACCTGCGAGAATTCGCGCAAAGAAGGGAACCTGGCGGCCCTTAGCGAAGTAATGGGAATCATGAGCGGTCATCCTTCCCGTTTGCTTTCCGTCGCGTTGTTTGCGGGCCTTGCAGCTTGGGCGCCCGCCCAATTCGCTGGAGCAGTCCCCCCCGCAGAACGAGTCAAGACCGGCTTCGAGTCGATTTCGCTCGCCGACGCCAAGGAGTACCTAGGCTATCTCGCCGGTCCAGAGTGTCAGGGTCGGGGAACGGGTCAGGACGGCTATCAGAAGGCGGCGGAGTACATCGCCAAGCATCTTAAGGAATGGGGCTTCAAGGCGATCGGCGACAACGGCACCTATTTTCAGAACGTGCCCTTCCAACGAAGCCGCTCGAATCCGGAGGAGACGCTCCTGCAAGTCGGCGACAAACAGTTCAAATCGTTGCGCTTCGCATCGTCCGCCGATGGCGAAGTCGAGGGCAACGTAGCCTTTGTTCGGGCCACGGGCACAGACCCTTCGCTCGACAATCCCTCCGCTCTCGAAGGGAAGATCGTGGTCGTGTCCGCCGCCCAAGTCGGAAGGCGACTCCGGCAGCAACTCTTCACCGCCCGCCCCGCAGCCGTGCTAACGGTCGTAAAGAGCACCGCCGACTCGCAGTGGTCGGTTTCCCGTGGCGGGACGCGCACCAGCCGCGCGAGCTTCCGAGGGGAGATCAGCCTCGAAGTCGCCAAGGAGCTTGCGAAATTCGTTAGGGTCGATCCCAAGCTGGTTTCGCTCGACGACCTTCCTGATGCGACCGCCCGACTCGAAACCACCGAAACCTCCGCCAAGGTCGTCGTGAAGGTTCAAACCGAGGAACTAGGGGTGCCCAACGTGGTGGGATTGCTCGAAGGAAGCGACCCCGTGCTGAAGAACGAAGTGGTGGGCATCGGAGCCCACCTCGATCACCTTGGCGTTCAGAATGGGACCGTCTACTGGGGCGCTGACGACGACGGTTCGGGCAGCACCGCGGTGATGCTCGTCGCCAAAGCCCTTGCGACGAATCCGGTCCGACCTAAGCGCAGCATCCTCGTCATGTGGTTTTGCGGGGAAGAGATGGGGCTGATCGGCTCCAAACACTACGTCGACAATCCGATCATCCCCAACGAGAAGATGGTCTGCGAGTTGCAGCTCGACATGGTCGGGCGCAACGAGGAGAAGCAAGGGGAGGCCGCAAGCGACAACCTCAACACGATCCACCTTGTCGGAAGCAAACGAATCTCCAACGAACTGCACGAGATGATCCTCGAACAGAACAAGCATGTGGGGTTTGAGTTCGAATACGACGAAGAGGGCGTTTACACCCGGAGCGATCACTACAGCTTCGCCGCCAAGGGCATCCCGATCGCGTTCCTGTTCACCGGCTTCCATCCCGACTACCACCAGCCCTCCGACACGATCGACAAGATCAATTTCGACAAGATCGTGAACGCCGCGCGGCTCTTCTATCTGACCGCGTTCGAGTCGGGGATGAAGGACGGGCCCTTCAAACGCAACCCGTAAGCGGCTCCGCCAGATACAATTGAATCGCAATGCGAACGATACGATTCCTAATTGGGTCGGCCGCGATGGCCTTCGCGGCCTCGTGCCTGGCCGACATCGGCTACAAGGTCAAAGCGCTTCCCGAGCAGCAAAGGCTCGAGGTCACCATGACCGTGCCCGTGACTTCCTCGACGACGGCGCTTCAAGTCCCGAGTTGGTCGCCCGGAGCGTACGTGTTGCGCGACTTTGCCGCAGGGATCAAGGACATTCGATTCACTTCGGAGGCCGGGAAGGAACTCGCGTTCACCAAGCCCGAGGCGTTCACGTGGAACGTCGATACGGCCAACGTGAAATCGCTGACCGCGAAGTATTGGGTCGCCAACAACCCCGCTGACGGAGCGATGCATTACAGTGGCCCGCCCACCTACTTGTACGTCGTCGATCGAAAAACGGAGCCCTGTCTTCTGACGTTCGACTTGCCCCACGGGTGGCTCGCCGTCCTCGGCATTGACGAGCGACGCGACGGGAGCTATCGCGCTGAGGATTACGATGTCCTCGCCGACAACCCCGTCACGATGGGCGATTTCCTCATGGACTCCTATTCGGCGCGAGGAAAGCCCCATTACATCGTCTATCGGGGACGCCTCAAGCAGCACATCGACCGCGAGTTCGTGATGAGAATGTGCAGGCAGGTGACGGAGAGCCAAGCTGAGTTCTTTGGGGGGTTGCCCTACAGCAAGTATGTGTGGCACTTCAGCGTGAGCCCAGCGATGAGCGGAGGGGGCGGCCTCGAACACCTCTCCAGCACTCAAATCGGCCTTGCTGTGGGCGTCGGACCAAGCACGATGTACCTGTGCGCCCATGAGTTCTTTCACCTTTGGAACGTGAAGCGCATTCGCTCCTACCCGCTCGGACCCTTTGACTACACCCAGCTACCCAAAACCGGCGCGCTGTGGTGGCTCGAAGGCGTTACCGACTATTACGCTTCCCTGTTGCCCACGAGGACCGGATGGTTCGGCAGAGACGAGTTCTATCGTCAAGTCGAATCGAACGTCAATCGGACGCGCTCCAACGAAGAGCGCCTCAAGGTCAGCCCCTACGACGCGAGCTACCGAGTCGGCGAAGCCAACAACGGCCGAGGGAATAGCTCCGGATTCGGCGTGAACTACTACAACACGGGGTGGCTTCTGGGACTCTGCCTCGACATCGAACTCCGAACGGCCACGTCAGGAAAGCGCTCGTTGGACGACGTCATGCGCGCCCTCTACGACCAGTGCAAGGACGGACGGCCTGGGTTCGAGGAAGAGTCCATTCGCAGAGAATTGGTGCGGTTCGGCGGGGAGAAGCTGGGCGAAGCCTACGACAAATGGGTGATGCAACCGGGCGAATTGCCCGTTGAGCAGCAACTCGAAAAGATGGGCCTCTCGATGCGTCTTCGGATGGCGAGAGATCCCGATTTTGGGTTCTCGTGGACCATCGACGACCCGTCGGCGGGGCTCCGATTGACGACCGTGGACCCTAGTCGGGCAGAGGTCTTGAAGGCGGGAGAGCAAGTGGTCGAGATCGCTGGAGTCTCCATGCGGTCGGCCACCATCCGATCGCTGCGAGACCTCGCGTCGCAAGTTCTGGCGAGGCAACAGGTCGGAACGGAACTTTCGATCGTCGTCAAGGGCGAAGACGGCTTGCGCCCCGTCCGAATGATGCTTGGCTCCAAGGTCGCCGAGCGGCTTCGAGTCGAGCCAGCCCCGTATTCGAATCCTGTTATGCAGCGTCTTCGGGACGCTTGGCTCGGACCCGCAAGGGAGAAGACCGAAGCTGTGGGCTCTTTAGCCCGTCTGGAACTCAGGGAAGCAGCCTGAAAACGAACACCATGAACGCTCTGAGCCTAACCCTCCTGATCGCCCTGAGTCCGCAAACCGATAGCAAGGCCTTCGCCGAAGAGGTGGTGGCCAAGATGAACGCAACCCTCTCGAAGGCCAATGCGCTTCAAGGCCGCGCTGAGGTCGTTTCGTACGGCGAAACCGAAGCGTTCGATTTCAAGTTTCTGAAACCGAACCTCGCAAGGTTCCAATCCAAGCACCTCGGCGTGTATCAAGACGGAAAGTCTTCGTACACGATGATGCTCGCAGACAAGCGATATTCGGTGGCTCCCGCCCCCGCTGCCGGGTTGCCTCCGGGCGCTTCGTTCAATCTCGGCGCGATGGTGGGTTTGGAGGCGCTGGTCTTTCCCAACGACGCCAAGCTGACTCCCACTTCGGCGCGGGAGGAACGTTTCGCCGGGAAGGATTGCTACGCGGTTCAATTGAAGTCGGAAGGGAACGCGCAAGCGAAGATCACGTTGTTCGTCGATCGCAAAAACTGGCTGCCGGCGGGCTGGAACTACGTCTTGCTCGATTTTTCTGCCAAAGGCCAATACAAGTCGCTCGTGCTCGACCCTAAGCTGACCCCAGACCAGTTTTCTTGGCGTCCTCCCCAAGGAGCGACCCGAGTCGGCGGCGAGTAACAGAACGGACCTTAGGCTTCAGAAGTAATCCAGGCAAAGTCCGCGCCGGAAGGGCATCAACTTGCGCGCGGCATCGAGGTGTGCGGGAGCAAGGACCTCGAGGTCGTCGGTGAAACGCACACCTTCCCACCCTGGTTCGCCCATCCAAGCTTGCGTGTAGGCTCCGATTCCCAGTCGAATCCCTGTCTGCGAGGCTTCCACGGCTTCGACCGTCGTCCCATCTGAGTTGAACCTCACTCGCCACGGGCCGGCGTTCTCAGGCAGTTGAGTATCCGCGACCTCGAGGACAAACTCGCCTTCCCCATGCTCGCATCTAAGACCGCGAAGCGAGGACGGCACGTCGATGACCCGGTACATAATGGGGTTCTCGATTCCCACCGAAATCCCGCGCTCGAAGTGCCGAGCCGCAAACAGGCCGTCGCCGGGTTCGTCCCATGTCGCGGAAGTCTTATTCACCAGAAGCGTCTTCACAAACGAGAGGCCGGTCGCGTAGGCGCGGCTCGACGTCCAAACGAACTCTCGAATCGGCTGGTCTTCCCAGAAAGTCGATTGCAGCCGAACCGCCACATAGCCCTCGATGGGGTCGCCGAAAGTGAACAGAGAGAACGGGGTTTCGCCTCCCATCTGCCGCACCCACTGCTGCTCGTTGCGGAGGTTCATCCCGTTGTAGCGTTCTGCAAACGCCTCGTAGCAAGGTCGCACGAGATCGAGTTCGTGAGGCTTGAGCGCGCGGACTGGCAATGTGGGCTCGACGGAAGGGAAATCGGCGGCAGGGCACGTGATTCTTCGGCGCAGGCCGCAATACTCATAGCCGAACTTACGATAGAAGGAACCTCGGAATGGGTAAAGGGAGGCCAGAACGAAGTTGGACTCCTTGAGAGAGCGCATCGACTCCGCCATCAGAGCCTTCCCCACCCCTTGCGAGCGGGCCTCTTGCAGGACTCCGACCGAAGCGATCCCCATCGTCCGAACGAGGCGATGGTGGTGCGTGGACCACATATCGATCCCAGTAAAGGCGCCGACGATCCGGCCGTCGATCTCCGCCACGAAACCCATGCAATCGATCGGGATCAGATTCTCATCCGGAGACACCGGCGCGCCGTTTCGGTAGACCATGGACCGAACGTGACCGAAGCCAATTCGGTCTTGGGGTTGATAGGGGCGTACCAAAACAGACATTCTTGAGGCAATTCGATGTTACCGCAGCTAGAGGAGGTTGTTTCAGGGCGTCGAATGGCATACAATGAGCATCTGGAGGAAGGATCGTTGGAAGTCGTTGAAGTACTGAAGAAGAACTACTTGTTTCAAGGCCTGAACGAGGGTCAATTGGACTCGGTCGTGGGGCTCGCCGCTGTGAAGGAGTTCAATGGAGGCGATACGATCGTCCGGCAATTCGACCGCAACTCCGACCTCATGCTGATTCTGCGCGGGCTTGCCTGCATCAAGACGTTTTCGGATGAGACGTTGGCGGAGATCGGAGAGGGCAGCATCATCGGCGAGGTCTCGCTCATCGACGATCAGCCGCGCTCGGCTAACGTCGTAAGCGTCGGCGGGACTTCGGTCGCAGTAATTCCCTCGGCAAGGCTCCGAGAATTGATGGATCAGGATGCCTCGACGAAGGCCGCGCTGATGGCGAATATCGCCCGATTGCTCGCCCAGAGGCTCCGGACTGCGAATATCCAGCTCGATTCTGCTTTGGCCAAAGGCGGCCGATAGGCCCCAGATTCGAACAGCCCGGGGATTCGCCCTGGGATTGTTCGTATCGCGAGTTCTTTGGTACTCAGAACTAGGGGTTTCTGAAGGAATCGCTCGTCGCGTGATCGTATTTCGCTTATAGCCGGAGGGAAGACCGCCGGAAAGCGGGTGCTTGCTTTCTGGCTGCCCCCTGCCGCATGAGGAAACCACAGATGACCGCACGTCCACTCTCTCGCGACTTCGCCCCCCTTCGGGCCACTCACCTTCTGAACAGGTTTGGCTTCGCTTCCGCCTTGGGGATCGCGCTCCTTGCGCCTTCCGCTGGGCTGGCGCAGACCGAAGTCCGTGCCAATTGGAAGCTGCAAGAACAGTTTGCGAACAGCAAACTCCAGAAATTCGTCTATAGCAACTCGATTTCGGCTAACTGGATCGGCGAAACGGACAAGTTCTGGTATTCATGGCGAGACGCGGCAGGCACACGGTACGTGCTTGTGGACGCGAAAGCCAAGCAAAAGAAGCCTCTGTTCGATCATCAAAAGCTCGCCGCCGACCTAACCGAAGCCACCAAGAAGCCCAAGGAGGCTCACGCGCTGAGCCTGAGCGCCACGAGCGTGACGGACGATGGCACGAAGTTTCGGTTCACTACGGACGAGCAACGGTTTGAACTCGAGCTGGCGACCGGCGCGCTGAAGTCGCTCGGAAGGGCGCAAGCACCGCCCACTCAGGGCCAAGCCCAGCGACCGGGGACCCAGCAGTCCCGCGAATACAGAAACTTCTCGCCCGATCGCAAGTGGTACGCCTACTCCGAGAACCACAACCTATTCGTCGTCGAAGTGGGCAAGGAGGACGAACCCATCCAGCTGAGCAAAGACGGAGCCCAGTACTACAGCTTCGGGAGCGACGGCGGTTTTGGCGGACGCCAAGAAGACGAGGAGCAGCAAGAGGAACGAACCGGACAGGCGCCTCGCCGAGTTCGCGCCAACGTAAGGTGGTCGTCCGATTCGAAGGCGTTTTATGTGGTTCGCTCAGACTCCAGAAAGGTCAAAGAACTGTTCCTTGTCAACGTCCTTTCCCAACCCCGGCCTACCCTGATGAGCTACAAGTACGCGATGCCAGGCGAAGCCGACGTCGCGCAGCAAGAGGTTCACGTCTTCCGCACGGAAGGCAAGCTGTTTCAAAAAGTGCCGGTCGAGCGCTGGAAAGACCAACGGGTGTCCGATATCGAGTGGGCGCCAGACTCGAAGCAGCTTCGGTTCGTTCGTAGGGATCGCCTCCAGCGCAATCTGGACCTTTGTGAATGGGACCTGCTGACCACTGCGTCGAAGGTCTTGCTCAGCGAGTCCACAGAGAACGCCTTCCTCGAAACCCAAGGCGTTCGATACGTGAAGCCTGGCGGCGACTTCATTTGGTTCTCCGAACGAACGGGGTGGGGTCATTACTACCTCTACAGCAACGACGGAACTCTGAAGCACGCCCTCACGTCCGGTCCGTGGCGAGCTGACTCGATCGTCGCAGTCGATGCGGAGGGAGGCAAGGTCTGGATTCGCGCAGTGGGTCGAGAGCTGGGGGAGAACCCCTACCACTCGCACCTTTATTCCGTCCAACTGGACGGCAAGAATCTTAGGCTCCTCGATGCCGGCGATGCCAACCATTCGACCGCGCCCTCCCCGAAGCAGAGGTTTCTCGTCGATAGCTTCTCGCGAATCGACCTTGCGCCCGGATGCGTGCTTCGCGATGCGAACGGCGAAGTCATCATGGAGTTGGAAAAGGCAGACCTCTCGCAACTCACAGAAATGGGGTGGAGGTTCCCCGAGCCGTTCGTCGTCAAAGCCGCGGACGGAGTCACAGAAATCTACGGCAACATGTGGAAGCCGTTCGATTTCAACCCGAACAAGAAGTACCCGATCATCGCGTACGTCTATCCGGGTCCGCAAACCGAATCGGTAACGGTCGGGTTCTCACCGACCGGGGGGCAGCAAGAGCTAGCGCAGCTTGGGTTCATCGTGGTTCAGATCGGCAACCGCGGAGGCAACCCGCGACGCTCCAACGCCTACCACAGCTACGGCTATTACAACCTGCGAGACTACGGGCTCGCCGACAAGAAAGCCGGGATCGAGCAACTCGCCGCCAAGAACCCTTGGATCGACATCGAAAGGGTGGGCATCTATGGGCACTCCGGCGGTGGGTTCATGACCGCGGCCGCCCTGCTCGTCCCTCCCTACAACGACTTCTTCAAGGTCGGGGTCTCCTCTGCAGGCAACCACGACAACAACATCTACAACCAGAACTGGAGCGAGCAGCACCACGGCCTAAAGGAGGTCAAGAAGAAGGTCAAGGACGCTCAAGGCAACGAAGTCGAGGAGACCACTTTCGAGATCAAGGTGCCTACGAACGCCGAAATGGCCGCGAACCTCAAGGGTAAGTTGCTCCTCGTACATGGGGATATGGACAACAACGTCCATCCCGGCAACACGATTCGGCTGGTGGATGCGCTGATCAAAGCCAACAAGAGGTTCGACTTCATGCTGATGCCGGGCCAAGCGCATGGCTTCGGCAGCATGACGGGGTACTTTACGCAGATGATGTACGAGTACTTCGCCGAACACCTGCTGGGGGACGGATATCGCCGAAGCGCGGACATGACGAACAAAGGCGGGAACTGACGCTTCCCTCTGCCGGGCATGGGGTACACCTGGGCGAGTGAGAGTTTGGTACCCCCGATTGTCCTCCGCAGAGGAGGTCGCGCGGCTCCGAGAGTGGGTCGGCGAAGGCATCGAACTATTCGGCGGCGAACCGGGGCCATCCGATTACGAGGTATTGGTCGACGGTTGGCCCAACGCGGAGAGGTTGGAGGCGTCGAGCGTTCTGAGGTCCGTGATCGTGCCGTTTACGGGCGTGCCTCCAGAGACGCTCACGCTCTTGCGCCAACGCCCGCGCCTGAGCCTTCACAACATCCACCATAGCGGCCCAGAGACCGCCGAGATGGCTCTTGCACTGATGTTCGCAGTATGCAAGAGAATCGTGCCGATGGACCGATTGCTTCGGAAGGGCGACTGGTCCCCCCGATGGGACGATGCCCAGTCCCTCAGACTAGAAGGCAAGCGGGCTCTGGTTCTGGGCTATGGCGGGATCGGGAGGAGAATCGCCAAGGCGTGCGTTGGGCTCGGGATGAAGGTCACGGCGATGCGAAACCGGCCCGAGCTCGGCGCGGACGCCCCTGTTTCGGTGGTTTCCTTCCAGAACCTCGCCGAGGCCCTCGCGTGCGCGGAAGTGCTCCACATCGCTTTGCCCCTCACGCCGCGCACCGAAGGGATGATCGGGGAAAGGGAACTCGCCGCGCTGCCCAAGGGCACGATTCTGATCAACGTCGCCAGAGCCAAGATCGTCGACGAGCGTCCGCTCTTCGAAGCGCTCGCCTCCGGCCACTTGGGGGGAGCCGGACTCGACGTCTGGTACCGCTATCCGAAACCTGGAGAACGAGTGTCCCCCTCCGATTACCCGTTCGAGACTTTGGACAACGTGGTCCTCAGTCCCCATCGGGGCGGAAGTTCGACCGAAGTGGAGTCCCACCGCTTCGAACACATCGCCAAACTGCTGCGGCAAGCCGAGCAGGGAGAGGCTATGGAGAATCGCATCGACCCGGAAATGGGGTATTGATCAAGCGGCTTTGACCTGGCCGACGAACTCGACTTCGGCTTTTTCGGCGACCTCGTTATACGCCAGGATCGGGAGCGAGGGAAGGCTCTTTTCAGCCAACCGCCGTAGGGGCAGCCTGAGCTGCGTGCTGCAGATCAGCACCGCCTGATAGCCTTGCGCCGACGCGCGATCGACTTCAGATTGCAGCCGCTGCACGAGATGGCGCTGCTCATCGGGATCGAGCACGAGCATCGAGCCGAAACTCGTCACGTTGACCTTCTCGGCAAGGTCTCGCTCGACAGCCGGTTCGAGCGTGATGCAATACAGCTTATTGTTGTCATCGAGGTATTGCCGGGTGATCGTGCGAGAGATTGCCGCGCGGACGAGCTCGCCCAATTGCTCGGGGTCCTTGACGCGCGATCCGAAGTCCGCCATGGTTTCGAGGATCGTCACCATGTCCCGGATCGGCACCTTCTCCCGCAAGAGGTGTTGGAGGACCTTCTGAATGTCCCCGACCTGCAGCACGTTGTTGACGAGTTCGTTGACGACCGCCTCGTCGTGCGCCTTCGCATTGTCGAGCAACGTCTGGACGTCTTGGCGGCTCAGGAGATCGGCGGCATGTGCCCGAACGACCTCAGAGAGGTGGGTACTCAACACCGCCGAAGGCTCGATGACGGTGAATCCCGCACGCTCCGCAGCCTCTCGGTCGCCCGCTTCGACCCACAAGGCGTCCAGCCCGAAGACCGGGTCCTTTGCGGCGATCCCAGCCACGTTCTGAATCACCGCGCCGGAATTCACCGCAAGGAGCCGATCTGGCATCACTTCGGAGCGGTTGACCTCTTCCCCACGGACCTTCAAGACGTATTCGTTCGACCGCAGATGGATACTGTCCCGAATTCGAACGGTCGGCATTACGAAACCGATCTCCATCGCGATCTGCCTCCGAGTCGCAGAGACTCGATCGGCGAGGTCGCCCCCCACTCGTGGGTCCGCGAGTTTGGTGAGCCCGTATCCGATTTCGATTTCGAGCGGATCAACGCCGAGCAACGGAAGAACGGCTTCGGGCCCTTGCGGGACGGCGTCCTTCTTCGCTTCCTGCTTTGCGCCGTCAGGTTTGTTGTCAGACTTACCAAGGGATAGGTTGCGCAGGGCGTTGGGGTTCCCCTTGAGGTAGCTATAGAGCCCATACAAGAGCACCGCCACGCCCAGAAAGATCGTGGCCGGGAACCCTGGAACAAAGGCCAGGCAGCCCAGAGAAATCGCTGCAAACAGCATCGCTCTCGGCTGTCCGAGAAGCTGCGCGGTCACCTCTGCGCCCATGCTCCGTTCTTGTCCCGCGCGGGTTACCATCAGGCCGCTCGCCGTGCTTATGAGGAGGGCCGGGAGTTGGCTGACGAGGCCTTCGCCCACGCTGAGAAGCGCGTAGGTTCTCAAAATCGTCATGGCGTCGCCCTGGCCCTTCAGGAACCCCACCGCCAACCCGCCGATGATGTTGATCAGGATGATGAGGATCGAGGCGATGGCGTCGCCTTTGACGAACTTGGACGCGCCGTCCATCGCGCCGTAAAAGTCCGCCTCTTGCTTGATCTGTTTGCGTCGTTGCTTGGCTTCTTCGTCGTCGATGATCCCCGCTGCGAGGTCGGCGTCGATCGCCATTTGCTTTCCGGGCATCGCGTCGAGCGTGAACCTGGCGACGACTTCAGATACCCGGCCCGCGCCGTTCGTGATCACCACGAATTGCACGACGACGAGGATGAGGAACGCCACGAAGCCGACGACGAAGTCGCCCCCCATCACTAGGCTTCCGAACGTATCGATGACATGGCCCGCCTCGGCCGTACCCAGAATCAGCTTCGTGGCAGCAATGCTGAGGGCGAGCCGGTAAAGCGTCGTGATGAGCAGGAGGCTCGGAAACACGCTGAACTGGAGCGGGTCGGTCACGTTGACCGCCGCGAGCAGGATAACCACCGACGCGCCGATCGCCATGACCAGCCCGAGGTCGAGGAGCCAGTGCGGCAGCGGGATGATGAGAATCCCAACAACGGCTATGAGGCCCATTCCCAGGAGTAGGTCGGTATGGCGCAGCAGACGCTGAATCGAACTCATGTGTCCAGCGAGGGCGCACTCGGCCCTCATTGGACTATCGGCATTTCTACCGGGGAACCTCAGGGTCCACCCGGCTGGGCGAGCCCAATCGCCCGCTAGCCTCCTGGCTTGCCCGCTCCCGGCATCTCAAGGCCCAAAGTCCGACCCTTTTCGACGGCGGGAACGCCCTCGGTCATCCACTTCGGCGCGGGTGCGTCCTTGAGGTAGTGATCGAAGAACTGCTGCATCCGAACCGCCCAATCCTTCTGATTGGGCCGTCGCGTGAGGTTGTGGTCCTCGTTGTTGTACACCACGAGCCAAACGGGCTTCTGCAGCCGCCGCAAAGCCGTGAAGTACTCGATGCCTTGATACCAGGGAACGGCGCCATCTTTGTCGTTGTGCATCATCAGAAGCGGCGTGTTGACGCGGTCTGCCCAGAACACGGGCGAGTTCTCGATGTAGAGCAAGGGTTTATCCCAAATGGTCGCGCCGATTCGGCTCTGACCCTTCTCATATTGCATGGCCCGAACCAGGCCACTTCCCCACCGAATGCCCCCGTACGCGGAGAACATATTGGAAACCGGGGCGCCGGCGCAAGCGGCTCGGAAGAGGTTGGTCCGCGTCACCAGAAACGCTACCTGATAGCCGCCCCAGCTCTGTCCTTGAATGCCGATGCGCTGGCGATCGACGAACCCTCGATCGATCAAAGAGAGCACCCCCGGAATGATCGCCTGCTCCGAACTCTCTCCGGGGAATCCAATCTCATAAGGGATGTCGGGCATGAAGACCAAGTAGCCGTTGCTGGCATATACGGTTGGGTTGATGGTCGAAGCGCTGGGCGCTGGAACTCGATGCCGATGAAGTTGGTCGGAGAGGCGCTCGTAGAAGTACACGATCATCGGGTACTTCTTGGCGGGATCGAAGTTCTCCGGCTTGACGAGTACGCCGCTGAGCGGCACGCCCTCGCCCGACACCCATCGAACAAGCTCCGAGGCGCCCCAGTTGTACTCCGACTGCTGCGGGTTTGCCTCCGAGACCTTCTTTCCGCCCTGAAAGTGGGTGGTAGCCAGCCAGAGGTCGGGGTACTCCGTGAAGGTTTGGCGCGTGTAGACGATCCTGTCGGATTGCTCCGCCTTCGTCGTAAACGTGAGGATTGCGTCTTCATAAAGCAGCCGCTCGGGCGATCCGACTCCTTCCACTCGGTCGCGGAAGAAACCGGTCGCCTTGGTGTCTTCGTTCATGCCGAGCAAGAACAGAGGAGCGGCGGGGTCTAGGGTGTCGCGCTCGCGATCCATAACGACGGGCCGGAAGCTGATCCGAAACGCCCGTCCGACGCCGTCGGTCACGCAGGTGGGCTTCGCCGCGCCCGTCGGATCGCAAGCCCAGATGTCGAAGCGGTCGTTGATGAGCACGCGCTTGTCGCCATCCGTCCACCCGCTCAGTCCATACGATCCGGGATTTGCAGGATGATCGTCCTCTTCGTCGTGGATCGCATAGGGAATCGCCGAACTCAGGTCGGTGATCTTTCCAGTTGCGAGTTCGAGGCTCGACCACGTTCGTTTCACCTCGTCATACACCATCGCAAAGCGGCCGCTGGGCGAGGTCGAGGGCACGACGGCCCACTGTTCGAGCGCTTTCCTCCGCGAGCCGTCCTCAACGTTGACGATGTAGATGTCGTAGTACCCCTGGTCCCAGGAGATGTGCTGAAGATACGGCCGGTCGTCTGCGGCAACGGCGAACTTGGCGTCGCCCTTCCCTCCGACGTTGACGGTTCGCAAGTCGGGCGAAGAGAGCTGAACGACCCGGTTGGAGCCAAGGTGCAGCACCGCGGTATAGCTTCGATTTCGCTCGGCGTTGGCTTGCAGCAGTTGTTGAGGCTGGAGCTGCGGGTCGCGCCAATTCCACACGTCGACCTGCACCTTCTCTTCTTCGGGGGTGTCGTCCTTCGGGGCCTCGGGCGCGAGCGGCGCTGTGGCAAACTGCACCCGCGCACCGGAGTCTGAGAACCTCAGCGCGCCCCGAGTCACGATCTCCCAATCTTGGGGGACGCCCGAAGTCGATGCGGACACCATCGCTTGCTCCTTGACTTCACCCAGCCGATACACGAAAAGGCTCTGCTTGGGCTTCTCCGCCGCATAATCGTCCTTATCGCTGAGGAAAGCCAGCCTGCGCGTTTTGTCATGATAGGTCAACTGCGAGTATCGTCCCAACGCCGAGACGACTGGGTACGTCGCCTCCTTGCCCAGATCGAGATAGAACACACCGTCGCCTTTGCCATCCTTGGTAGATGCGGCAAAAAGCACTAAAGAGCCGTCTTCGGAGAACGTATAGGAAGCCACATCCGGTACCCGGATCTCCTTTGCCGAACCGATCTGCTGCAAAAGCAGAGGCGTACCGGGAGCATGGTCCTTCTTCTTTTGGGGACCTTGGGGCTTCTCAGCGGCCTCTTGTCCCTCGGCGGGTTTCGCAGGCTGCGCTGGCGTTGCCGGGGGAACCTCTTCGATCTGATAGGCGAACCACGAGCCCCCCTTTTCGGCGAGCCGCCATGATCGAACGCGTTCGATGACCTTAGGCGTGGACTGCCCGAGTTCGAGCACGGCCAGGGAGTTCTTGGGCTGGTCTTTGGCGGGCTTCTTCTCGCGGCGCGCCTTGTCGACTTCCTCTTTCGGTGGGACGACCGTACACAGCAGATACTTCGAATCGTGGCTGAAGTTCGCGGCAGTTCCCCGCTCGATCTTCACTTCTGCGCCCGAGGCGGTCGCCCGTACGATCAACACGCCGTCGCCGACTTGAGGCGCCACCTGGTAGGCGAGCCACTTGCCGTCCTTCGAGAGCATTGGCGAGCGGATCGACTTCCAACTGTCGTACAAGTCGTGCGTCAGGACCTTCTTCTGGCCGTACGCGCCCGAGAATAGCGACAAAAGGACAAGAAGAACCGGGACGACTCGGCCCCGGCCACGCGCATGGGAAGCTGCCATCATGCGGGGAGGCTACCCCGATTTGCGGGTGATTTGACCCTTTCGGCGCTCGAATTGGGAGAGGAGGTTAGCTGGGGCTCTCTGTCGGAGCGCGCCCCTCACGCAGCCTCAGCAACTTCGCCCGCATCTGCTTGTGAGCCCTGTGGAGCCTCGACCGAATGGTGCCCACAGGCTTGTCCATCAGCAGAGCGATCTCTTTGTATGGCATTTGCTGGACATCGGCGAGCATGACGAGCATCCTCTGTTCGGAACTCAACGCGTTGTACGCCAGTTGCAGGTCTTCCGAAAACGTCTGATCGACAAACTGCGCTTCGGGGTCAGGCGCGGAGTCTGCGACTTCGAAGAACAGCGATTCCTCGGTGCTCTCACGAATTAGGGGCGAATCGAGGGACACCGGCTGGATGCGCCGCTTTCGGGCTCGCAAGAGGTCGAGGAAAAGCCGTGTAACGATCCGGAAGATCCAGTTTTCGAACGGCTTGTCGCCCTCATAATCTCCGAAACTGCGGTACGCCCGGTAATAAGCTTCTTGGGTGAGATCCTCGGCGTCGTTCCGATCACCGGCAAGTCGGTAGGCGAGGCTGAAGACCTTCTTGTAGGTCTTCTCCATCAGTTCGCTGAACGCTCCGCTATCAGCTACGATCGCTGCGACGTTTCGACTTGCCACGAGGTGATTTCCTTGGGGTTCCTTCCTGTAACTACCGGAACACGAACCGACGAGTTTCAGTTCCCGTAGTCCTATGTTTGCCTCTTTCTCAGAGAGACGGCTTGGGGTCTCCCATCCGTTCAGCGCACCAGAAACAGAAGCGAGCGCCCCGTGGCTTGCACGGGACGCTCGGCAAGGACTTTCGAGTTCGCTTACTTGCGAACGCGGCGTCGCAGAGCGACTACAGCGCTGCCCAGCCCAAGGGCGAGCATCGTCGCAGGCTCAGGAACCACGCCCGTGTAGACGTTGTCGATGTTGACCCAACTATTGACGCCGGGATCGTCGGCCGACATGGTCGCGCTCGTGATCGCGCCGCCACCGACCCAACCGATGAACTGCTCACCCCCACCGGTGGCCATGCTCTGAAGGCCAATACCGGCGATGTCGAGGGTAACCGTTCCGTTGATCAGGGCGCCGTTGATGTCGGAGTTCGCGAGTCGGGCGCCAAACGCCGTCGCCGTGTTACCGGTCATCGTGATCGTTACGGGATCGAACGCGGAGTTCGTCGAGAGAGCGTCTGGGTTCGACCAGAGTCCGCCAGGAGCGCTCGCATCCCAGCCGTAGCCGTTCGCGCCCGGGGCGCTCCAAGTCAACTGAGAGCCGTTCAGCGGCGAACCGTAGGTCCATCCAGCAAACGTCTCCAGGTAGTAACCTGGGGCAATAGCCGCCACGAAAGCGGCCTCGCTGAAGTACCAAGTGGCATTTGCCGAAGCGATCGCGCCGCCCACCACAGCAAGCGCAGCAATTCGAAGTGTTTTCACAGAATCTCCTCCTATCATTTCAACCAACGCCGCAAAACGGCGTCGAATTCAAATTGAATCGTATCACAGTCCGCCCCGAATCGTGACGCTAATGTAGACCAGTACCTGCGAAACCAGCATTATTGCCAGCCGCCCCGAAAAGCGTAATGGCTACTTGTCGACCATGACGGCCACGCCCTTCTTGAGCGCTGCCTGCGCGGCAGCCAATCGGGCGATGGGAACCCGGTAAGGGGAGCAGCTCACGTAATCGAGTCCGAGGTCGTTGCAAAACTCGATTGAATCCGGCTCGCCGCCGTGTTCCCCGCAAATCCCCAGTTTCAGCCAAGGTTTGACCGACCGCCCCTTCGATACGGCGAACTCCATCAACTGGCCCACGCCGGAGACGTCGATCGACTCGAAGGGATCGCGTGGGAGGATCTTCTGTTCGACGTAGGGGCGCAAGAACCGGTCGGAATCGTCACGGCTGAACCCGAAGGTCATCTGCGTGAGGTCGTTCGTCCCGAAGCTGAAGAAGTCGGCCTCCTCGGCGATCTCATCGGCCGTCAGCGCGCCTCTCGGCACCTCGATCATCGTTCCGAAACTGTAGGGAATCTCGACCCCCTGCTCTTCGACCACTTTGCGCGCCGTTTCTTCGAGCTTTGCCTTTACGGCCCGGAGCTCGTTGACATGGCCGACTAGCGGGATCATGATCTCAGGCACGGCTCGCCGCCCCGATCGAATGACCCGCGCCGCGCCCTCCAGAATCGCTCGAGTCTGCATTTGCACGATCTGCGGAAACACGATCGAAAGCCGGCACCCGCGAAGGCCCATCATCGGGTTGATTTCGTGCATCGACTCCACGGCTCGAAGCATCGCTTCCTTCTCCGCGTTGGGGCTTCCGTTGGCCTTCGCCACGGCCACCTCTTGCGCGAGTTCCACCAGGTTCGGAAGAAACTCGTGGAGCGGCGGATCGATCAGCCGAACCGTAGCGGGCAAGCCGTCGAGGGCTTCGAAAATCCCCACGAAGTCGTCCCGCTGGAACTCCAAGAGCTCGTCAAGCGCTG
The DNA here is from genome assembly GCA_017347465.1 of Candidatus Nitrosymbiomonas proteolyticus. GTDB lineage: Bacteria > Armatimonadota > Fimbriimonadia > Fimbriimonadales > Fimbriimonadaceae > Nitrosymbiomonas > Nitrosymbiomonas proteolyticus. The sequence goes on along the minus strand of AP021858.1, from coordinate 1,769,858 downwards.
CCTGGCGCTCGTCATCGGACTTGGAGAGGATCATCCGCTGTACGACTGGGCGGCGGTCGCCCTCAAAGAACATGTGTTCAGTGCGGCAGAGTCCAATCCCCTCTGCGCCAAACCGCAACGCGAGCTCTACGTCCGCAGGCGTGTCGGCGTTGGTCCGAACTCGCATCGTCCGTCCCTCATCGGCCCAGCCCATGAACGTGTTGAAGTCGCCCGTCAGCTTCGGTTCTTCGACGGCAACTCCACCCCAAATGACCTCGCCCAGGGACCCGTTGAGCGAGATCACGTCGCCTTCGTGAACCGTGACGTCGCCGACCGAAAAGCGCTTGTTCGCCGCGTCCACGGAGATATCGGAGCAACCCGCTACCGTGGGAATCCCGAACCCACGGGCGACCAGGGCCGCATGGCTGGTCATCCCACCCTTTTCGGTCAAGACCCCCTGAGAGGCCAACATGCCTTTCAGATCGTCCGGGCTTGTCTCCGCACGCACTAAGATGACGTTCCGGCCCTCGCCCCCCTTGCCCAACTCGGCCGCGGTGTGAGCGTCGAACACGGCGATGCCAGTCGCCGCGCCCGGCCCCGCGGGAAGTCCCTTGGCGATGACCTTATACGCCGCGCCGGGGGAGATCACCGGCAGCAGGCAGTGATTGAGCAATTCGGGATCGACGCGAAGCAGCGCCTGCTCGCGGGTGATGAGGCCCTCCTCCACCTGATCGACCGCTATCTTGATCGCGGCCGGGCCCGTTCGCTTGCCCGTTCGGCATTGCAGGATGAAGAGCTTGCCGTGCTCGATCGTGAACTCGATGTCCTGCATATCCTTGTAGTGGCGTTCGAGCCTCTCGCAGATCTCCTCGAACTGGTCGTACAACTCCTTGTTCTCCGCCGCCAACTGGCTGATCGGAACCGGAGTTCGAACGCCCGCGACGACGTCTTCGCCTTGGGCGTTCATGAGGTACTCGCCAAAGACCTTCTTCTCACCCGTCGCGGCGTTCCTCGTAAACGCCACGCCAGTGCCGCAGTCGTTGCCGCGGTTGCCGAAGACCATGGCCTGCACGTTGACCGCAGTCCCAATGTCGTCCGAAATCTTCTCTTTGCGCCGGTACACGATCGCCCTGGCGTTGTTCCACGAGCGGAAGACGGCCTCGATCGCCGCCTGAAGCTGAACGCGGGGGTCCTGCGGAAACGGGCTGCCAGTCAGCTTGAGCACATGGGCGTCGAACCGACGGCACAGCTCCTTCATCCCTTCCGCATCGACCTCCAAGTCGCCTGAAACCCCCAGCTCTTGCTTGAGGCCCGCGAAGATGTGCTCGAAATCGTGCTTGGAAAGGCCCGGAAACCGGTCCGAATAGGCGACGTCGCTCAGCATCATGATGAGGCGGCGATAGCTGTCGTAGACAAAGCGAGGATCGACGATCTTCGTTAGCGCTTCGACGATTTCGTCGTTGAGCCCGAGGTTCAAAACGGTGTCCATCATTCCGGGCATGGAGAACTTCGCTCCCGACCGGACGGATACGAGAAGGGGGTTGCTGGGGTCCCCGAACCGCTTGCCCAGATCGGTCTCCACGTCTTGCAGCGCTCGATAGACCTGGTCCATCAGACCGTCAGGGAGTTGCTGTCCGGCGGCGTAATAGGCGTTGCAGACTTCGGTGGTGATCGTGAAACCTGGGGGGACGGGCAGGCCGATGTTGGTCATTTCGGCAAGGTTCGCGCCTTTGCCTCCGAGTAGGTCGCGCATGGAGGCGTTGCCCTCTCGAAAGAGGTAAACCCATTTTGAGTTCATGGTGAGATGTAGTGTCTCCTTGATCGGGTTGCAGGGCACGCGACGGCACTGGCGCAAGAAACCCCGTGGGAGCCACCATTGTACCTTTGCTGGGGCAAAGGGCGTTTGGCGCCCCGCGCGTTGACACCCTTGCCGCGCTTATGCCATTATTCATGTTCGGTCCCTTTCGGGGGTCTGAACAGAAGGTTTCGATGAAAGAAGGCATTCATCCCAATTCGCACCCTGTTATCTTCGTAGACGGGGAGCACGAATGGTACGGCGTTTCGACGATCACAACGAACGAGACCCGCGAGGTCGAGGGCGTCAAGTATTACGTCGTTCCGGTCGAAATCAGCGCGTTCAGCCACCCCTTCTATACAGGCCAAAAGAAACTGGTCGACACCGCAGGACGGATCGAAAGATTCCGCCGCAAGTACGGTTTGACCGACTCGAGCTCCAAATAACCTCGCGCTGCTCGGCAGAAGCCCGCCAGAAGCCATAATATGGACGTGGCCCATAGAGCGAGGCCGATTAGCCTGCGCCGGCCTTCCCATCTCGACTCAATGGAGAGTTAGGCCATGTCAAAATCATCTTATCGCGACCGGTCGGTCCTCATTCACGGCAAGTTCAAGAGTGAAAAGTGGGACTTCCACGACCACATTCTGCCCCCGATCCCCACTTCGGTAGCCTTTCGACTCAGAAGCGCCGAGCGAGGAGCTGAGGGATTTCGCCAGTTCGCCAACCCCGAACTCGATCGGAGCAAACTGCATCCGATCTACATCTATTCGAGGCTCGATGAACCGGGGCAGGGTCTTCTGGAAGAGACCCTTGCCTTTGCCGAAAAGGGCGAGACTGCGGTGAGCTTCGCTACGGGAATGGCGGCGATCAGCGCCGTGATCGGCATTCACGTGAAGGCCGGGGACCACATCGTCGCCCACAAGACGCTCTACGGCTGCACCTATAGCCTCATCACGGGATGGCTGGAGCGGTTTGGCGTAAGTCACACGTTCGTCGACTTTCGCGATCCACAGGCGATCGCCAAGGCCATTCGCCCCGAAACCAAGGTGGTGTACTTTGAATCGCCCTGCAACCCCAACCTCGACCTGATCGACATCGAAGAGGTCGTCAGGGCCGCGGGCGATGCGAATAAGAACCGCGACGCAGAGAGCAGGCTTTTCACGATCATCGACAACACGTTCGCAACGCCCTATTGCCAGCGCCCATTGCCTCTGGGAGTCGATTATGTGGTTCACTCCCTGACCAAGAACCTTGCCGGTTTTGGCGCGGATATGGGGGGAGCGGTCATCGGACCGCGAGAACGAGAAACCGATCTCCTGCTCTTCCGAAAGGACTTTGGCGGTTCGCTCTCGCCCAAGGCGGCGTGGGACATCCTCACCTTCGGCATTCCAACGCTCGCTTTGCGGGTGGAGCGGCAACAGCAAAACGCGCAACGGGTCGCCGAATATCTCGATCTGAATCCCAAAGTGAAACTGGTTCGATACCCTGGACTCGATGGGTTTCCACAGCGGGAACTCGCGCGGAAGCAGATGCGGGACATCGATGACAACTTTGCTCCCGGAAGCATGATCTATTTCGAACTGAGCGGTTCGCCCGAGGAAGCCTATCAGCGAGCGAAGGCGTTGATCGACCATCTGGCCGTCAACTCACTCAGCATCACGCTGGCCGTGTCGCTGGGGCAGATTCGAACTCTGATCGAGCATCCGGCTTCGATGACGCACAGCGCGGTGCCTCCGGAGGCGCAGCAAGAAGCGGGAATCGCCCCTGGCGGTATTCGGATGAGCCTCGGGATCGAGGACGCGCGCGACATCCTCTCGGACCTTGAGTCGGCCCTCGAAGCCGTCAAATAGAGTTCTCGGTTGGGTGGCCCCGAGATCGCGATGCTTCCATAATGGGGCATGGCTGCAACTTCGGACGCGGTTTCCGTCCATCGCTCGACCCTTGCTGAAGTCGACCCCGAGGTCTTCGAACTGATTCAGTTGGAGATTCGGCGACAAGAAGGCAACCTGGAACTGATCGCCAGCGAGAACATCGCAAGCCTTGCGGTTCGGGAAGCGATGATGAGCGTTTTGACGGACAAGTACGCGGAGGGCTATCCGGGCAAGAGGTATTACGGCGGTTGCGATGTCGTGGATGAGGTGGAAAACCTGGCGGTCGAACGGGCCAAGGAGCTTTTTGGCGCGGAGCACGTCAACGTTCAGCCCCATAGCGGCGCTCAAGCCAACATGGCGGCCTATTTTAGCTTCCTCGAGCCCGGCGACACGCTGATGGCGATGAACCTTGCGCATGGCGGGCACCTCACCCACGGAAGCCCGGTGAACTTCAGCGGCAAGCTGTACTCGGTGGTCCCCTATGGAGTGGACGTCGAGACCGAGACGATCGATTACGATGTCATGCGGGATCTTGCCTTGCAACATCGCCCGAAGGTGATCGTAAGTGGCGCGACCGCCTATTCTCGGGAGTTCGACTTTGCCCGCATCCGCGACATCGCAGACGAGATCGGCGCGGTTCATATGTGCGACATGGCCCACTACAGCGGGCTGATCGCGGGCGAGCAGTATCCCTCCCCCGTTGCCTATTGCGACATCGTCACAACCACCACTCACAAGTCTCTGCGCGGGCCGCGAGGGGGCATGGTGCTGTGCCGCGAAGAAAGGGCGAAGGACGTCGACAAGGCGGTGTTTCCGAACGTTCAAGGCGGCCCCTTGATGCACGTCATTGCCGCAAAGGCCGTTTGCTTGGGGGAGGCGCTCAAGCCGCAGTTCAAGGGTTATCAGGCGCAGGTGCGAGCGAACGCCCGAAGGCTTGCTCAAGCTCTGCAGGGCGAAGGCTTCCGGATCGTGAGCGGCGGAACAGACTCGCATTTGATGCTCGTCGATCTGAGGCCCTTCGGGGTCACGGGAAAGGAAGCCCAGCAAGTGCTCGACGACGTGCGGATCACGACCAACAAGAATGCGATCCCGTTCGATCCGGAGAAGCCGTTTGTCACGAGCGGACTTCGTTTGGGAACGCCCGCCATCACGACGAGGGGAATGCAAGAATCCGAAATGGACATCATCGCATCCTTGATCGCGCGGGCTCTGCGCCACCGAACGGACGAACGCGAGCTAAGCGAGGTGAGGCGGGACGTCGGCGCGCTCACAGAGCGCTTTCCGATCCACATCTTTTAGGGGCCGCTACGCCGCGATCGACAAGTACGACTCCACCTGCTGCTCCAGAGCAGGTTGGAGCAGGGCGATCTCCTCTTCCGAAAGGGACACCGTAACTTGCACTTCGGGCTCAAGTTCGGCGTGACACTCCCAGAACTCGGCGCGAAAGCCCAGTTCACCGGCCAGCCAATGCGCGTACGATACGGCGCAAACCGTCCTGAACTCCGATTTGTTCTTCCAAGGCTGCCACAGCGATTCGAGGATGCTGGAATAGAGGTGCGGGAGTCCGTATCCTGCGAAGGCGGCGATGGTAAGGCCGGTTAGTTCGCCCTCAAAAAGCCTGCGAAACGCGACGTCCAGCGTCGAACTCATTTTCTCCGCGAGGAAGTAAGTGCGCTCGAACGACTCGGGGTCGAGCACCGACAGCAGCCCAAGACCCAGATCGTGAAGCACCCCTGCTGCAAACAGTTCATCGGCCTGCAACTCCGATTCGAACGGCTCGTCTCTTTGCATCCTGGCGAACACGTACCGGCTCAGGAGCCCGGTCGCCAGGCAGTGGCGTGAGACCCTTCCGAGTTGCTCCGTATGCTCTTCGTTCCTCGCTCCCACAAAGTGGGTCATCATCAAAGAGGTCGCAATCGACCGGATCGCTCGCTGCCCCACGACTAGAATCGCAGAACGCAGCGTCGAATGGGGTGACTGAGCGAGCTGGGGCGCCATGAAATTCGTCGCGGACAAGACCTTCGCGGCGATGCTCGAGTCCGAAGCGATGATCTTCTCCAGATCGAGAGCCGAGGCTTCCCCGTGGTCGATGGCGTTGATTAATCTAACGACATTCGCGGGCAGCGCAGGAAGCTTGTGCGAGCGCTTCATTCTCAGTTGCAGCTTTCCGTAGTCCGAATTCATCGCGATTCCCCCTCTCCAAGTCGGTCCACTGGTAGGACCGCCAGTACTCAAATCGGCAGAGCCAAAGGGAGTACTCAAGGGAGAATTGCCGGGTACTGGGTTATTGCCGTACTTTTAGCAACGATTCCGACCCACAACCTAGACTATTCTCCTGGGGAGCTGCTGGCTCCCTCAGCAGAGCTGGTAGCTGGGCATCGCAAAAACCAGCTTCGTCAGTCTACGGGCGAGGTTCGGGAACACGTTGGGACGGAAAGCCCCTTCGACTCCACCGGCCGCGTCGATCGCCGAAGTGAGCACCTGCATGTCGGTGAGCGTCAGGGGAACGTCGAACAACCCCGCGAAGGCCGCCGCCAACTGGCCAGAATCCGCCGGAGTTGGGCTGGATAAGTTGTTGCGGACGATCTCGACCGCGCTGCCCTGTCGGTTGGCCATCAGCACATCGGCGTACTTGAGCCGCTCCATCATCATCGCCGGGCTGATCCACCCATCGCCCCAATTCCATCCTGCAACGTCGGGAGGGAACAGCAGCCTCAACCCCATGCGCCTCGTCATGGACTCGACGGCGCCTGCCAGAGCTAGGAGGGGACCCTCGATGGGCTTGGAAGGGCCCGCATTGGTTGGGCGTTGTTTCAGGGCGAGTTCCGCAAATCCCAACTGGCGCAAAGGGGGCACGACGAAGTCGATGGGGCATTTCACCTGTTTTCGAACGCACTTCTCGCTCCAGAACTCCGGCGTCGTCGCGATCGTAAGCAGCACCGCCTTCATTTCGTACTTGCCGTCCGCAAACGACTTGGCCACGCGTTCGACAACCCGCGGCTCAGGATTCGGATACGCGAAGTACTCCCAAAGTTTCGTGGCGAGATACTGCGCCGTCCGAGGTCGAGAGACCAGGTGATCGAGGGCGGAGTCGGTGTCGAAACGGGCGGTCTTCCCCAGTACCGTTTTGGGACCGTCGTCGTGAAAGTCCGGGGAGTATGCCGCAGCAACGAACGGGCGGCCCGACTCCATCGACTCGACGAGTTGGGCGCGATTGGCTGCGGGAGTTCCATATCGAAAGGCGACCCGCAGGCCCCAGCCGGTGAACGCTCGGGCCAACTCGGCCACGTCCTTTTCCGTATAGTTGCCGACGCCCAGCGTGAACAGTTCCATGACTTCGCGGGCGAAGTTCTCGTTGGGGCGTCCCTTGACGCTGGTTTCGCCGTCGAGCCAGCGGAGCATCGCCGGGTCGGCTGTGAGATCGCCGATGAGCTGGCGAAAGTTCCCAACCCCCCTTCTCGAAGCAGGTTCAAGTACTTCAGCATCATCAAGCTGTTCTCGACCTTGCTTGCGCTGACCGCAAAGTGGTCGTGCCAAAAGAGCGCGAGCCGCTCTTGCAGAGGTTGGTCGGTGAGAACGAATTGCAGGCCCCACCATGCGCTCAGGCGCGCGGGGTTGAAGTCCACCATGTTCTGGTTGTTGACGAAAACGAACTCGAAGGGGCTGACTTCGGGCGCTTTCTTGGGGTCGTACTGCAAGAGCGCGTCGATTGTCTTGTGCAGCCCCAATGCGGAATACCGCTTCATTTCGGCTTGGGACGCTCCGAGTCCGAAGCGCCTGAGCAAGTGGGCGATCCTCTGGGTTTCGTTCATGGGACGACCTGCTTTTCGAGTCTGAGTACCTATAGCATATAGCGGTTCGCTGGGATTTGAGCGAAGAATTGCTGGGCAATTTCACGAGCGAGCAGAAAAAAGTCCCGCTCGGAACTGGCTTCCCCGTAAGTTTTGTACATTGGAATTAGATGGACCTGCGCAGGAGCAGTAGGTTCAGGGAGGACTGAAAACATGACACTGAGTTCAGCCATAACGGCGTCGTTATTAGCGCTTTCGATCGGCGCGATGACTCTAGAACCTCAAGGCAAGACCGCACCCGGCAGCGCGAAAACGAAAGCGCCCGACGTCATTGTAACCGGCCCCATCAAGCAGGTCGACGATCCGGCGCTTGCGCGCAGGGTGACAAATCGGTTCGAGGGCGCGCCGATCAGCGAGGTTCTCGATTGGCTTGCAAGCGAAAACGTTAGCTTTGTCGCCGATTCCGAGGCGTTTGGCGATCGGAAGCTCACCGCAAACTTCGTCAACCAGCCGCTCAAGGACGTGATCGCCGCCATCGCGTCGGCGCTCGACGGGCAGTGGACACGAAATGGATCCGTCTATTCCTTGAAGCTGAAGTTCGACTTCCTCGAGCTTGGGCCCTCTGGGCGAGACTTCACGTTCGTCGGCCCCGACGTCTTCAAGATGGGGGACAAGAACCTCCTGAGCGAAGAGTCGTTGAAGGAGATGCAGAAGGCGATGGAGGAAGCCCACAAGGCGATCAAGGAGCGGATCGACGTTCGAGTTCTCGACAAGGAAATCGTGGAAAAGTTGCGCTCAGAAAAGTCGCTCGGCCGCGCGGAAGAGTTGCTCAAGGAGCTCAAGACCCTGCCGAAGTTTGAGGGCGACTTCATCATCCCTGACCTCGTTTTGCCCAAGATCGGCGGCGGAGATGCGATGATTCTCAACCTCTCCAAGGTTGAGAAACTCCTCTCGACGCTGACGACCGAACAAAAGGCGACGATGGAGAAGAACGGCCACCTCAAATACAGCGAACTGACGCAGGCGCAAAAGGAGATCCTCGGCAAGGTCCCGACAGGCGATTGGAGCATCGTCTTCGAGGGCCAAGGGAAGAGGCTCGCGATCAAGAGCGGTTAGGCCGCAGGGAGTTCACATTCGACGAGGGCGTGCTTCGGCGGGCCCTCGTTGTTTCTTACTTCCCTACCGCGTCCTTGGGAATCGAGAACTTGGACCCCGACTTGATTCCAAGCTTCTTGAAGGCGCCGGCGCGCATCTCGAGGACGTACTTGGCAGGTTTTTCAGAAGGGACGCTCTTTTCCGACTTGGCCTTGAGAACGATCCTCTTGAAAGCGACTCCTTGCGCGTCGATATAGGCAAGGTCGAGGTCGAAAGTGACGTTCCTGTTATAGAAAGAGCGGGGCTGGGCGTCCGGGAACGCGAACAGCATGCCCTTGTCCATAGGTACTTCGCTCGCCGTCAGGTACATCATCCCTTCGGCTTGCTTGGCGCGGGTGTCCATCAGCCAGCAAGGGATCGTCACCTTCCCCAACCCGACTTTGACGACTCTAAGGTCCTTGAGAGGGTACAGCCGCAAGCTGCTGTCGGGTGGGCCCTGCGTCCCAGCTCCTGCAGGCAGGAATGTCGCCATCATTAGGGTCGAAAGCAAGAGAAATCGCATCATGGGACCGGCTCGGTTTCGGGGGGCTGAAAGGCGCGGCGACTCTTTTCAAACGAGGAAATCCGGTCTTCGAGTTCCAAGGTCGTTCCGATGAGGTCGAGTCCTTTCAGAAGAGCGTTCCTCGTTGCGGGAGCGATTTCGAACTTGAAACGGTGGCTTCCCACGATCACCTCCTGCCGTTCCAGATCGATTTCGATCGAGGCTCCTGAGCCCGCATCGACGAGAACCTGGTGCTGGTCCTCGGGCAAATCGACCAGAAGCAATCCGCAATTGGCCGCGTTTTGCCGAAAGATGTCGCTGAACGCAGGGCTGTCGGCCTTCTTGCGTCCAATCACCGCCCGAAATCCTGCCTGTTGAATCGCCCAAACTGCGTGCTCTCGGGAGGAGCCACACCCAAAGTTCGAACCGGCAACAAGGATCACCGCCCCTTGAGCCTCTGGCGCGTCCAGCGGGAAGTCTCCGCCCCGGACGTTCCTAAAAAGCAGTTCGCCATACCCGAACCTGGACACACGCGACAGGTAGAGCGCCGGGATGATCCGGTCGGTGTCCACGTCGTCCGCCGCGTATACGGCAATCTTCCCAGATACTCGGGTCAGGGGTTCCACTCTGTTCAGTTTGGCATAGGTCTTGCAGGGAGATGGAGGTGTCCCTCCAGGGAGCCCATCTGGTTCCCCTATCATCTCCATACAATCGGCCTCGTTCCCCACGGGGCCTTTCTTTTTCTCCACGCTCGTTCTGCGATAATCGAGGCATGAGGGAGATCATCGAGCCCTTTCGAATTCGAAGCGTCGAACCGATCCGCTTCAACTCGCCCGACGACCGCAAGTCGATTTTGGAGCAGGCCAACTGGAACGTGTTCAAGATCGACGCGGAAGAAGTACTTATCGACCTGCTTACCGACAGCGGAACCGCCGCCATGTCTTCGGCGCAATGGGCCGCGATCATGGTGGGTGATGAGAGCTATGCCGGTTCGAAGAGCTACAAGGCGTTCGTAACCCAGGTCAAGAGCATCTTTGGGTTCGAACACATCATCCCGGTGCATCAGGGTCGCGCTGCCGAGAAGATCCTCATGAGCATCGTGGGCGGAGAGGGCAAGTCCGTCCCCAACAACAACCACTTCGACACCACAAGGGCCAACATCGAGTTCACAGGGGCGAAGGCCGTCGACCTTGTGGTCGAAGAGGCCAACGACTTCGATAGCGAGTTCCCGTTCAAGGGCAATATCGACCTCGACAAACTCAGCGCGTTCCTCGACGAGAACGCTGGGCGGGTGCCGATTGGGATGATCACCGTGACCAATAACACCGGCGGAGGCCAGCCGGTTTCGATGGAGAACATCCGAAAGGTCGCGGCTTTATACAAGCAAGCTGGCGCGCCCTTCTATATCGACGCTTGCCGGTTTGCCGAAAACGCCTGGCTCATCAAGCAGCGAGAACCCGGATATGCCGATAAGTCACCCCTCGAAATCGCCCGCGAGATGTTTTCGTACGCTGACGGTGCGACGATGAGCCTCAAGAAGGACGGCTTCGGAAACATTGGGGGCTTCTTGGCGATGAACGACCCCCAATTGGCGGAGCAAGCGCGAAACCTGCTCATTTTGACGGAGGGATTCCCCACGTATGGCGGGATGGCTGGCCGAGACCTTCAGGCCCTGGCCGTGGGGCTGGAGGAAGTTCTCGACGAGAAGTACCTCGAATACCGGGCCGCTACCATTCGCTATATGGCGGAGCATCTTCTCGCGACCGGGGTGCGGATCGTCCAACCTCCTGGCGGACACGCGGTCTATATCGACGCCAAACACTTCTACCCGCACATCCCACCCGAGAGCTTCCCCGGCCAGGCGCTCGTGTGCCAACTGTATCTGAAAGGCGGCATCCGGGCCGTCGAGGTTGGATCCCTCATGTTCGGCAGGTCGATTGATGGACGGGAATACCCGGCCGAGCGCGAGCTTGTGAGACTTGCGATGCCTCGCCGAGTCTATACACAAGCTCATGTGAACTACGTTTGCGAGGTGATCGCCGAGATGTTCGAGGAGCGGTCTCGAGTTCAGGGACTGAGAATCACCCGCCAGTCGCCGATCCTCAGGCACTTCACGGCGGACTTGGCGCCGGTTTTGGCATGAGGGCTGCAGCACGATCCTGACGAGCATGATAGTCCCCTTCATTGAAGAGTACAGGCAGCTTGCGGCTTCCGGCCGCAGGATTCCGGTCTATTGCGATCTGCTCGCCGACATGGAGACCCCGCTCGGAGCTTATTGGAAGCTCGCTCAAGATCAGAACTGCAGCTTTCTGCTCGAAAGCGTCACCGGAGGTGAGCACCTCGCGCGGTACAGCATCCTTGGGTCGCGCCCCCGACTGACGATCCGGTCGAAGGGGAACACGATCCGAAGGATCACGAGGTCGGGCGAGCAGCACATTCCGTTGCCTCCGGGCGAGGATCCCTTGGCGTACGTCGCCCGTGAGTTGGCCGGACCCGAGGTTCTTCGGGTGCCAGGAATGCCCAAGTTCATCGGTGGAGCGGTTGGGTTGGTGGGATACGACTTCGTGCGGTTCATCGAAGACCTTCCTCATCGCCCGCCCGACGACCTGGAGATCGACGACGTAGCTCTTCACATCACGGACTGCGTGGTGGTCTTCGATCATGCCCGGAACCTCATTCGCATCCTCGCCTTGGCGGACGGTTCGGACGAAAGCTACGCGCAATCCGTAGCCGAAATCGAGCGCGTTGCTGCCCGGCTTTCGCGGCCGCTCCCCGAACTCCCCGCGTCAGTCGGCTCGAACTCGGAGCCGATCTCGAACCAAACCCGCGAGCAATATGAGTCGGCGGTTCGCAGGGTGAAGGAGTACATCGAACAAGGCGATTGCATCCAAGCGGTGCTGGCGCAACGGCTCTCGGTCTCGACGCGGGCCCACCCCCTCACGATCTACCGGGCGCTCCGCTCGTTCAACCCCTCGCCCTACATGTTTCTCGTTCGGTTTGGCGACTTCGACCTCGTTGGGGCTTCGCCGGAACTCCTGGTGAGCCTCGACGGCAGAACGTGCCGAGTCCGGCCGATCGCGGGAACCCGTCGTCGGGGAGCCTCACCCGAAGAAGACGCCCAACTCGAAGCCGAACTGCTCGCCGACCAGAAAGAGCTTGCGGAACACATTATGCTCGTCGACCTCGGCCGGAACGACTTGGGCAGGGTCTGCCGATTCGGAACGGTCGCCGTGCGCGAAAAGATGGCCGTCGAGCGGTACAGCCACGTGATGCACATCGTCAGCGAGGTCACGGGCGAGTTGGGGGCCGGGCGAGACGCTTACGATCTGCTGCGGGCGACTTTTCCGGCGGGTACGGTAAGCGGCGCGCCCAAGGTTCGAGCGATGGAGATCATCGACGAACTCGAACCGACGTCCCGGGGCCCTTATGCGGGTTGCGTCGGCTACATCGGCTTCGACGGCGCGATGGACACCGCGATCGCCATCCGCACGATCCTCCTCAAGAACGGTACGGGGCACGTCTACGCGGGCGCAGGGATCGTCTTTGACTCGGTCCCTGAGCGTGAATACGACGAGACCCTTGCAAAAGCGGAGGCCGCCCTCCGCGCGCTCCGTCAAGGTTCATCTGGAGGCCGACTCGGAGCTTGAATCCAAGCCCTCGATCGAAGGAGGATCGATCTCGTACTCCTTGCACAGCCTTACCCATCGGTCGAGGTCGAAACCGTCCATTTCATCCATTGCGGCCCGCCATTCGGACTCAGAGCCGCCGCCCAACTCGCGTCGAAGCGTCTCTCGCACCGCCGGGTAGAGATCGTCCTCGGCGTTCAGTTCGCTCGCAACCTGCAAAGCGAGCACGGCATCTTCCCTGCGCCCAGCGCCCCAAAAAGCGACCGAGGCCCTGAGGCAGTAGTAATCATCGCCGGGCGAGAGTTCGAGCGCCGCGCGAAAGTGCGCTAAGGCTTCGTCGAACCGTCTGAGGCGAATCATTAGGTCGCCTAGCCAAAAAGAATAGAAAGCGTTTTCAGTGTCGAGTTGAATCGCCCGAATCGCCGGGGCGACCGCTCCACTGGGGTGTCCGGCCTCCGACAAGGTTAGCGCGAGCTTATGGTGCAAGAACGGGTCCTGCGGGTTGGCGGCGATTCCCTTTCCCAACTCTTCGACCGCAGTTTTGAACCTCCCCGACCGGCGGTAAAGGTCGGCGATCCCGGCGGCTGCTTCGGGCCTTGGGCTCCCTCGCTCCAGCCTGCGGTATTGGCGCAGCGCGTCCGCTTCCCGGTCCGCGGTCTCCAGGACGCCGGCCAAATCGGCCCGAAACGCCGCGTCCTTCTCGCCCGCTTGTTCGACCGCGGTTTGGAAGTGCCGAATCGCGCCTTCGAAATCCCCTTCTTCGAGGCATTGTCCCCCCAGTCTGGCGCTCGCTGCCGCGTCTGCCCCCTGCTTCGCGCTTGCGATCGAGGGGCCAGGCTCCCGCACGTCGTCGACGCGGATTCCGAACAGTTCGGCAAGGTACTTCTTGTCTTCGGCCACGGCTTTATTCTACGCTCTGGCCCAGGGGGGGCGATCAGCGAGAAGCAGCCGCTCGCATGGGGCGAACCGAGAGCGTCGCGGGGTAGCTCGAGCCCGAAAGCGGAACGGTCTGAAGCGTGAGGTTGCGACGCTCGCCGGACCGCAGGTTCACGACGAACAACCTGTGCTCCTGCTTGGGCTGAAGAAGCGGAGTTCGGATGAGCTTGCCTTCCACGACGAAAAGCGCTCCCGAATACCCGGCGCTCGCCTCGAAGACATACTCGACTTCGGCCGGTTCAGAAAGCGGGTTCGAGAGTCGGGATTCGATCGTATAGGAAACGCCGAAATTGCCCTGCAACTGCTGCTCCCCGTCGGCCCGCAGGATCGGAACTTGGCCGATCCTCGCAAACCCGAACTTGCCGCCCACCTCATAGTCGAGATCGACGGTTCGAAACGGGGCGGGAAACACCTGCAACGAAGGTTCGGATAGCTCCAAGCGGTTGGGGTTGTAGGTCCAGAGCCCAAGAACGTGCCACGGCGTCGGGCTCCTCAGCGCCTGACCCCACCGACCTTCCGAGTTCATCGAAGGCTGCGCCTCGATTTTAAGCACGACCGAATCTGCGCCTTCGCCCAGGAGCCGCAAGTAAGCGAGGCCGCTCGCGGTTTGTCGCGGGGCGAGCCTCCGTAGGCAAAGGGGCAACGACTTCCCAGGTGGGATCGTCAGCACTTCCCCCGAATACCCCGTCCAATTGCGCAAGAACACTTCCCCCGCGCGCAAACCCGCAAGGACCGGGTTCTCGGAAGGTTCGCTGTCGCCGGGAATCACGAGCACCCTGGCGTCTCGCTCCGAGGTGTTGATCACTTGCGCTGCGAGCACGATCGGAAACGCCGTGGCGTTGAGGTGGTGGTACAGAAGTCGGCTGGGCTTGTCGGGTTCGAGCCGCGCCATGAACAGCGCGCCAACGTTCAAGATGTTCTCAGGCGCGTTGCTGTACCAAAGCTGGGACTCCTGCATTCGTTGCAGCGGCTCGTTGCGGACCTGGATTTGGACCGGCCCTCGGTTCGGAATGGCTTCGAGCGCGGAGGCCGTAACGAAAACGGTAACCGAGGCGCTCTGGCCGGGTTCCAAGTTCTTCATCGCCGGAACGATGAAATCGAATTGCGAAGCGCTGACGGACTTGAGCTGGGTTTGAATCGCATAGGCGACGGCACCTCGAATCGACTCCTCGCGGGCTGGAAAGCCGGTCACCGTCGCGGTTAGATTCTGAGGGAACCTAGCGGCCACGGGCATCACCCGAATCGGTACGACCCGCCACTCCTTTCCTGCTTCGACGGTCAGCGACGTGTTGCCGATGGCCCGCCCTCGCAGGATCGCGCCGCCAACGACCCGCTCTGAGGTGACAAGATCGCTATCTTCGACCTTCACCTTGGCGTTTCGCGCGGCGGTCCCCGTCAATTTGACCAACTTGGTTCCGTCCGAAGCAACCAGAAGCTCGGTCTCCTCGATCACCAAGGGGGGCAAGGCAAACGCCGCTTTCAAGTTCGCCGCCCAACTGCTTGCCAGGTCCTTGAAGTTCGAGCCGTGCGAGCTGGCCTCGGCTTCTGTGACACTCAGAAACGCGCGGGCGCCCAACCGAATCGTTGCGGATTTCGCCCCCGCCTTCACGGCCACGGTCGGAGGGGATTTGAGGCCCGAGATCACCTTCGCCAGTTCAGCGGCCTTCGCGCCGTTGTTGGCAAGGGATTTGAGCGTAAGGACTTGCTTCTCGTTGACGTACAGCGAGGCGTTTGCGGCACGGGCGTCGATCGCCCA
The DNA here is from genome assembly GCA_017347465.1 of Candidatus Nitrosymbiomonas proteolyticus. Lineage (GTDB taxonomy): Bacteria > Armatimonadota > Fimbriimonadia > Fimbriimonadales > Fimbriimonadaceae > Nitrosymbiomonas > Nitrosymbiomonas proteolyticus. Next base: position 1,754,468 of record AP021858.1, on the reverse strand, counting down.
ACTCGGCGCGAGGGCGGCAAGAAGCGCGATCAGGAGGCCAGTTCGCACGATCAACGTGCAGAACCGAGCGTTCGAACCCGCGCATATCCCCCGGCGTTTCATGACTCCTACCCTTCCCTATTGGCGCGTCTCAGCCGTAACCGCAGCCAGTCAGATTCTGCATTGTACTGCTATCTGCGCCGCCAAATCGTCAAAGTGGCGGTTCTTGACAGATCCCTCCCAATACCGGAGCGCTCGTGCAGGCAACGGGCCCTCCCTGCCGCGCGGAATCCTCAACCAAGTAGCGGAAGTTCGTGAAGCGCTTTGGGGGCGGGCTCAGAAGAAGGTTCGACCCAAACACCATCCGCCTTGAGTAACGCGATCAACTCGTCAACTCCACACTCTTGGAGGATGTTGTTCTTGACGCACTCATGGCCCCTATACAAAGCGATCTTCCCTCCTGCCTGTCCCACGTAACCATAGTTCGCGTCCGCCATCTCTCCGGGACCGTTGACGATGCAGCCCATCACCGCAATATCAAGCCCCGTTAGGTGGCCGGTCGCCTCCTTCACCCTTCGAAATACTGAGGGCAAGTCGAACTTGGTTCGCCCACATGAAGGGCAAGCGATAAACTCGGTCTTCGTTCGCCTCAAACCCGTAGCTTGGAGAATGTCATAACAAACGGAGATTTCTTGAATTGGATCTTCCGAAAGGGAAACGCGGATCGTGTCGCCGATCCCTTCATTGAGGAGCGTCGCGATCCCCGCGGTCGACTTGACGCGAGCGTACTGGCCGTCTCCAGCTTCGGTCACCCCGAGGTGGAGGGGATACTCCGATCTCGATGCGAACAACCGATTCGCGGCGAGCATGATGGGTACCCGGCTGGCTTTGAGGGACACGACGATCTCGCGAAAGTCGTGCTTGTCGCAAAGCCGAATGTATTCGAGCGCGCTCTCTACCATACCTTCGGGAGTATCGCCATACGTGACGAGCATCCGCTCAGAAAGCGAACCGTGATTGACGCCGATCCGCATCGCCGTTCCGTGTCGTTTGCACGCTTCGATCACCGGCGCTAGGTCTTCCTCAATCGCTTCGAGTTCGAGGGCGTGCTCTTCGGGGCTGTAGTCGAGCGTTCGCTGAACGCGCTTCCGAAAAACGAAAAGGCCGGGGTTGATTCGGACCTTGTCGACGTGTTGGGCGACCTCCACTGCGATCGCGGAGCCTTGGTGGTGGACGTCCGCGACCAACGGCACTTGCACTCCTCGCTCGCGAAGCTTCGCGCGAATCTCCTCGAGGCACTTCGCTTCGTTGAGGTTGGGAGTCGTCACCCTGACCAGTTCGCATCCCACCCGATGCAGGGCCTCGATTTGATCCACGCACGCAGCGATGTTCCGCGTCTCTTCCGTGATCATCGACTGCACGACGATCGGCGCGCCGCCCCCAATCGTGAGGGGCCCCACCTTGATGAGTCGGCTCGCGCGCCTTTGTTGGAACGGTCGGATCGCTTCCATTGTCGTTTCGGGTCGGCCAGGCTCCGGCGCCTCAACCCTATTGTGGCAGAGTCTTTCCCTGCGAGAGGCCCACGGGCGGGACCCGACGGGTAACCTGCGAAGCGTATCGTCGCCGTTCAACCATCGATCGTTCGACCGGACCGCTAGGCAACATAGGCGCCACACGTAGCTCGGGGAAACAAAGTGCAGCTCGTCGAAGGAATCCCCGTTTGGGGTGAGCCGATCCAAGAGGATGCCCTCAAGCAGATGCGAACGTGCGCGCTCGACGCACGGTTCGTCGCGTTGATGGCGGACCACCACGTCGGGTACTCCGTTCCGATCGGCGGGGTCGTCGCTTATGCGCACCACGTCTCGCCGAGCGGCGTAGGGTTCGACATCGCCTGCGGCAACAAGGCCGTCGTCACCGACATGAACGGGACGGAACTCCGAAGCTCCATCAAGTCGATCATGGACGACGTTTGGTCCAGGCTCAGCTTTGGCGTCGGACGGGTCAACAAGTTGGAGAAGGTCGATCATGAGTTGTTCGACGACCCGGCTTGGAAGGTTCGTGCGGTCGGCCCGCTGAAACAGCTCGCGCGCGACCAATTGGGAACCATCGGCGGCGGAAACCACTTCGTAGACCTCTTCACCGATGAGCAGGACCGCGTATGGATTGGAGTTCACTTCGGGTCGAGAGGGTTGGGGCACAGGATCGCAACTCACTTCATTGAGGCGGGCGGGGGCAAAGACGCGATGTTCGTGGCTCCGGTTTTGCTGCACATCGAGTCTGAGTTGGGAAAGGAGTACTTGGAGGCGATGCGGCTTGCGGGCCGCTACGCCTACGCCGGCCGGGATTGGGTCTGCGGCCAGGTGCTTTCGATCCTCGGCGCGAATCCGCTCGACGAAGTCCACAATCACCATAACTTCGCCTGGCGGGAGACTCATTTTGGCGAAGAGCTATGGGTGGTAAGGAAGGGGGCCACACCGGCGTTTCCTGGCCAGAGCGGGTTCGTCGGAGCGACGATGGGAGACACCTCGGTGATCCTCGAAGGCGTCGACAGCGAGGAGTCGAAACTTGCGCTCTATTCCACCGTCCACGGCGCAGGGCGAGTTCTGAGCCGAACGCAGGCGAAGGGCAAGGTTCAGCGAAGGTCCGGGAAGGTGTTGGCCGCCGGGAAGGTCACCCGCGAGGTGATGGACGAGCGCATCCGTTCCGCAGGAGTCGAACTTCGCGGAGCCGACGTGGACGAATCTCCGCACTGCTACAAGAAGCTCGACGAGGTGCTGGAACACCACAAGGCCACGATTCGGGTTCTGCACCGACTGACGCCGGTCGGCGTTGCGATGGCCGGCCCGGAAACGCGAGACCCGTACAAGGACTGAAGGAAGCGTCTCCGGGGTTCGAAGTTATCGTCGGGGACTGATTCCCGGCGCGTTGGCCCGCGTCAGTTCGAGGAGTTCCCCTTCGCCCGCAGGATCGAGCGTGAGCCTCCAGATGTCCACCTCGACGATCCTGAGGAACTCGGCGTCGCCGTTGGGGGAAGTCAGCACAAGGCGGTCTCCTTCGGTGCTTGGGTCGATGCGGTACCGCCCCGCCAGGTGCACGCCGGAATCGTAGCAATTCATTTGAAACCCGCCGTCGGAGTCGAGCAGGAGTTCGAACTTCTTCCCTACCTCGGACTTGATCCACCTTCCGGCGAGCGCCCTTCGCAGGGGGCCATACGTTCGATGCAGGATCGTGCGATGGGCCTCGCGGTGTGCCGACTCGCGGTCCAACGTAACGACGGGCGTCGCGGCCTTCGATTCCAAAACAGCTTCGGTTCCTGGGTTCACGATTGATTCCACCTTCGATGAGCCCATACGCAAAACAGGCGCTCCCGTTTAGCGTTATCGGACAAGGCGGGCCGAAAGCCTTAGGTACTGAAGTGGGGATCCGACGGAATCCCTAGGACGTCGCGGTTTGAGCGAGCTTCTTGAACGCGTCCATGTCGTTGATGGCGAGTTCGCTGAGCTGCTTTCGATCGACGGCGATCCCCTTTGTTGTGAGACCGTGGATCAGGTCGCTGTACTTGATGTCGCACAACCTGCAGGCCGCTGTGATCCTCGTGATCCAGAGTCTTCGGAACTGGCGCTTGCGGGCCCTTCGGTCGCGGAAGGCGTATTGCCCCGACTTCATGACCTGCTCGTTGGCCCTGCGGAAGACGTTCTTCTTTCGTCCCCAATAGCCGCTCGCGCTGGCGATGACCTTCTTGTGTCGTTTGTGGCGCATCAGGCCACGTTTGACTCTTGCCATGTGGTGTTACCTCGTTTATCTTGTTGACCGGGTCCCTGCCCTGTGGGGCGGTAGCGGTAGAGACTTGAGCCTGGAGGCTCAGACAACGAATTAGAGGCCGAGGAGTTTCTTGACCCTCTTGGCCTCGCCTTTGCAGAGTTCGGGTTCTTCTTCGAGCCTTCGCTTCTGCGACGCGCTCTTATTCAGGAACATGTGGTTGTTGTACGCTTTGCGCCGCGTCAACTTCCCCGTTCCGGTTATCTTGAACCTCTTTGCTGCCGACTTCTTTACTTTCAGTTTTGCCATCTGGCTTTTGCCCTGTTTTGGCCTTCGGGATCATCACCATCGTCATAAGCCTGCCTTCGAGGCTCGGCTGACGTTCGACGGTCCCGTATTCGGCCATAAGTTCCGCCATCTTGGCGAGCTTGGCCTTCCCCAGTTCGGGCCGGGTGACTTCCCGTGCGCGAAACTGGCAAGTGATCCTCACCTTGTCCCCGTCTTCGAGGAACCGGATGGCTTTCTTGACCTGAAATCCCAGATCGTGCTCCGCAATTCGCGGGCTGATCTTTATACCCTTTACGTCCTGCGTTTTGCGCTTGTGCTCCTTTTCGCGGCGCTCTTGCTCGTATTTGAACTTGCCGTAATCCACGATCCGACAAACGGGAGGCTGAGCGTTGGGAGCGACGAGCACGAGGTCGAGTTCTGCATCCTGCGCCATCCGCAGGGCCTCGCGGGTTGCGATTATGCCGACTTGCGCTCCGTCCGCGCCGATGAGTCTCACGTCGCGGAAGCGAAGCAGGCGCTCGTTGATCATGGGTCCTGGCGCAGGCCCGCGATCGCGCCGAAACCGTGGTCTATTGATGTTGGGTCACCTCGATGGTCAGCATAATGGTTTTCCTACGAGCCCCTAGTATAACGTTGGGGGTTTCCGACTGTCAAACCTTCGACGCATCTTAGCGCAAGAGGTTCAGTCAAGGGTAATCTCTCCCCGGCCCTTCGCAGCCGCCCAGCGAGATCGTCAGGGGCGCTCGGGCTGGCTCTTACATTCCCATTTCGGGGGATGGGGCGCGCAACCATAGGGGCGTCAAGAAATGGACTTCGAACGCATTTGCGAGGGGGATTTTGGAACGAAAGTCTGCGTGATCGGCGCGGGCACGATGGGCGGAGGGATCGCTTTACACCTAGCCAACCTAGGCTTTGAGGTCACCCTTCTCGACCTGACACCCCAGTCGGTGCGAGAGGGGTTCGAGCGGGCGAAGTCAGCAAGCCCTCCTCACCTTTATCTCCCTCAGAACGAATCCCGCGTTCGGCTGGGGAGCATCGAAGCCGACTTGGCGTGGCTTGCAGAGGTGGGCTGGGTTTGCGAGGCCGTGGTCGAGAAGCTCGACATCAAACGGGATCTTTTTGAACGCATCGAGCCTTTGATCGCTCCCTACGCTTACGTTACGACGAACACGAGCGGACTCGAGATCTCGCTCCTCGCCGAGGGTCGATCCGAAGCGTTCCGCTCGAAGTTCATGGGGACGCACTTCTTCAATCCGCCCCGATACCTCAAGCTGCTCGAACTCATCCCGACGAAGGAGACCGATCCGAGGGCGATTACGGCCATGACCCGGTTTCTCGAAGAAAGGGTCGCGCGCCGAGTGGTGCCCGCCAAAGACACCCCTGGGTTCATCGCGAACCGGTTCGGCATGTGGTGCATGTACAAAGCGGTCCATATCGCAGAGCGGTTGGGGCTCTCGGTCGAAGCCGTCGACGCCATCACCGGGCCGTTTCTCGGGAGGCCGAGAAGCGGCAGCTTTCGGCTCAACGACATCGTCGGCCTCGACATCATGCAGGACATCGCTGGGAACCTGATCGCTAGGTGCCCTGATGATCCGTTCATCGGCGTTTTGCAGGCGCCGGAATCTCTCTCGTATCTGATCAGCAAGGGATGGATCGGGGGGAAGGTCGGGCAGGGATTCTACCGCCGCGAGGGCAAGGAGTTCCTATCGTTCGACCTCGGCACGAAGGCGTACCGACAAAGGCAGGAACCGGAACTTTCTTCGCTAGGTGACCTAGGCAAACTTCCTCTCACCGAACGTCTGCGCGAGGCCATCGAACTGCGAGATGAGGTTGGAGAGTTTCTGCGCCTCTACCTGATCCCCGCCCTCGAATACGCGCAGTACCTGAAGGCCGAAATCAGCTACGACCACCTCAGTTTTGATCGTGTGATGCAGTGGGGCTTCGCGTGGGAGCTGGGACCTTTTGGGATGCTCGACTGCCTGAAACCCGGCGCAACAGGCGTCAACGAGGGGCCTTTCTTCCAAGAGGGGCGCCAACTCGACTTCGCCGGGAAGTACGTTTCGATTCCCGAAGAGCTCGAGTATAAGAGCCTCCAGTCGTTCTCTGTGCTCGAGGACGCTGGCCTTTACCGGCTCCGCGACCTTGGCGAAGGCGTTACGGCGATTTCTTTGGCGACGAAAATGGGCACGATCGGCCCTGACCTCGTCAACGCCCTTGGGGAGTTGATGACCTCGGGCAAAGTCGAGCGGTACGTGCTCACCAGCGAAGCGAAGTGCTTCTCGGCCGGCTTCGACTTGAACTTCTTTAGGGAAAAGATCGAGCAAGAGGACTGGGAGGGCATCGACCGAGCATTGACGGAGCTTCAGCAGCTTTCCTTGCTTCTTGGGCAAACGCCCGGTTGCGCGGCGGTTTTTCGCTACTGCTTTGGCGCGGGATTGGAGTTGGCGCTGGGCTGCCCAGTTGCTGCGGTCGACGCGGAGTGCCAAGTGGGCTTTCCCGAGGCGCGGGTGGGACTTCTGCCCGGGGGCGGCGGAACCGCTCGCGCGCGATGTATCGCGCAGGTTCACGGGACACAGGAGATCGCCAAGTTGGCGGGCAGGATGATGCTGGGAGTCGTTCAGAATAACGCCGATGCCGCGCGAGCCGAGTACGCCTTGCGAGAAACCGACGTGACGGTCTATCACCCGGATCGACTGCTCTTCGAAGCCATCGCCCTGGCCCGATCCGCGGAACCCATTGCGACACCGGAGTGGAGAGCCCTCGAAGGACCCGTCGCAGGCATGATCGATAGCGCCAAGAGCCAGAAGAGAGCGGCTGGAGAGATTTCAGAGCACGACGAGCGAATCGGCGATAAGGTGAAGTCGGTTCTAGCGAGGGCGACCTCCTTCGAGGATGCGCTCGACCGCGAACGGGACGCCTTCGTCGAATTGTGCCGGAACGCGCTCACCTTCGCGAGGATTCAACACATGCTCGCCACAGGCAAGCCTTTGCGAAACTGAGGGAGCCTAGGCAATTCGGATACGATGATCGACGGAAATGAGAATCTTAGTACCTATCAAGCGGGTCCTCGACCCCTTTACGAAAGTGAAACCGCTCGCCGATGGGAGCGGCATCGACACGAGCGGAGTGAAATTCGAAGTCAATCCCTTCGACGAGATCGCGCTCGAAGAGGCCGTCCGCCTGAAGGAGTCAAGTGTGGCGAGTGAAATCGTCGCAGTGAGCGTCGGCGGTCTGGAATGCGAAGAGCAGTTGCGGAAGGCCCTTGCGATGGGCGCCGACCGGGCGATTCTGATCGAACACCCCGGCCCTTTGGAGCCCAGGCAGGTGGTAGACGAACTCCTTGCGGTGGTTCACGAAGCGAGCCCCGATCTGATTCTGATGGGCAAGCAAGCCACGGACGACGATCACAATCAAGTGGGCCAGATGCTCGCCGAGCGGCTCGGCTGGCCCCAGGCTACTTTCGCCTCGAAGGTCGTCGTTTCGGGCGGTTCCGTGACGGTCACCCGCGAAACGGATTCTGGGTCGGAAACTCTGGAGATGAGCGCCCCTTGCGTAATCACGGCCGATTTGCGACTCAATGAACCGAGATACATCGCGCTGCCGGGGATCATCAAGGCTCGCAGCAAGCCCCTCGAAAAGCGCCCCGCAAGCGGCTCAACTCCACCTCGGCTGAAAAGGGTGCGCGTCGAGGCGCCCCCCGCCCGAGCTCAAGGCAAACGAGTGGGGGACGTCGCAGAACTCGTCGAGGAACTCCGCGCGCAGGGGGTGATCGGATGAGCAAGATGCTGGGGATTTGCTGGACCTCGGCGGACGCCGCTCCGCTCGCCGCCTTGGCGAATTCGCTCGGAGCCGAACTTGAACTGCTGTACCTAGGGTGCCTAGCGGATACGTCGGTGGGGGCTCAAGGGGTGATCGAGGCAACAGGTAGCTTGCCCCCGGCTGACGCGCTCGCACCGTTTGTCGCCGGGTTTGCCGAGGGCCGCTCCTTCCTCGCCGCGGTTTCGTCAATGGCGGCCAAGGACGTGCTTCCTCGGGTTGCAGCCCGCGTCGGCGGGGTGATGGTGACCGATGCGGTCGCCGTGAAGTCGCCACAGATGTTCGTGCGCCCGATCGTCGCAGGCTCTTTGTTGGAAACCGTCGAGGTTTCGGGAGAGCCCATCGTGCTTACGATTCGCCCAGCCGGGTTCTCGTTTTCAAGCACCGAGGGAGCGCCCGCGGCCAAGGCAACGGCGACCCTACCGGGCGTCCTCAAGGCGAAAAAACTGGCCGTCGCCGAGTCCAAAGGCGGACGCCCCGACCTTACGCAGGCTAAGGTCGTCGTCAGCGGAGGCCGCCCGCTGAAGGACGCTGAGACGTTCGAGAAGCTCATAGGGGGCCTTGCTGACGCGCTGGGCGGGGCGATTGGCGCGACTCGGGCCGCGGTCGATTCCGGGATTGCCCCGAACGAACTGCAAGTCGGGCAAACCGGCAAGATCGTTGCTCCCGACCTGTACATCGCGGCCGGGATCTCGGGCTCGACCCAACATCTCGCGGGCATGAAGGAAAGCAAGGTGATCGTGGCGATCAACACCGACCCCGACGCGCCCATGATGGCCGCCGCCGACTTCGCGCTCTGCATGGACCTCTTTGAAGCGATCCCCCAACTGATCGACGCGCTGAAGCCGTAAGGCTCATCGTCGTCGCAGACAGCAGGGCCGCGCGTCAAATGGTACGGGCCGGAGTCACAATAGGACGGTCCGGGATGAATATGAAACAACACGTAGCTTTTGGTCTGTCCCTGCTTCTGCCGCTGGCCGCCTCAGCGCAGGTGCCCGAGTACACGGTCGATCCCAACAAGGTCATCGCGACGGTCAACGGCGAGGCCATCAAGTCAAGCGAACTTTATTCACGGCTCGAATACCTCGATCTCGCGGAAGTAGCCGAGAGATTCGGCAACAGGGTTCTGAGTTTTCCGGCCGGGTTTCTCGCGCTCGATCAAATCGTCTTGGAGCGCCTCACCCTTCAGCTCGCCAAGGAGCGGAACGTCACGCCGACGAACCCGGAAGTGCAGGCCCACATCGCGAGCCGCCTTGCGGAGCTTCCCAACGCGCTCACAGAGTGGGAGGCCGCAGGCAGGACCAAGGAGCAATTCGAGTATCACGCCCGGATTGAACTCGCCCGGTTCAAACTGCTGACCGCAGGCATTACCCTCACCGACCTTGAGGTTGAGAAGTTTTACAAAGACAACCCGACCATGTTCACCTCGGAGAGGCGGTTCAAGCTCCGAGGAGTGGTGCTGAAGGACCCCCAGAAGAAGGCTGCCGTCGATCGCGATATCCAGTCGGGCCGACCGTTTGCCGAGATCGCGAAGACGTATAGCGAGGATGTTTCGAGGTTCGAAGGAGGGGCGCTCGGCGAGATCCCCGTTTCGGCGATGGCCAGCCCGATCCTCAAAGCGATCGAGGCCGTCAAGATTGGCCAGTACACCGACTGGATCGAGTTCGGCGGGCTGCATTCGAAGTTCCTCGTCGAGGACATCCTTCCCGCTTCGGTGCGCGCGCTGGATGCTAAGTTGAAGGAGTCGATTCGGAGGAAACTGATGATCGACCGCGGCCAGGTCAAGAACGATGTCGCCAAGCAACTCGCCGACTTCCGAGCCAAATCGAAAATCGAGGTCAGCCACCCGTACTTCACCAAACCGTGGAACGAGTTTCACGGCGGAGCGCAAGGATCGGCCCCACCTCCTCGGTAAACCGGTATGTCCGTTCGCATCATTCGAGTTGGCGCAAGCGGGCCCGAGGACGTCTCCAAGGCCGTTCTCGATGAACTCGCCGCGCTTCCGATCGTTTACCACCCGGACCTTTCTCAGCCGTCGGCTCAATGGCTCGCAGAGTCGGGCGTGGCCCTGAAGGAGGTCGCCAACGGCCAAGTTCCCGACGGCGCGATTCTGATCCTGCCCGACGCCGGATTGAATCAGGAGGGCTTCCGAGTCAGGCGAGGGGACGCGCTCGAAGCGCTCGTGCAGGTCGTCGACCGGCTGCTGGGGCCTGGCGGTTGCCCGTGGGATCAGGAACAGACCCATGAATCGCTGCGGCGGCACCTGATCGAAGAGGCTTATGAAGTCGTCGACGCCATCGATGGCAAGAACCCCGACATGCTGGTCGAGGAACTGGGCGACCTGCTGTTGCAACCGCTCATGCACGCGCAGATGGAGGCTTTGAAGGGTGGGTTTTCGATCCTCGAAGTGGCGGAAGGGGCGAGAAACAAGCTGATCCGAAGGCATCCCCACGTGTTTGGCGGCGCAGAGGCCAAGACGTCCGACGAAGTTCTCGCGAATTGGGACCGGATCAAACAGCAGGAACGAGGCGACGCAACTTCCTCGTCGATCCTCGAAGGGGTTCCTTCGGGCATGCCGTCTTTGCTCCGCGCTTTCGAAGTGAGCATACGGGCCGCGCGAACCGGCTTTGAATGGCCGAGCTTCGAGAGCGTGCTGGACAAGTTCGAAGAAGAGGTATCCGAACTCGCCGAGGCGATCGACTCGGGCAATGGGGAGAGGATCGAATCCGAGATCGGCGACGTTCTCTTCACGATCGTCAACATCGCGAGGTGGCTGGGAGTCGAACCTGAGGGCGCGCTCCGTTCCATGACCCAACGGTTCATCTTGCGGTTTCAATCGATGGAGGCAAGGGCACAGCGGCCCCTCCGCGAACTTTCGGAGCAGGAATGGGACGAGCTTTGGAATCAATCGAAGGCCCTCTTGGAGTCTGAGGCAAGGTAACCTTTCTGAATATGCGCGCCTTCTCGCTCCCCTTCAAGCCTCTGACTCTCTTCGCGGTTGCCGGAGCTGCCTGCGGGGCCTTTGCGTGGCACGACAGCGGACACATGGCGGTTGCGATGATCGCGTACGATGGCCTGACCCCTCAAGTCAAGGCGCGCGTCGATGCGCTCCTCAAGGTGGGAGCGCTGCCCAGAAGCGCAGACTTCGTTACGGCCGCTTGTTGGGCAGACGACGCCAAGAGCGACAAGGACCGCGAATGGCACTACATCAACTACTTCATGGACGCCGGCCTAAACCCACTCGACCGGAAGCCTGAGCCTGACGCGAACGCCGTTTGGGCCGTCCTTACCCAGTCCGAGGTTATGGTCGATCCGCAGCGCCCTCAATCGGAACGCGCCAACGCGCTGCGGTACCTGCTCCATCTGGTGGGAGACCTCCATCAACCGCTTCATGCGACCGCAAGGATTTCCGAACAGACTCCAGGGGGCGATCGAGGCGGAAACGACTACCGAATTCTTCCTCCTCCCGGCTGGGACCCCGCTCCTCGGAGCCTTCACTTCCTTTGGGACATGGCAGGGATGCTCTATCCCTATTACGATCGCCCGCTTTCCGCGGTGGACCGGAAAGCGTTCCAACAGAGAGTGGAACAGACGCGCAAGCGCTACCCGGAGTCCGCCTTTGGCGCTTCGACGGACGTCCTGGACCCGGAAGCTTGGGCCAAGGAATCTTTCGAACTGGCGCGGAAAGAGGTGTACAACACTCCCTTTCAGGCCGTGCCTTCGAAGACGTATTTGGGTTCCGTTCGCAACGTGTCGGAACGCCAGATCGCTCTGGCGGGATACCGCCTGGCCCGACTCCTAAACCAGCGCCTCAAGCTCGACTAAGGAGCCGTTCGGCCCTCGGAGGCGAGGAATTCGCGCTCGCCCTTGTATTCGTTTCGGAATATGGGGTACAAATGCTTGCCGCGGAGCCTGGCTTCGCGCCCAATTGCACGGCTTCTTAGCCTGGTGAGTCGCCGCCCCTGCAAGGTTTCTGGCGGGGCAACGGTACCGGAAACTCATCGGAAGCAGACGAAGCTGAGGCAAATACATCTCCGCATGAACTGCGGACAAGGAGTCGTTGATGCTGCCCGGAATACTAGGCACGAAAGTTGGAATGACGCACGTCTTCACCGAAGACGGCAAAATGCTGCCGGTAACCGTTATTCAAGCCGGACCTGTGTACGTCACGCAGGTCAAGACGTCGGAAAAGGACGGTTATACGGCCGTTCAGGTGGGCTACGGCGAAGCGAGCAACAAGAGCCTCACCTACCCGAAATTCGGCCATTTGAAGCGGGCCGGGGTCGGTAAGAACCTCCGAACCTTGCGCGAGTTTCGAGTCGAGAGCGTCGACAGCTTCGAACTCGGCCAGGAGATCGGCGTGGACATTTTCAACCCAGGTGAGTCCATTTCGGTCACGGCCACAAGCAAAGGAAAGGGCTTCGCCGGAGGCGTCAAGCGGTACCACTTCAAGGGCCAGCACATGACCCACGGATATATGACGCACCGCAGGCCCTTGGCGAGCGGCGCGACGGGTCCGCAGAGAGTTTTCAAAGGAACCCGCCGTCCCGGACACATGGGTTCGGAAACCGTCACTCAACTCGGCACCGAGGTGGTCCAGGTGGACGCCGAGCGAAACCTGCTGGTGGTGAGCGGTTCGGTCCCCGGCGCGAACGGCTCGCTCGTGGTGATCAAGAGGTCGCAGAGGTAACTAAGTCGATGGCAAAGCTCGAAGTTCGAAGCAAAGACGGCAAGAAGGTGGGAAGCGTGGACGTCCCCGCAGCGATCGCCAACGCTGAAGTGGCGCCTCATGCGCTCCACCGGGCCGTTGTGACCGAAGAGGCGAACTCGCGTCAAGGCACCTCGGCGACGAAGGACCGACACGACGTTCGCGGGGGCGGTCGAAAGCCGTATCGGCAGAAGAAGACCGGGCGAGCCCGCCAAGGCTCGATCCGCGCGCCGCATTACACCCACGGAGGCATGGCTCACGAGCTGAAGCCGAGAGACTACTCGCTCAAGCTCAATAAGAAGGAGCGGCGCAGCGCGATTCTCGGCGCGATCGCTTCGAAGATTCAGGCCGATGCCTTGCACGTCGTCGACACGATTGCATTCGCGGAATCCAAGACGAAAAACGCGACGGGCCTGCTCTCCGCGCTCGGAGTGCAAAACACAAGGCGAATCCTGATCGTGCTGCCCCAATACGACGAGACGACGTACAAGTGTTTCCGCAACCTGAGTAACGTCGTCGTCCGCACGGCGCCCACGAAGAATCCGAGCGAGGAAGCCAAGTGCGCTCCGTTTTCCGCCCGAGACGTTCTTGTCGCCCACGCGGTCGTCATGGCCCAAGAGGCGCTTGCGAAGGTCGAGGAGGTCTGGTCGAAGTGAAAGACCCACACACCATCATTCTGAAACCCCACATCACGGAGCGATCCGTCGCGCTGTCCTACGGCGACCACCGCATCAAGGACGAGCGCCAGATCGTTCGAAAGTACACCTTTATCGTTGCTCCAGACGCCAATAAGCTCGAAATCAAGTCGGCGATCGAAGCGATCTATAACGCCGGCAAGAAGAAAGCGGATTGGATCGTGGTCGAGAAGGTCAACACCTCGACGGTCAAGGGCAAGAAGCGCAGGGTGCGCACGCGAGCCACGGCTTGGCCGTCCCAAGGCTACGAACCGAGCGAACGCAAGGCGATCGTGACGCTGGCCAGGGGCCAACTTCTGGAGGATTACGGAGTCTAAGCCATGCCAGTCAAGCAACTGAAACCCACTTCGCCCGGACGCCGATTCAAGATCGCGTCGACGTACTCCGAGATCACGAAGTCCAAGCCTGAGAAGAAGCTCACGTCGGCGAAGAATCGAACCGGCGGACGCAACCACACGGGTCGAGTGACTTCATTCCAGCGCGGAGGCGGCAACAAGCGGCGATACCGCGAGATCGACTTCAAGAGGCTGAAGGATGGGGTCGCTGCCCTCGTTCATTCCATCGAATACGACCCCAACCGGACGTGCCGCATCGCCCTTTTGCACTACACCGACGGTGAGAAGCGATACATCCTCGCGCCGAAGGGCCTCAAGCCTGGCGACCGCGTGGAGAGCGGGCCGGAAGCGGACATCCTGCCGGGCAATTCGCTGTCGTTGGGCGGGATTCCTTTGGGAACGCTCGTCCATAACGTCGAACTCCAACCCGGAAAGGGTGGCCAGATGGTGCGCTCTGCGGGCGCCGCAGCCCAGGTCATGGCCAAAGAGGGCTCCTATGTGACCCTTCGACTCCCCAGTGGCGAGATGCGGCGCGTTCATTTCACCTGCCGCGCCACCATCGGCGAGGTTGGCAACGCGGAGCACGAGAACGAGCAGTTTGGGAAGGCGGGCAAGATGCGGGCCAAGGGCCGGAAGCCCCACGTTCGCGGCGTCGTGAAGAGCCCGCGCGACCATCCCCACGGCGGTGGCGAAGCAAAGTCGCCGGTGGGCCGACGAAAGGGCCCGGTCGATCGCTGGGGCAACAAGGCCCTGGGAACGAAGACCCGAAAGAACAAGAAGTCGGACAAGTACATCGTTCGAAGGAGGACCCGGTAGGCGGCCGAGCATCCGGCTGACGACTGGGAACAAGTTATGGCAAGAAGCGTAAAGAAGGGCTTTTTCGTCGACGGCCACTTGGCCAAGAAGATCGAGGTCATGAACGCCAAGGGCGAAAAGAGGATGATCAAGACGTGGTCGAGACGGTCCACGATCATCCCCGACATGGTGGGGCACACGCTCGCCGTCCATGACGGCAGAAAGCATGTGCCGGTGTTCATTACGGAGAACATGATCGGCCACAAACTCGGAGAGTTCGCCCCCACGCGAACCTTCCGCGGGCACGCAGGAGGTCTCGCCGAGCGCGGCACGAAGATTCGGTAGCCTGCTCAGGTACAATTTGACGCTTTTTGTGTCGCTTGGGCGGCCACGAAGCGACAGGGAACGCAATCGAAATGGAAGTCAAGGCAATAGCAAGAGGCGTAAGAGTTCAACCTCGCAAGGTGAGGATCGTTGCGGATCGGATCCGGGGCAAGTCAGCGCGCCAGGTCGCGACCCTGTTGCAGTTCCACCCCAGCAAGGCGGCGCGGATTCTCAAAAAGGTGATCGACAGCGCAGTCGCCAACGCGGAGAACAACCACGGGCTGGACGGCGACCGGCTCCGCATCGCGACGGTCATGGTCGACGAAGGGCCGCGCATCAAGCGAATCCAGCCGAGGGCGATGGGAAGGGCGTACCGAATCGTCAAGAAGACCTCGCACATCACCGTCGTCGTCGAGGAGTTTGAAGGCACCGGAAGGAAACCCGCCGGCGGACCGAAGCCGAAGCCGCGGCCAACCTTCGACACGAAGGGCAAGCCCAAGAAAAAGGCGAAGGCCGAAAAGCCTGCCGAAGAGCTGGCTGCGGAAGCCGAGGTCCCGACCGAAGTGGCCGGAACCGAGCCGGAGCCCATCGCCGAGGAGCCTCAGGATGAGGCCGATGCGCCCGCCGAAGAGGCCCCTGCCGAAGACGCGGCAGAAGCCGGAGTAGAAGCGGAACCCGAATTGACAGAGAGCACCGAAGAAACGAATACGACCGAGACGGACGGGGAAACCCCCGCGGAAGAGGAACCAAAAACGGAGTAACACTTGGGTCAAAAGATCAATCCTGTCGGCTTTAGAGTAGGCGTAATCCGTGGCTTTGACAGCCACTGGTTTTACGGTAAGAAGGGCTATGGCGCAGCTCTCCTACAGGACCATCACATCCGCAACGAGATCAAGGAGCGGATTGGCAAGGGGCTGGTTTCTCGCGTCGAAATCGAGCGCGCCGCCAACCGGGTGAAGGTCACGGTCTTCACCTCACGCCCCGGAGCGGTCATCGGTAAGGGCGGCAAGGGCATCGATGAGATAACCGACATCCTGAACCGAAAGGCCCGAAGACTCGACCCGACGATGTCAGTTCAGGTAAACGTTACGGAAGTTCGGCAGCCCGAACTCGACGCCCAACTCGTGGCGGAGAACATCGCGGTTCAACTCGAACGGCGCGTTTCCCACCGCCGAGCCATGCGGCAGTCGATCACCCGCGTGGTCCGAATGAACGGGCGCGGCATCAAAGTGCAGATTTCGGGCCGCTTGGGTGGAGCCGAAATCGCCCGCACCGAAAAGGACAAGTTCGGCAAGGTTCCGCTGCACACGATCCGGGCGGACATCGATTACGGCTTTGCGACCGCCGACACGATCTATGGTTCGGTCGGAGTTAAGGTTTGGATCTACCGCGGGGAGGTCCTGCCTGAGAAGAAGCTTGCGGAGATCGCCCCCGAGCGGATCGATGAGGACATGACGGACGTCAAGCCGAGTTCGGCCGCGGCAGTCGAAGAACCCGTTAGCGTAGTACCCGTTTCAGAGGAAGTGAAGACCGATGTTGATGCCTAAGCGAGTCAAATACCGCAAGCACCACCGTGGCCGCATGAAAGGCGACGCCACGAGGGGCAACACGATCGCGTTCGGGTCGTATGGGTTGATGTCGCTCGACGCGCACTGGATCACGAGCCGGCAGATCGAGGCCGCCCGAATTGCCATGACGCGGCACGTTAAAAGGGGAGGCAAGGTCTGGATTCGGGTGTTCCCCGACAAGTCGTTCACGAAGAAGCCACTTGAAACGCGCATGGGAAAGGGTAAGGCGCCCGTAGAAGGATGGGTGGCGGTCGTGAAACCGGGCCGTGTGCTGTTTGAAATGGACGGCGTTCCCGAGGCCGTGGCGAAAGAGGCGATGCGGTTGGCGATGCACAAGCTCCCGATCCGCACCAAGTTTGTGACGAAGGCGGATTTCACGTTCCTTCCAGAAGGGTAGGTCAGGTAGTCGAGAATAGGTTGAGAAAAGAAGACATGAAGAGCTTGAAGGCAAATGAGTTGATGGACAAGAGCGTCCCCGAGCTCGAGAAGATGGTGCTCGAAGAAAGAGCCGCCCTCTACAAGGCGCGGCGCGACCTTGTGTTTCGGCAGATGACGGACACCGCGAGCCTCAAGGTGCGCCGCCACAACATCGCGCGCCTCTTGACCCTCATCAGCCAAAAAAAGAAGGGGGCGAGCCAGTGAGCGAACCGACCGCCTCGGCCCAACGCGGACGCCGGAAGTTCCGTGAAGGCGTCGTCACCTCGACGAAGATGGAGAAGACCGTCGTGGTGAGCATCGAGCGGCGAATCCAGCACCCTCTCTACGGAAAGGTCGTTCGACGAACGGAGAAGTTTAAGGCTCACGACGAGATCGGGTGCGACGTGGGAGACGTGGTCGAAATCATGGAAACGCGTCCCGTGAGCCGCGAAAAGAGATGGAGGGTCACGCGCATCGTCCAGAAGGTGAAGTAACGACTTCGCCCCAAGGAGCGGCCGCGCTCGGTGATCCCGGGAAGTACAGAGATGATTCAACAGTTTACGAGACTGAAAGTCGCCGACAATTCAGGCGCGAGAGAGGTCATGTGCATACGCGTTCTGAAAGGCTCGCAGCCTAGGTATGGCCGCGTGGGCGACGTGATCGTCGGGTCCGTCAAGGTCGCCACACCGAATATGCCCGTGAAGAAGGGTGACGTTGTGAAAGCCGTCATCGTCCGAACGAAGAAGTCGATCCGCCGAGCCGACGGCTCGACGCTACGCTTCGACGAGAACGCGTGCGTGCTGATCAACCCGCAGAACATGGAGCCACGAGGTACCCGAATCTTCGGGCCGGTGGCCCGCGAACTGAGAGATCGCAACTTCATGAAGATCGTCTCGCTCGCTCCGGAGGTGCTCTAAGTGACGAAGGCCGAAACCAAACAGAGAAAGAAGCCCGTGAAGCTCAAAGTTCGAAGGGGCGATCGGGTCCAGATCATCGCAGGTAAGGACAAAGGCGAGGTCGGATTCGTCGCCGCAGTCGACCCGAAGAAGCAGCGAGTGCTGGTTCTCAAGCCGAACGACGAGAACCCCGATCAACCGCTGCCGCTCAACGCAGGAATCAAGCACCGCAAGGCCCGCACGACCGAACAGCGCTCGACGCGGCTGCGCATTCCGTTGCCGATTCATGTCAGCAACGTAATGGTGCTGGACCCGAAGTCGTCTGAGCCGACGCGGGTCGGGCGAAAGGTCGTCGACGGCAAGATTCAGAGGTACGCGAAGAAATCGGGCGAGATCATCCCGGACGAAGAGTCGAATTGATCGCGGTGTCCGTAGCGGCTGGTCGGTAATCAGCCGCGCAGAGGATCAACATAATGGCAAAGAAGGAATCTAAGAAAACGTCGGGAGGTGAGGCCGCCGCGCTTCCCTACCCTCGCCTCAAAAAACTGTATCGCGAGCAGGTTCTCCAGAACCTCATGCAGCAGTTCAGTTACTCGACGGTCATGCAGGCCCCCAAGCTCGAAAAGATCGTCATCAACATGGGTACGGGCAACCCCGACAAGGCGGACAAGAACCTTGAGAACTCCCTGCGCGACCTCACGCTGATCGCAGGACAAAAGCCCGTCATCACGACCGCCAAGAAGTCGATTGCGAACTTCAAGTTGCGCGAAGGGATGAAGATCGGCTGCAAGGTGACCTTGCGAGGCGACCGCGCCTATCACTTCCTCGACAAGCTGTGTACCGTCGTGTTGCCTCGCATTCGCGACTTCCAGGGCTTGTCGCCGAACTCGTTCGACGGCCGGGGGAACTACTCTCTGGGTCTCAAGGAACAGCTTGTATTTCCCGAGATCCCGTACGATACCTTCGACCGCATTCGAGGAATGGACGTGGTCATTTGCACCTCTGCCCGCACCGACGAAGAGGGCCGCGCGTTTTTGAAGCAAATGGGCCTGCCCCTGCGCGAATCTTAGGTTAGCGTTTGCCGTACGCGTTGCAGCAAGGGCGCCCGCTCAATTAGAATCGGAGCAATGGCTGCGACGCTTCGGAAATGGTGGGCGCTTTTTGCCATCTTCGTGCAAGACGGCATCGCGTATCGCGCGAGCGGCATCATTTGGATACTGACGGACCTTACGACGGCCATCACCATGCCCCTCGTGTGGGCGGCGGCAAGCTCGGGCGGCCCCATCGCGGGACTCAGAACCTCCGACTTCGTCCTCTACTACCTCGGAATGCTGATCCTTGGATCGTTCGTCAACAGCCACATCATGTGGGAAGTCGCCATCGAGATACGCGAGGGCATCTTTTCTACCTACCTCATCCGGCCGATTTCGTTTTATCAGTACACCTTCTTTCGTAACCTCTCGTGGCGGTGCATCCGCATGGCCTTTACGGTTCCGTTCCTGGTCGCGCTTCTTGCGCTCTATCGGAGCTTCCTCGAAGGCGCTACCGTCTACCTTGGGTGGGAACTGTGGGCCTCGATGGTTCTGGGGCACCTTGTGAGCTTCGTGTTCGTCATGGCGA
The DNA here is from genome assembly GCA_017347465.1 of Candidatus Nitrosymbiomonas proteolyticus. Lineage (GTDB taxonomy): Bacteria > Armatimonadota > Fimbriimonadia > Fimbriimonadales > Fimbriimonadaceae > Nitrosymbiomonas > Nitrosymbiomonas proteolyticus. The sequence goes on along the minus strand of AP021858.1, from coordinate 1,735,268 downwards.
TGGGAATGATCGCGCTGTTTACGCAAGAGGCGATGGCCGTTTTCGAGCTTTATTACGTGCCTCACCTGTTCTTGTCGGGGTACCTGTTCCCTCTTTCCTTGCTTCCTGGTTGGGCCCAGAGCGCATCGAAATGGATGCCCTTCTACTACACAGCCGGGGCGCCGACGGAGATCCTCATCGGTAAGCTGGAGGGTCCGGAGTCGCACAAAACGCTGATGATCCAGGCCGTTTGGATCGTCTTGATTTACGCCGTTTCCCAAGTCCTTTGGCGCAAGGGGCTCAAGTATTACACCGGCGTCGGGATGTGAGCCGTCCAGTACAATGGCCGCATGGGTAGCTCGCGTGTCTTGGTCACAGGCTCGTCTCGGGGAATCGGCAGGGCGATAGCGAGGTCGCTCGCAGAAGCTGGATGGCAGGTCGCGTTGCATGGATCGCATCCGGGAAAGGACCTCGAAGAGTCCGAACGCGCCGTGGGGAATCAGGCTGCGGGCAGCTACATCGCCGACCTTTCGGACCCCTCTCGCGCTGACTCGCTTCTCGCCCAAGTCGTCGCGGACGGGCCGCTTCATGCGCTCGTCAACAACGCAGGCGTTTATCTCCCGCTCGACTTCGCGGGCGCTTCGGAGGCGGTCTTCGAGACCAACCTGCGCAAGACCTTTGCCGTCAACTTCGAAGCGCCGGTTCGGCTCATACGGGCCGCGATCCCCCATTTTCGCGTCCAGGGTGAGGGCAAGGTTCTCAACGTCTCGAGCCGGGTCGGCTTTAAGGGAGAGGCGGGCGCAGCGACGTACGCGGCCTCCAAGGCGGCCCTGACGAATCTGACTCGGAGCCTCGCCGCCGAACTCGCCCCGCAAAACGTACTGTTCTTCGGGATCGCGCCCGGCTGGACGGAGACCGCGATGGCGCGCGAAGGCATGGAGGATCGGCTCGAAGAAATCCTGGCCGGAATCCCTCTCGGGCGGATGGCGACTCCCGAAGATTGCGCAGCCGCTTGCCGGTTCTTGCTTTCGGAAGAGGCGCGATACTTGAGCGGCGTCGTGATCGATATCAACGGGGCGAGCTACTTCCATTAGGGTCGGGCAGGCCCTCGCCAGCCCGTTCATAATGAGGCATGGATGAACTGACGACGACCGACGTCGAGGTAGGAACCGGCGTTGAAGCCACCGTTGGCAAGACGATTAGCGTTCACTATACGGGCCGGTTTCTCGATGGAAAGACTTTTGATTCGAGCGTGGGACGTGGGCCCTTCACGTTTACGCTGGGCGCAGGTCAAGTGATCAAGGGCTGGGACCTCGGAGTCGCGGGGATGCGCGTGGGCGGAAAGAGGACTCTGAGCATTCCGAGTTCGCTGGCTTACGGAGAGCGCGGCGCGGGAGGGGTGATCCCACCCAATACCCCGCTCGAGTTCGAAGTCGAGCTGCTCGAAGTCCGCTGACCATGGTCGTTGCGTGGGCCGCGTTGGCTTTGGGGACGTTCACGGCGCCCCAAGAGGATTCCCCTTGGCTACGAACCGTGCTTCCCACGGGGGCCATTCTCGTTGCCCACTCCCTGCCTGAAGCGAAGCGAACTTCCGCGCAACTGCTACTCTCGGCCCGAAGCTGGCCCGAATCGCCCGCGAACCATGGGTGGAGGCATCTGTGGGAGCACTTGGCGGCGGCTGGTCCCAACGGCGATCTCGATATACGCCTCGAATCCGCGGGCATGACCTTGCGGGCGCGAACGTTTCGGGACGCCAACCAATTCGAAATCGAATGCGCTCCGGCTCAGCTCAACGCTGCGCTGGACGCCCTCCTGGAGATCCTTCGCCCTCGCGCGTTTTCCCCCGCCGCCCTCGCAAAGGAACTGGAAATCCTGCGACATGAGCGAGCCTTGATGAGCGTTCCGGAGCGGCTTTCGTCGAAGGCATGGCTCCTCGCCTATGGTGAAGAGGGGATCGATACCCAAGGCAGCGAAGAGGCTTTGCGAGGGGCGACGCCTGCAGACATGGAGAGGCTTCATTCGGAGCTTTGCGATCAGAGCAAGGTCACGATCTCGCTCGCTGGCCCTCAGTCCGCTGAATTGATGATACAGGCGGCGAAATCCGCTCTGGCCCCGATCGCCCCAGGGAAGCCCGAACCACCCCAGCGAAGGCAGTCCGGCGCGCCCGCGAAGGGCTTCTTGCCCGGAGTGGATGGGGGTGTCTTGGCGGCCTTGACCGGCAGCTTCGATTCCCGAGAGGCTGCCGCGACGCTCGCTGCCGGGCTCGCGCTCGCCGCCCACTCGCCGGGGAGCTTCTTCATCTATACGCCCTCGGCAGAGAACTCGCTGATTTTGGTCGGCGGGACCGATTCGTGGCCCGAACTCCTGAGAGCCGCCGAGGATTCGAGCCCAGACTCCTCGGCACGGCGCTTTGAGGCGGGAGTCGACCTCGCGAGGCGATGGGTGCGCCGACAGCTCGCCGATCCTACCAGTTCGGCGTTCTTGCGCGGCTACCTGGCCAGTGGAGCGTTCGGGATGAGCCCTGAGAAAATCCTCGGCCAACTCGACCGACTGACGCTCGCCGACTTTCGGCAGGGCTGGGCCGCTTTCGGCGCCGACCAAAGGGTCGAGGTTCGAGGTGGACAGCCTTGAATTGGGCCGTTCCGCTCCTTCTCCTCTCCTCGACGCCTCCCCTGATCGAGGTCCCCCTTGACGACGCGAAGACCGTCTCCGTCCAGATTTGCATCAAGTTGCCCTCCCTTTCGGAGTTTCGCAAGGCCGCAATCCCCGCGCTTGCGCAATCCATGATCGTCCAGACCCAGACCTATCCCGCCCCGACGCTGAGGGCTTATGCTTCCCAAACCGGCGAACCCCTTTTTGCGGCGGTGGGACCGGACTGCTTGCGGATCGGGATGAGCTTTCCGGCGAGCCAACTCCCGACCGCCCTGTCGATGGCGGCGTCGATCCTTATGGAGCCTAGGTTCACGGAGGAGTCGCTTCAGCAAGCGATCTCGAAGACCCGCAGGGTGGTCGTGGACCCTTGGGATGCGATCCTGCGCCCCGAGCCACCCGCCCCCAGTCGGATGAGCCTGGAAATCGTCACCGACCTGTACCGCGAGTTCGTTCGGCCCGGAGCGGTGGCGGTGGCGGTGGCGGGCAAGTTTGAGCCTGGAGCAGCCAAGGCGGCTTGGGAGCAGAAGGCGTTTCCGTGGTATTCAGGCCGAATCCAGCGCGTCCTTGAATTCCCAGTTATAAGGGCCTCGGAATCTCGGTTCCCAGAGGCTCAGGGAGGGGAGCTGGCGCTTCCCCCGGTCCGACTGGAGAGCCCCGATGCGGCCGCGCTCGGCGCAATCGCTTACCTACTGGGCGGTGGGAAGTCGGCGTCACTCCACCGGACGCTCAGGCAGGCGCTGAGCATCAGCTACCGGCAAGAGGCGTTGCTCTGGCCCGAATCGGATTCGTTGCGGATTCGAATCCTCTGGGCGGGGGCTCGGGGCGTTAGCGCTCAAGAGGCATCGGCCGAGGCAAGAAAGGCGCTGATCGCCGCCGCTGAAGGCTGGACCGAAGCCGATCTCGGCCGCGCCAGAGCTTCAGCTCGGGCTGCGCTGAGTTTGGGGATCGGACCCAACCTCTTCAGGGCGTGGATTCCGGGACCCCAGCGAGGAACCTCTTCAGAGGAGGCGTTTCTCAGGGCCTACTGGCTCTTGAATTCCGGCAACGCGGAGTTCGAGCGGCTTCTCGTCGAGAGGATGGACCGAATCGAACTGCTTCGAGCGAAGGAACTTGCCAAGCAATGGCTGGAGTCAGCCATCGCGGTTGCTCATTCGCCGTGAAAGCGTCAGACCCGAAATGTCGAACTCGGGATGACGCGCGCATAGAGGCACGAAGTCGCAAGTCTCGCACGCGGGGATTCGCACCGGGACGACCTCTTCCCAATCGGTCCCCAGAATCTCTTCGCCCAGTACCCTCAAGTCCTGGCCAAAGCGGTCCGCATCATCGGGAGCAAAACCGACGGTAGCCCTGTTTCCGGTTCTCACGGCGACGATCGTCGCAAGGATCGGCCGCTCGGGAAAGGTCTCTCGAACCAGGAGGTGGTAACAGTTCATCGCCAGATCGCCCCGGACCTCGGCTTCTTCCACATCCGACCGGCCCGACTTGTAGTCGATGATCTCGATGCTGCCGTCGGGCCACTCGTCGATCCGGTCCACTCGCCCCAGCAATCTGAACGACCCCATGTCGGTTTGCAGGAATCGCTCCAGCGCGACCGTTACGGCTTCCGAAGGCGCGGCGAGATGCGCCTCGACGTAGTCCCGGATCGCCTGTTCGCCAAGCTCCCGCTTCGCCTGCTCTTGCTCGGGGCCCGTGTAGCCTGCAGAGACCCACGCCTGATGAACTGCTTGGACGGCCTGCTCCACGCTCACCACGTCCGTGTCGGCCGGATCGTGAAACCTCTGCAAGACCCTGTGCAAGGTCGTCCCGAAGCTGTAGTAGCTCTTGGCGCGGAAGAACGCCCGCCCGCGCGGATCGAAGTAGGTCCAGCGATACTTCAGCTTGCACGCCAAGAACAGCGTGATCTTCGAGGGACTCAATGAGGGCTTGCGGGCCACAGATAGAGTGTATCGCACCTTCGGGCGGCCTGCCCTCGGGAAGCTGGAAAGGGTAACCTTCTGCCCCGATGACGATTCGCATTGGGCACTCTCCCGACTCGGACGACGCCTTCATGTTTTGGGGACTTGCCAGCGGGAAGGTCCGTAGCGAGCACTCCTTCGAGCACATTCTTCGGGACATCCAGACGCTGAACGAATGGGCAAAGGAAGGAAGGCTCGAATCCAGCGCGGTCTCGGTCCATGCTTTTTCCCATGTTTGCGACAAGTACGCGCTCCTCCGGCACGGCGGGTCCTTCGGTGAGGGGTACGGCCCGATGGTGGTCGCCAAGCGGCCGATCGCCGCTGAGGAGCTGCCCGGAATCCGAATCGCCGTACCCGGCAGGCTCACCAGTGCGTTCTTGCAACTCAATTTGTGGTTCTTCGACCAATTCGGGCTCGAACCGAGACCCCAACACGAGGTCGTTCCGTTCGATCAGATCATTCCCGCGCTCCAGGACGGCCAGTTCGAAGCCGGGCTCATCATCCACGAAGGCCAGTTGACCTACGAACAAGAGGGACTGGTCGAGATCATCAACATGGGCAAGTGGTGGAAGGAGCGGACGGGCCTGCCTTTACCGCTTGGGGTGAATGTGGTCCGCAAGGACCTCGGTCCCGAGCTTTGCCGTGAGGTGAGTCGTTGCATGAGAGAGTCGATCGAGGCGGGGCTCTCGAACCGGAAAGAGGCGCTGGCGTATGCCCTCCAGTTCGCTCGCGGCCTCGATGAGTCTACAAGCGATGAGTTCGTCGGGATGTACGTCAACGATCGCACCCGCGACATGGGGCCGGAGGGCATTGCAGCGATTCGGCGCATGTTGAGTGAGGCCGCCGAAATCGGCCTCGTGCCTAAGGTTGACGTCGAAGTGATCGACTGAGGCTCAGCACCAGGGCCTAGCGTTGGGGCCGAATTCCGCGGAGTAGTAGTTCAGAACGTTACCGCCGGGCAGGACGACCTTGTCGATCGCCTGAAGCGCCCGTTCCGAGAGCTTGATCAGACAAGCGTCGGCCGACTCCTTCAACTGTTTTTCGGATTTCGCCCCGATGATGGGGCTGGTCACCCCCGGTTGGCCGGCGACCCACGCCAAGCTCAGTTGAGCCAACGTCAAACCCTCCCGATCCGCAATCTTCTTGAGCTTTCGGACGGCAGTCATAGACTGCGCGTTGACCCGGTTCATCGGGTCCGACGAGGCGTATCTCGCTCCGCTCGCTTTGCCGTCCAGGTACTTCCCGCTCAACTGCCCCCCGGCTAGGGGCGACCACGGGATCACTCCCCAGTCGTAGGTTCGACAGAACGGGAGCAATTCTCGCTCGATTCTGCGGTCGAGGAGGTTGTAGGGGGGTTGCTCGCACACGAACCCCGACGCCCCCAGCGACCGGGCGACATAGTGGGCCTCACAAAGTTGCCAAGCCGCGAACGTCGAGGTCCCGGCATACCTCACCTTCCCCGCACGGATGAGGTCCTCCAACCCCCGTATCGTTTCGTCGATCGGCACGCTGGGTTGCGGGCGGTGGATTTGGTACAGGTCGATCCAATCCTTTCCGAGCCTCCGCAACGAAGCTTCGCAGGCTTCGATGACGTGCTTGCGTGAATTGCCCCAGGCGTTCGGGTCGTCGTCCGCCATCTTGCCATGGCACTTGGTCGCCAGCACGATCTTGTCTCGTTTGCCCCTCAGCGCCTCGCCCAGGATGGTCTCGCTGACGCCTCTCGCGTACACGTCCGCACAGTCGAAGAAGTTGATTCCTATCTCGAGCGCGCTTTGAGCGACGCGAAGCGACTCTTCCTTCGTCGAGCCCCAATCGTCAGGATCCCAACCAAAGGTCATGGTCCCCATACAGGCCACAGAAACCTGCATCCCCGTTCGTCCGAGCGATCGATATTCCATCCCGTGGGTTTACCCTACGGGCTCGGCTGAGGTATCGTCGCGCCCCGATTCAAGGCTCTCTCTTCTTGCGCCGTCCCTCAGACTCGATCCGTCCGAGGGAGGGGCTGTCGGCGAAGCGCGCCCTCTTCCGCCCTGCCGCTGAAGCCCTCGACCAACTCGCGGACGGTGATGTTCTTGGGGTCGATCTTCATTCCCCGTCCTCGATAGGGCTCCTGCATTTCAATCCTCACTCCCCCTCCTCGTCGGAGGATTGCACTGCGGCGAAATTTGTGGACACCTACTTGTTCTGTCAGGAGAAAATAGGATGGTGTCTCGCCGTAGTCTTAGTCGTGAGTTCAAGTTAGGCATATGCCAGGCCGATCCGGTCGAGCCCATCGCCGAAAGGCCTTCCTTCGGCGTCGAAAGGGTCGACGCGCGGATTCCGCATCGTCTCGACTCAGCCCCAACGGGGCGAGCATCCACCAGCGAAGGGCTAAGCCCTGGCAAGCGCGGGCACCAGAATGACCGGCGGCCTGAAAGGCCGCGATACAATCGGGAGGATGCCGCAGTCCCTCGCCACCGTCCTGGTCCACGCCGTTTTCAGCACGAAGGACCGAACCCCTTGGATCGCACCGGCGATCCGGCAGGAGCTGCATCCCTATATCGTCGGCGTCCTGGCCAACATCGGCTGCCCCTCGATCCAGACGGGCGGAGTCGAGGATCATGTCCCTATCCTTTGTTGTCGTTCGATGAACGGTATCTGTGGGATTGAATCCCGGCCCTTCAGGCCGCATCCTCTCTTACGGCATTTCCTTTGTCCAGGGCTTCGCCCTTCGCTCTTGGATGAACGGCCCTTCGGGCCTACGCGGCAACAAGGGCGCCCGCCGGCCGGGCAGGCCCGCGGACAAGATGCCAGATCGCCCGCGTCCTTGTCCAAGGCTTCGCCCTTCGCTCTTGGATGAACGGCCCTTCGGGCCTACGCGGCAACAAGGACGCCCGCCGGCCGGGCAGGCCCGCGGACAAGATGCCGGCGATCGCCTGAGTCAATGGGTCCCGGAGGCCGGGACCGACCCGCCTGATTTCTGGCATGAGGCTGTCTTAGCCCCGACGGCTGAGATTCCTGCCCCGACGGAAGCTCCTGCAAGGGTGACGAGGGCCCCTGGGGGTTCGCAAGAGCAGTTGCGAGGCTTGCAGGAGCCGTTGCCAGGGGTGCGGAAGCGTCGATGTGGCCTACTGGTGACTGCCAGAGTGAAGCGTTTGGGCCTGACGGCCGGATCATACGAACTTGGACAGCGACCTCACTCGTCGTCGCCGTGAGACGGCGCTGCCCTACCTGCCATAATCAAATATGCAGATGTTCCGCGAAGGCTTCAGCTTCGACGACGTATTGCTTGTCCCCAAAAAGACCGAAGTGTTGCCGAGCGAGGTCGATCTTTCGACCCAGTTCCTCCCTACGATTCGCCTGAAGATTCCCATTGTGTCGGCGCCGATGGACACGGTCACCGACGCGAAGCTCGCTGTGGCGATGGCGCGCGAGGGAGGGGTCGGCGTCATCCATCGCAACATGGATATCGAGGCCCAAGCCAGCCAGGTCGACCGGGTCAAACGAAGCGAGCACGGCGTCATTACCAACCCGATCAAGCTGGGGCCCGACAAGACGATCCGCGAAGCTATCGAGCTGATGGACCACTTCCACATCAGCGGCGTCCCGATCGTCGATCCGGCCGGTACGCTGGTGGGCATTCTGACGCACCGAGATATTCGATTCGAGACCGACTTCTCGAAGCCAATTCACACCCGGATGACCAGCATGAACCTGGTCACAGCCCCCATCGGAACGAACCTGGAACAAGCGGAACTGCTTCTCGCCGAGCACCGAATCGAGAAGCTTCCTCTCGTCGACGACGAAGGCAAGCTGAGCGGACTCATCACAATCAAAGACATCCTGAAGCTCAAGCAGCACCCAAACGCAACCAAGGACGCGAAAGGACGGCTCGTGGTCGGGGCAGCGATCGGCGCTCTCCGCGAACCTTTCGAGCGGGCGAAGGCCCTGTTCGAGGCCGGAGTCGATTTTGTCGTTATCGACGCCGCGCACGGCCATTCGAAGGGCGTGATGGACTGCGTCAAGACTCTCAAGCAACGGCTGCCCGACTTGCCCGTCATCGCCGGCAACGTCGCGACGCGCGAAGGGGTCCGGGACTTGTGCGCGCTGGGCGTCGACGGACTTCGCGTCGGCATCGGCGCGGGGTCGATCTGCACCACTCGAGTCGTGGCCGGGATCGGCGTGCCTCAATTCACGGCGGTACACGACTGTTGCCGAGAAGCCGCCGAACTCGGAGTACCCACAATCGCGGATGGCGGCATTCGCAGTTCAGGCGACATCGTCAAGGCGCTTGCTGCCGGCGCAAACACCGTCATGTTGGGGAATATGTTTGCGGGTTGCGAAGAAAGCCCAGGGGAGATTGAGATTTATCGCAACCGGGCATACAAGGTGTACCGAGGCATGGGTTCGGTCGGCGCCATGAAGAGCGGCTCCTCGGATCGGTATATGCAGATCAAGGAAGCTGGGGGAACCATCGTTCCGGAAGGCGTGGAAGGCCGAGTGCCGTTCAAGGGGCCCCTTCACGAAACGATGGAACAACTGGTCGGCGGTCTTCGGTCGGGGATGGGATACGTAGGAGCGGCGAACCTATCGGCTCTCGCCCGCGAACCGGAGTTCGTCCGGATTACCAACGCCGGACTTCGGGAGAGCCACCCCCACGACGTATGGATCACCAAAGAACCGCCGAACTACACCGCGCCCTACAGCACGTCCGATTCAGACTGAGCTGAAGTAGGCGGCCGCTCTTACGAGGGCGCTCCTCGGACCGCTCCGTCGTGCCTCTCGATCCAGGGTGGCAACAGCCACACGAGAAAGAGCAGAGCTACAATCGGGAGCAAGAGGACCACGAGCGCGATGCCTCCCCCTTCTTCTCCCGCCATCACAAGTCGGTACGTTGTGAGGCCCGCTAGACTCTTCGAGATCAATTGACCTCCGATCACGACGTTCCACCTCATGAACAGGACTCCGGTCAACACGAGCGCTCCGCTGGCGAACAAGACCCGCCTCCTCGTGAGTTCGCTCACCTTGAGCCACTGCAGCAGGGCCAGCGATACCAGGGGAACGACCCCGCCCAAGAAGAACTGCATTCCGAACACAGTTTCGAAGAGATAGCCTCGGCTGAGAAGGCCCAGCACTTCGAACCACTCACCCGCCTCATACATCCGATGAACGACGTCGAGCCCCTCGAGCGCGAGGTCGAAGATCAGCGCAAACATGAGGTAGCGCCCGATCGCATCGACGCACTTCATGTCAATGGGAATCCTCCGAATCCATGAGGAGACCATGTAGATGAGGAGCACGGCGGCGATGCCTGAGACGATGGCCGAGAGGAGGAAGATGATCGGCATCAGCACGCTCGACCACCAAGGGTTCCCTTTTACCGAGCCAAAAATGAAACCCACGTAGCCGTGCAGCAACACCGCCGAAGGAATCCCGATGACCGTTATGAAACGTCCCGCTTTCTCATCGAAGGCAAGAGAGCGCTCAGAGACATCCCAGTAGCCAAGCGTCAGAATCGAGTAGATCCAGCGCTTGAGGCCCCGCGACTCCTTGGCCCACTCCACGATGTTCTTGCGATAGTCGAACCAGATTTCGAGAAGCAGCACTCCCAAGAGGTACCAGAGGTAAACGAAGCCGAACATCGCCATCGCCGAGGAGAGATGCGGCGTAAACATGATGTTCAGCGCCCGCTCGGGGTGGCCAAGGTGCGCCACCAACGGAAGGGGAGCGATCAGGAGGAAGGCAAGCGCAACCAGGAGCGACAGTCGGTAGGTGGGCGCAAGAGCTTTCGCGTTGAACACGCGAACGAGCGAGGCGAGGATAAACGCCCCGGCCACCAGCCCAGTGAGGTAGGGATACAGGACGATCAAGACGCTCCATTGGAGTTCGACCTCGTTCGGGAACACGAAGCCTTCTACCTTGGCCCAAAGCGCCGAAGTTGGTAACAGGGCGAGGTCCAACACCTACACCACCTCCTTGCTGAGCCCCTTGTAAGCGAGTTTTGCCCCTGTCCTCAGGTGAGGTTTGAGGGTCATTGTCGCGTTTTCCCGCATGAAAACGGAAATCGGACTCTCCGGATCGTTCGTGTCGCCGAAAATGCGCGCCCCGGTCGGGCAGACCTCGACGCACGCAGGTTGCAGGCCCTTCTGAATCCGGTGGAAGCACATCGTGCACTTGTCGGCCGTTCGCTTGGATCGGTTCCAAAACCGCGAGCCATAGGGACAGGCTTGAATGCAATACCGGCACCCAACGCACCACTCATAATCGACCAGGACGACTCCATCGTCTGTGAGGAACGTCGCGCCGACGGGGCAGACCTGGGTGCAAGGCGAAGTCTCACAGTGATTGCAGAGCTTCGGGACGAAGAAGGCGCGCTCGATGTCGCTTTCAGGCATGTCGTCGCTGAAGCCGTCCATCCCCCCGTTGGGCGAAGAGATCAAGACTCGTCCGTCCTTGGTGATGACGTACCTCTCGATCCAAGTCCTGAAGTGACCCTCCGGGACGTTGTTCTCCTTCGAGCAGGCGACCACGCACCTCCCGCAGCCGATGCACTTCTCGATGTCGACGGCCATGGCGTACCAGGGACCTTGAGAAGGCCGCTTGGTTAGCTCCCGTTCCCTCGCGAGCTTGCTTGTGACCCTGTTCCAGGTCGCATAACCCGCTGCGCCGAGCCCGATGAGGACAGCGGAGCGGCCGACCCCTTTGAGAAACTCAGCCCGGGAAACATCGTTGGGGTCTTGCGGGGGATTCGGGTTCACTCCGTCGGGTGGATCGTGTGGCATGTTATGCACTTCTCCTGGGGGTGATGGTCACGCGTGGCGATCTGCGGAAAGTCTTTGGGGCGAGCCGCGATCTTCTCGTGGCAGGACGAACAGAACGCCCGGGTGGTGGGTAGTGGGGGCTTCTCGACCTCGAAATCCTCGGCGTGCTTCGCGCTGGGACCGTGACAAGATTCGCACCCCACTCCGACCAAGACATGGGGCGTCATCTCCGCCTGCGTAATGTGACACGCCGCGCAGGTCTCACGGCCCGCGAACTTCGGCTGCTGCGAGGCCAGCTCGGCGAGCGCCTCCGCGCGATAGAAACCTTGCTGGCCGAAGGACTCCGGCACCATCACGCTCCGCAGCACGAGAAACACCGTGCCCAGAGCCGCGAACACCAGCATGACGCGCCAAACTTGTGGAGCCATGCAGACCTCCCTCCTGTGCCTCGTCGAGCGAAGCTCGCGTTATGAGCGCGTTTTACGCTCTACCTATTCGCCATAGACCATGATCCCGCCGAGATGTCCGACCCACGAGAGCATTACGGTCGCTCCAGCTGCGAGCGTGTAGTAAAGGACTCGGGTACCCGGCGACATTTGGTCGTGTTTATGGACTCGGAGTGAAACCATGATCCACATGGCGATCGTGGTTCCAATCGCAAAGAGCATGTGCTCTAAGATGATTCCCTTGGCTGGAAGCCGCGTGAGGATCATGGCCGCAAAGCCGGACGCCAGGCCCACGATCGCCGTAACGGCCGCGAGGACGAGGTTGTACCATCCCGCCATGAGGAAGTCACGATTCTTTCGGACGAATCCCCAGGTGTCGAATAGCAGTCCTGCAAGGAACAGCGCCAAAGGGAAATGGACGAACGCTCCATGATAAGCGTGTTTAGGAACGAGTGGCTTTGCGGGCGCTTCGCCAGGCGTTGAAGCGGGCGGCGCTGCGGAACTATCCGTGCTCGCAGCCGCCTCACCCGATGGCTTTGACGCAGGATCACCGGGGAAGCTGTCGCCCTTGAGTTCGTCGACGTTGGCGATGCCATCGCCGTCAGAATCCTCCGATTCCAGCATCGCGAGCAACTCTGCGTCTATGCTCGACTTGCCAGCCTCCTGCATTTTGCCATGCAGGGCCTTTCCGAAGGGATTGTAACCGAAGTCCTCCTCGGAAACGTGGCAAATTGAGCACGGCGTTTCCGAGAGTTTCGGGCTCCCGCTTACGTTGTACGTCGCAGAAAGAACGTCAAAGTAATCGGGGAGGGCAAACACGGCCGCTGTCAACCCTCCAAGGATGGCAACGACCAGAATGGACTTAGCGTTTTTCACCGGACCACACCTCCATGGGGCCCAAGATACCTTGGATTTCAGGTAGGCGTGCCTTGGTTATTCCGGCTTGACTTTCGGATCGCCCGGAAGGGCTCCGGCCTTGAGTTCGACGCCGTTCTTCACGCCGTCTTTGTCGGAGTCCAAATCTTCGACCTTCGCGAGCATTTCGTTGGTGATGGTCTTCGAGCCCTTGGTCACCTTCTGAAGGTCCAGCCCGTACGGATTCAGCTTCGTGGTCTTGCCCACATGACACCCGGCGCAGGAAGCTCTGCCCAAAGCGGAGTCCTTCTTTACCGCATACTTCTTGGTAAACACCCCGAGGTAGGCCGGAAATGCTACTGAAAGAGATACCGCAGCAAGGGCCAAAGAGGTAAGTGCAATACGTTTCACTTGTTAATTCCTTATTGGTCACGACCGTCAGCCGCTCGCCAATTCCGAATTAGACTGGCGGCTGCCAGTAAACTTTTCGCCCAAGTCGCAGACCGCACTCCGGTGGAGTCTTCAACGTTTCTTGCGATGCAGGGCCACCCTTGATTATCGTGCGGTCACCCGACTTTATTGAGGACAATTTACCCGAATGGGTACGGTAATTGCCCCGAAAGGCCCAATTACTTTTCTGTAGCGATTGAGAGCCGAGCCTAAGGACGAACGAATTCCGTTGGAATTGCGGAAAATCCCGCAAGCGGACGAGGGTCCTGGACGGGCTGGGCGCATGGGGACGACTCCCCTCGCGCAACCGGCCTTACCTACCCGCCCTTCTTAATCGTCTCGAATCCCGCTCGTAAGACTTGCAGGTCGTCGTTCGCTAGGTTCGGCCGCGACTTCTTTACCATCGAGAGAAAGAAGTCAATTTCGAACGGCTCGACTGGGCAGCCGACGTTTCCGCCCTTGTCGCCCTCCGATGCCGGTCGGATCGAGTTGACGATCGTCTTTCCGGTGGCGGGATCGACGAAGTAGAAGAACGGGATTCCCTGCCCCTCGCCCTTGTTGTCTCGGCGCAAGTCTGCCGCGCCGGGGTTTTCGAGCGCCTTTTTCTCCGCCGGCTCATCGACCGTGAGCCAAAGAGTTACGAAGTGCTTCTCCCAAACGGGCTTCACCTCAGGACGGGCCAGGACGGCCTCCATCTTCTTGCACCAACCGCACCAAGAGGCGTGGAAGCCCACCATGAGCCCCTTCTTTTCGCGCTTGGCCTTTTCCGTCGACGTCTTCATGAGGTCCGCCGCAGAAGGCGCCTGGAAAAGGTGCGCCCCACCCATCGCCACGAGAGCCGCGAGGCCCAAAACCCATCCCATTCGCATCGCTTTCATCGTTCACCTCTGTCCTCTGTGAGGAAGTACTCGTTCTCTCTGGGAAACATTACCCAAGGCCGGTCGATCGCCTTGTCAAGAATCAGTTCTTCGATCAGCAGCAGGCCACCAGCGGCGTATCGGACGTCCATGCCGAGCTCCTCTGCCATCAGCCACGAAGCGGCCATGTCATAGAGCTTCTCACGGATGCCAATCAGGCCCCGCATCCGCTGCGTTAGGACGTGGGCGGCGTCGGCGACGAACGCTCCCGAACATCGCATCTTACCGGGAAGCAGCCTCGGCGAGACCCATTTGCACACCGCGCCGCTCGCGCTCACGAGTTCTTCGGGACGGACGCGCCCAGCAGGGACCGTCGCCATGATCTCGCCGTTTCGAAAGACCCCGCTCCCCCGAGCGCACGCAAAGGTCTCTTCCCAGACCGGCAGATGGACCACTCCCAGCTCGACTCTGCCCTTTCGCACCAGCGCCACCGAGGTTCCCCAACTCGGCAGGCCGAAGATGTAGTTCGACGTGCCGTCAATCGGGTCGAGAACCCAGAAGCCTGCCTGAGCGGGTTCTTCGCGACCCAGTTCTTCGCCCCAACATGACGAGCCGGGAACCAGCGCCTGCAAGCGGGGCCGCAGGAACTCCTCAACCTTGGGATCGGCTTCCGTAACCAAGCTCCCGTCGCGCTTGGGGCTCGCAGTGATCGAAGGTCGCATCGCCAGGGCGATTTTCGCGGCCTCTCGGACCAGCCGCTCGGTCTCTTGCGCCAGCGATGCCTCGTGTCCCACGTCCCATTATGGAACCTGAAGGGGTTGCGTTCGGCGCGGGATGTGGCACAATATAACTCCGTGCGGGAATAGCTCAGTGGTAGAGCATCTCGTTGCCAACGAGAGGGTCGCGAGTTCGAATCTCGTTTCCCGCTCCAGATTTGGAAAGGGCTGCACGATCGTGCGGCCCTTTTTGATGTATCCTTTCTTTACGCAAGAGTCAACAAACCGTGAAGAGCGCCGCACGCACCGTTGAAGAGTACTTGGCTGAGTTGCCGGACGACCGGCGCGAGGCGATTTCCGTCGTGCGCGAGACGATCGTGGCCCATCTTCCTGAAGGCGTCGAAGAGGGCGTGCAATACGGGATGATCGGGTATTACGTCCCCCATAGCGTATACCCGCCGGGCTACCATTGCGACCCCAGGCAACCGCTCCCCTTCGCCTCGCTCGCCTCTCAGAAGAACCACATGGCGATCTACATGATGGGCATCTACAGCGACGAGCCGTTGGCGAATTGGTTTAAGGACGCGTGGACTCGAGCCGGCAAGAAACTCGATATGGGCAAGTCGTGCATTCGGTTCAAGAAGCTCGACGACGTGCCTCTCGACGTCCTGGGCGAGGCGATCGGAAAGGTCCCCGTGAGCGAGTACATCGCCCGGTACGAAGAGGTGCTGAAATCGTCCGCAAGGCGAAAGGGCGGAAACTAAGGCGGCCCCGACCGCGTTAGGGTGATTGAGGATGACCACCAGTTGGATCGCATACGCTTTGGCCGGTCTCGCGCTCGTAAGCGTGGCGGCTCTCCGGGAAATCGACATGGACACGCTCAAGCAACAAGAAGCGTCGGGAAGCCCCAAGCGACCCGATAAGGTCATTCGGACGGACGAGGAATGGCAGAAGAGGCTGACGCCCGAGCAGTACCGCATTCTGCGAAAGAAGGGGACGGAAGCGGCTTTCTGCAGCCCGCTCTACGACCACAAAAAGGAAGGTTCCTACTTCTGCGTGGGCTGCGAGCTTGAGCTATTCCGCTCCGATGCGAAGTTCCAGTCAGGCACCGGCTGGCCGAGCTTCTTCCAACCCGCTGCCAAGGACGCGATTTGGACTCAAACCGACCGCGCTTACGGGATGATCCGAACCGAAGTGCTGTGCGCGCGGTGCGACGGCCATTTGGGACACGTGTTCAACGACGCGCCAAAAACCGCGACAGGGCTTCGCTACTGCATCAACGGCGAAGTCCTGAGGTTCGTCCCGAACGACTGAAGCTACTTGTCTCCGGACAAACCCAGATGCTTCAGAAAGGCATCCATCTTGGGCTCCCGACCGAGATAATCGACCAGCATGGCGATCGCATCCATCGACCCTCCGCGGCCCAACACCTTGTCGCGATAGTACTTCCCTGCCTCGGGGCTCAGGACTCCAAGCTCCTCGAACCGTTGGAACATGTCCTGGGCGTAAACGAGCGACCACATATAGCCGTAGTACGCGCCTTGGTAGCCGGTCAGGTGTCCAAACGAGGCGTGATAGAAGCTGAGAGGCACGGGTTCGTACAGCATCGTCGTCGAAAACACGTCCATCATCGTGGCCGTCGTATCGACGCTACCCGTCGGATTTGTGTGGAACGCTTGGTCCATCTGGCCGAGGAAGAACTGGAACTCCGTTTCGATACCGCTTCCCAACCTTCGAGCCTTCAGCATCCCGTCGAGTAGCGCATCGGGCAACGGCGCGCCGGTCTGGTAATGGCGCGAGAACTTGGCGAGGACCTCTTTGTTCCAAACCCAGTTCTCCATCATCTGCGAGGGCGCTTCGACGAAGTCGCGCTCGACCGAGGCTCCCGAGAACGACGCGTAGCGGACTTGGGTGAGGACGTTGTGAAGCCCGTGTCCAAACTCGTGAAAGAACGTCTCGACCTCGTCGTGAGGCAACAGGGAGGGCCTGTCGGCGGTGGGTTTGGTGAAGTTGCAGACAAGCGCGGTTAGCGGTTTCTGGACGGTTCCGTTCGGCAGAACCCGTCTGGGCTGGAGCCCCCAACACGCCGCATGGTTGTACTTGTTGTCCCTAGGATACAGGTCGGTGTACATCCTGCCAAGAAGCTCTTTCGTTGCGGTGTCGTAGATCTCGTAGAGCCGCACATCCTCGTGCCAAAGCGGCAACCCGAGGTCCTTGGCGCTTGCCGTGACGTCGCGATATTCGATGCCATAGAGTTGGGAGGTGATGTCGAAAAGCCCCTTCACGACGGCTTCCATCGGGAAGAACTCGGCGACCTTTTCGGAATCCACCGCATACCTCTCCTTCAGGAGCTTGTTCTTGTAAAACGAATAATCCCAAATGTTGAGTCGCGCGGCGTAGTCGCCCAGATGGCTCCGCTTGGCGGCGGTGAACTCTGCCATGTCCTGAATCGCCTTCTTGCGAACGAGTGGGCGCAGGCCGGCATAGAACTCCGCGACCGCCTTCGAGTTCTCTGCCATGCGGGTTTCGATCTCATAGTCCACACGATTGGCGTATCCGAGCAGGTCGGACGCTTCGTCCCGCAGCTTGATGATCTTCTCGATGAGCGCCACGTTTTTGGCTGCCCTGCGCTTGTGGGCCATCCACGCCTTCTGCCGGGTGAGCGCAACTTCGCAGTGCTCCTGAAGGGCGCCATAGGTCGGCCCGTCCATCCCGATCATGTAGAGGCCGCGCGATTGAGAGAGCCGTCCCAGGACGGATTCGGGCACGCCCTTCAGTTCGTCCTTGGTGAAGAAGAGCTTGGTCGGGTCTTCGGCGATATTGGTATCGAATTCGATGCTGAGTTTGCTGAGTTCGACCTCGATCTCTTGGAGCCGCGCTCGGTTTTCGGGCGTCAACATCATTCCGGCACGCTTGTAGTCCCGGAGGGTGTGGTCGAGCAGCCGCTGTTGGTCCGGTTCCAGGCTCGGCTTTTTGTCTGCGAACTCCTTGATCGCGCGGTAGAGGTCTTCGCGCTTCGTCACCCCAATGAACCACTCGCTTACAAGTTCGTCGGCCGCCCGCGCGGAGGCTCGTTGCTCGGCGTTCGGCGAGACAAACTGCATGAATACCGTCAGCGAAGTGTCGATATCGACCTTGGCGAGAACCCAGTCGAACGCGCCCAGAGTGTTGTCGAACGTTCGCTGGTCGGCCGGAATAGCTGCGATTTCGTCGATCGACTTGTCGGCCGCCTTGAGCGCATCGACCACGTTTTGAGGCGCCTGTCCGATGGCAAGGACGCTCGTGAGGGCGCAGAGGGCGATCAGGAAGAGTTTTCCGCTCGGTAGTCGCATTGCAGATTGTTGGCCCGTTCGGGTTGGCGGTGTCAAGGGTAAAGGTCAGAATGACGATCTCCGAACTCCCCGCATCGTATGCAGACTTGAACGACATTGGAGGGAGAAGGAACATGAAGATCGCCTTTTTGATTCTATGCGCCGCCTTGATCGCCGGAGGATGCGGGAAGATCGGCCACCTTGCCGACGCTCACGCGAGCCACGGCAACGACGAAAACCAGGACTGGGCCAAGCGGCAGGTCGAATCCTCGCCGCGCCACCAGGAATGGGTTTCGATCAAGCACGGGGACCGCGAAGTGAAGTCGTTTGTGGTCTACCCTGAGGTCAGCGACAAGGCCCCCGCGGTGATCGTCATTCACGAGATCTATGGGCTATCTGACTGGATCATGAGCGTGGCGGACCGTCTGGCCGCGGAAGGGTACATCGCGATTGCTCCCGACATGCTCACCGGGTTGGCGCCTGGAGGAGGTCGCACCAAGGACTTCGCCGATTCATCCGCAATCCGCGAGGCCGTGACCAGCCTGCCCGCCGACCAAGTCACTGCGGACCTCGATGCAACGGCGAACTACGTGAAGGCTCTTCCCGCGGCGAACGGCAAGATCGCCGTCGCCGGTTTCTGTTGGGGCGGCACTCAGAGTTTCCGCTTTGCCTCGAGCCGCTCCGACCTTTCGGTAGCTTTCGTGTTCTACGGGACAGGGCCGACCGACGCTAAGGCTGTGGAAAGGATCGCTTGCCCCGTTTACGGCTTCTATGGCGAAAATGACGCGAGAGTGAACGCCACGATCCCGGAAACCGAGTCACTGATGAAGTCGGCGAGCAAGAAGTTCGTGGCGAAGATCTACGACGGCGCGGGACACGGGTTCTTGAGAGCCGGCGCGGACCCGAATTCAAACCCAGCCAACAAAGCCGCGCACGACGCTTGCTGGAAGGATTGGCTCGACCTGCTGAAGTCCTCCTTCTAACGGCGACTTCCCCAAGGCTGATTCAGGGCCGCCACTCAGGAAGCGGCCCTAAACCCTTCACTTGATCGCGGGCGGGGTCACCGAGTGGATTTGAAGGAAGTCATCGAGGGTCGCCGTGATCAGGAACTTCCCGTCCGCCGTAAAGCAGATCGGCGCGCCCACGGCGGACTGGTCCGAGATCGTCTTTACCGCCGTGAAGCTCTTGAGGTCCCACACTCGGACCGTTCGATCCGAAGAACTCGTCGCTACGAGTTTGCCGCTCGGCGAGAATCGAGACCGCACGACCCAGTCGGAGTGCCCTCGGAGTAGCTGAATCTTCTTGCCCGACTTGGCGTCCCAGATCGCCGCGTTGCCGTCTCGACCCGCGGTCACGGCCCTCGACGATACGCCCGAAACATCGACATCGAACACCGAGTTCCCTTCGTGAACGCCGGAGAGTTTGATAGCGTTCGCGCCCGCGTAAATCGTCGCTCCGCTGCCGAGAGTTCCCACGCTGTAGCCTTCGACGTGAGGCAAGAACCGGGCGCTGAACCAGTTCGCGCCGTTGCCCGGCAGAGCCTTGAGCTTCTTCTTCGTACTGACCTCATGAACGTAAATGAAGTCGTCCTTGCCGGTGCTCATGATCCTCTTGCTGTCCCGGCTGAAGCTCACCTCTTGCACCCCGCGAGTGTGGGGCCGGATTTCCGCGAGTTTCTTGTTGGCGGAAACATCCCAAATCATGATCCTGCCCGATTCGTCGCCAGAGGCGAGCAGCTTGCCATTCGGCGAATACGCGACCGCATAAGCGGGCTGCGGGTGGCCTTCAAACTTGCGGATGAGATTGCGGTTGGAGGCGTCGAAGATGCACACGGTGCGGTCCTCGAGCGAGGCGGCGAAGAGAGAGCCCTTAGGCGCCGCGCAGACTGCGACGGGCCTTACTCCCTGAACGGTCTTCACTGCCTGGACCTGCACGCTCGGCGCTTGAATAAGGGTCGAGGCGATAAGCGAGGCTACGAATGCCAATTCCATTTACTGTCTTTCCTCCTGGAGTACCCATTAGACCGTCGGGCACGCCCATAGATACGTTCAATAGGGCCCCTGAAGTTCGCAACCTCCGCGCATCAGCCGCTTTGTGCGAGAATCGCAACGACATGGATCGGACTTGGATCGCGGATGGCTGGACGGTCGATTACGGCAGCGGGCCGACTCCTGTGACCCTCCCCCACGCCTGGGGGCAAGAAGCCGACGTTCGGTGGGAAGGACCGGCAACCTACCGAACCGCTCTGAAGGTCCCCGATCGCCCGTGCTGGTTGGTGCTCGATGGGGTTAGCTACGCGGCCGAAGTCCGAATCGAGGGGAGCGTAGCTTGCCACCATAAAGGCATCTGGGATTCGTTTTCGATCGACCTCACTCCATGGATCGGAACGAGCGTCGCGGTCGAGGTCGAAGTCGTCAAGAACGGGGGGCCAACCTATCCGGTTCGGTCCGTCGCCAGCGGTTTTCTCCCGTTCGTGTTCCACACCTTTGGGGGGCTATATGGAGGGGCCTTTCTTTCTGACGCCAACCCCAATCTCCTTTCTGTCGGCCCCCCTCCTGAGCCCCGTGTGGCCGTCGAAGGCAACAGGCTCTTCGTCGATGGAGAGCCGTTTTACGTTCGGGGAGCCCTGTCGTGGGGTTGGTATTCTTCGATCGGCCATCCCAACCCACCCGATGATCTCTTCCGCACTGAGGTCCGCCGCCTCAAGGAACTCGGGTTCAACTTGTACAAATTCTGCTTGTGGGTTCCCCGACGGCGAATGCTCGAAATCCTCGAAGAAGAAGGTATGTTCGCGTGGATCGAGTTGCCTTTATGGGACCCGTCGCCGACCCCTTCGGACCAGGAGCAGATTCTTCGCGAACTCGAAGCCATCGTGCGGCAATACCGGCATTTCTCCAACGTAATCGCTTGGACCTGTGGCTGCGAGCTGAGTTCTTCGACCTCGGCGGAGTTCCGCAGGAGGTTGTACGAGAGGGTGAAGCAACTCACCGGATGTCCGCTCGTCAAGGACAACTCCGGAGGGTCGGAAATGTACGGAGGCGAACTCGTGGAGTTTGGCGATTTCGCCGACTTCCACCCGTACTGCGACCTCCCCTTTTTCGAACCCGTCCTCCAGTCTCTCTCGAACTGGGGACGCCTCCCGAAGCCGATCCTTCTCGGAGAGACCAACGACGCCGACACGCACCGCGACCTTGCCAAGCTCCGCGATGCCGCCCCGTATTGGGCCAGCCCGGACCCCAGGCTCAACGATCCAGGGGTTCGCTGGGTTCATGATCTGCCCGCGTACTTGCAGACTTCGAGGTTCGCGGTAGATCCGAAGGGTAGCGATTCGGCCGAGCTTCTCCTGGCCTCCTACGACAGGGCTCGTTTCCTCCGCCGCGAAGCGGCCGATGCGATGCGCCGATGCCCCGATGTCGCGGGCTACGTGGTCACCGGACTTCGCGACACGCCGATTTCGACAGCGGGAATGTTCGACGACTTCGATCAGGACAAATTCTCGCCTTCGGACTTGGACTGGAATCGGGAGAACCGCCTCTTGCTCTTGCCCTCTCGCCGGCCGCCTTGGATTCATGGAGGCAACCGCCCCGGTTGGATCGATCCGTACAATCATTACGCTGCAACCATGCATTTTCGAGTCGGGTTCCACGGAAGTAGAACAGAGGCCTCGCTCGCTTGCCGCATCATGGGTCCTCAGGGCGAAACGTTGCACCAAGCCATCCGTCCGCCTGTCGCCACCGATCCCCATCGCGCCACCGAGGTCGGCGCAATCGCGTGTTGGATAGAGCTTCCAGGTCGATATCTGGCGATCTTCGACTTCGCCGAAACTCGGCTCGAGGTCCCCTTTTGGGTCCACCCCGCGCTCACTGATGAAGAGAGAACGGGCTTTCTGAGTCTGGACCCTTGTGAAGGTCCCCAGAGCATCGGCTCAGGCGAGCGCAACGTCGAGATTCACTATCGATTCACTCAGGATACGGTCCGGAGTCTGGAAGCATCGGGCGCCCTAATCGCCTTTTTCACGGGCCCCGAAACGAAAGGTGCGCCGTTTTGGAGAGAGTGCGCCCACGAGTTCGATTCGGGGTTTTGGGGGCCTCTGGGCGCGCGGGGCCGCTACGACTACCCTTGGGAGCGGCTTCTGCCTGTTTCCGCCGACAGCGTACTCAAGGACGAGTTCGTCGAGAGCTTGCGTCGATGGGGAACCGTTGAGGTCTTGCTGAGAAGGATCGACTTACGAAGCTACAAGGAGGAGGCGGTCATGGTGGAAGTTCGCGGCGAGTCACATCGTTCGATCTTCACCACGCTCCGCCCCTTCGGTGGCCTGGGAACTCAGCCGATCGGAGTCGGAAGAAACCCTGCGGGGGCTGCCCTCTTGAGGCGCATGATCGAGTACGCGCTTGGCTCCCCCGATTGAGATCGCTACGGTTCTTTCTGGGCCCATTTCAAGGCGTCAGGGATCATCTGCTCCGCGGCGGATTCGTCCCCGGGCGCCAGCCGACCTTCGATGACCGCCTCTTCCAAGTAGAGCTTGATCCTCCCGACCGAGGGACCCTCGGTCAGCCCGGTGAGTTGCATGATCTTCTCGCCATCGAGCGGGCTCACGATTTTCTCGCGGGGCGTTTCGCGGGCGACCCTCTCGACCGATGCGCGAACCTCCTCGACATCGACCCCCGCTACCCCAGGCTTATGTCCCTTGCGGTCGGCCTCAATCAGGTCGAGAAGCCGCTCCAATTCGTCGCCGATGTCGCGGATGAGCCGCCTTGCCGCAGGTTGAGAGACAGTTCGCCCCGGCGCAAGGCGCATGTGGTGGCGAACCAGAAGCGAGACGGCATCGACTGCTTCGTTGGAAAACTTCAGCCGCCTCAGCATCGCGCGCGCCATTTCCGCGCCCACGGTCTCGTGTCCGAGAAACCTCACCCTGCCGTCCGGTTCAACGGTCCGAGTCTGGGGCTTGGCGATGTCGTGGAAGAGCGCCGCCAGCCGCAGGATCGGATCGCCCGGATCGGCCGCATCGAGGACGGCCAAGGTGTGCTCCCATGCGTCGAGATGGTGATAGTCGCCCTGCTCCACGCCCGAGAGCGCGCAGAATTCGCTCCAAAACTGCCCCAGCAACCCTGTCTGCCGCAAATCTTCGAGGCATAGGGACGCCGCCGGAATCGCCAGCATCTTGAGCAGTTCCTCTTGAATACGCTCGCCGCTGATGATCTGGAGGCGCGGGGCGCTCGCGACGATCGCCTCATAAAGACCGGACGCAGGCTCGAACACGAGCGACCACCGAAAACGGATCGCGCGCAGCATTCTCAGCGGGTCGTCCGAGAACGTTAGCTCCGGGTCTGTGGGCGTCCGAAGGACCCTCGCCTTCAGGTCCGCAAGACCAGCTCCTGTGGGGTCCACGAGCTCGCCGGAAAACACGTCCTGGTACAGGGCGTTGACGGTGAAGTCCCTTCGCTGGGCGTCTTCTTCGAGGGTGGCCGGGCGCACTTCAGGCTTGCGAGAGTCCTCGCTGTAGCTCTCCGCTCGCGTCGATGCGAACTCGATCGTGACCCCTTGGACCTCGATTCGGGCCGTTCCAAACCTCGGGTATTGAACGGGGGGGTACCTGGCATGGCCCTTCTCCCACATGGCCTGCGCCGCTTCGAGTGCTGAACCCAAGACCGCCACATCCACATCTAGCGGCTCGGGTCTTCCGAGGAGCGGATCGCGAACGCACCCCCCGACCAGCCACAAAGCGCCCTCGAAGTTGGAACCCGCGAAGCACGCCGCTAGCCGCGACCGGATCGCTTCAAGAGGGTTGGGTTCGGGACCGCGCTTCATCGCCGCTTGCAAAGGTAGCAGATTCTCTCGGGGTATAGGGACCCCCGACTTGGGCCAGGGGCGGCGTGCGGTACAATGCAGTCTCGGCCCGTTGGCCCGACTCTCGAAGTCGCTACGGCAGGCCGACAATCCTTTCGGCGTGGGGATTTAGCTCAGTTGGGAGAGCGCTTCCATGGCATGGAAGAGGTCACGGGTTCGAATCCCGTAATCTCCACCACCTCAGCCTCTCGACGGCGAGCTACTTTGGAACCTCGCAGAAGTCTCTCGCGCGAGCCATGGGGCGACGTTGTTGACTCCGCCTAAGGGGTGGAGCCTTTACGAATTGCGGATCGCGCAGTTCATCTCTGCCGCTTTGCCGCTTGCTCCAGCTTCGGCAAGTCCAGATGGTCTTGGGGACGACCCGCGGCCCGTTTGGCCAGAATAAGGTCGTCCGAGGATACGAACGATACGCTTTGGCCGCCGACATTTACGGTCTGCCTCCTTTCCCAGGCGGCCTCAAAATCGACTCCAGCTAACTGGTTCAAAAGGACGATGCGGGAAGGTGGCACGCCCAAGGTGATCATCCTGTCAGGCTCCCTCCACTGTTCGACCTGTGACTCGGTCAAGGGGTATCCGAACTCCGCCAGAGCACTTGAGAGTCCCTCGATGTCGAGTTCTGAGACTCCGACAACGATATATAGGTCCTTCGTGTATCGGGGTTCCGTGTAGTACATAACCGCATAGCCACCCACAACGAGGTACCTAACGCGGTGCTTCTCCAATAGAGAAAGCAGTTCTTTGAAGTCGGAGTTCATCCGCCGTGCCCCCCTTCAATTCGTGCGCCGTGACCACCAGCTCCCAAGCCGCCCTAAAGATGGCCTCGGGGCCCTGCGCCTGCCAGAAGGCAATGTCCAAATCGGTCGTGCCCTGGGTAATGGGCCGAATCTCAATGAATCTACCTTCTTTGTCCATCGCCTACCCAACGCTCCCTTCCAAGGATACACCCAGCAACTTCTGCGCTTCGACGGCGAATTCCATGGGTAGCTCGCGGAAGACCTCTTTGCAGAACCCCGATACGATCATGTTGACCGCGTCCTCGGTGGGGATGCCGCGTTGGTTGCAGTAGAAGATCTGATCCTCGCCGATCTTAGTGGTGCTGGCCTCGTGCTCGACGGTCGCGGTGGGGTTCTTCACCTCGATGTAGGGAAACGTATGCGCGCCGCACCGGTCGCCCATGAGCATCGAGTCGCACTGGCTGTAGTTTCGCGCGCCCTCAGCGCCGGGGTTGACGCGAACGAGTCCGCGGTAGGTGTTTTGCCCATGACCGGCCGAGATGCCCTTGCTCACGATCGTGGACTTGGTGTTCTTGCCGATATGGATCATCTTCGTGCCGGTATCGGCCTGTTGCTTGTTGGCCGTCAGCGCCACGCTGTAGAACTCGCCCACCGAGTTGTCGCCCTTCAGGATCACGCTCGGGTATTTCCAAGTGATCGCCGAACCGGTTTCGACCTGCGTCCAGGTGATTTTCGAGTTAGCGCCGTCGCATTTTCCGCGCTTGGTAACGAAGTTGAAGATCCCGCCCTTACCGGTCTGGGGATCGCCCGGATACCAGTTCTGCACCGTGGAATACTTGACGGTGGCGTCTTTCAGGGCGACGAGTTCGACCACGGCCGCATGAAGCTGGTTCTCGTCGCGCATCGGCGCGGTACACCCCTCCAAATACGACACGAACGCTCCCTCGTCCGCGACGATCAAGGTTCGCTCGAACTGCCCGGTCTGCATCGCGTTGATTCGGAAGTACGTCGAAAGCTCCATCGGGCAGCGAACGCCCTTCGGCACATACACGAACGAGCCATCGCTGAATACTGCCGAGTTGAGCGTAGCGAAGTAGTTGTCGCTGTAGGGCACGACCGAGCCTAGGTACTGCCGCACCAAATCGGGGTGCTCCCGAATCGCCTCGGACATCGAGCAGAAGATAATGCCTAGTTCGGCTAGCTTAGCTTTGTAGGTCGTGGCGACCGATACTGAGTCGAAAACGGCGTCGATCGCCACGTTCGCCACGCCGTCGGCAGGCGATAGATTCTCGCCCGCGCCCCGAACGTTGAGCAGAACCTCTTGCTCTTTGAGCGGGATCCCCAGCTTTTCGAACGTTCGTAACAGTTCGGGGTCGGCGTCTTCGAGGGATTCGAGAACCGGTTTCTTCTTGGGAGCGGAATAGTAGCTGACCGATTGAAGGTCGACGGGTTCGTACTTCACGTTCGGCCATGTGGGTTCCGTCATCGTGAGAAAGTGTCGATAGGCCTTGAGTCGCCACTCGGTCATCCACTCCGGCTCCTCCTTCTTGGCGCTGAGCGCTCGAATGACGTCCTCGTTGAGTCCGGGCGCGAAGGTCTCGCTCTCCACGTCGGAGACGAAGCCCCATTTGTATTCGCGGTTGGCGAATTTTTCAAGAATCGCGTCGTCGGTTTCGGTCGGGGCGGGAACGGGTTCAGTGGTGCTCATGGCTCGAGTTGTCCTCCTATTGTGGCCCGAACGGGGCGTTCTTGGCCGAGGAGGACCCATGAGTTCTACGTAGCGGGCAAGCAGATTGTTGACGCTCGCGCAATGTTTGAGGAGGTCGGGAGGCTACCGTAACAGCAGCGCCTCACGTCGGCCACAAAACGACTGCTGCAGGCTGGACAGATGCACTGGCCCCTCGCTGCGCGACCAAACCGACGCCGAACGATCCATATAAGCGTGGTATACGTGCGCGCCGTCCTTCGTCCGCGCCCAATGCGAAACCCCAGCTCCTGTGGACACGAGCACATAAAGCCCCGCCGGGATCATCTCGTCGTCGGGGATTACATACGCCCAGCGTTCGAGGTCGCCCGATTCGATGGCGGTTTCGCTGAGGAGAATATGCCCTCGGAGTCGTGCGCGTAGCGTGCCCTGGTTCTGGAGCAACACAAACTCCTGCCTTGGATCTTCGTGACGATTGACTCCGACAATTCGTAACACGGCTCGACTCCCTGCTTTGTACTCTTTGGGACGGATCAAGCGGCCCTTTTGGAGTCGAAGGTTCGTGTGAATTCGCAGGAAAGTCTCGCGCTCACTCGGAAGGCGCGGATCGAACCGCTCGCACGAGGTTCTGCTCGGCCTTTCGAAGGACGGAGATCGCGGCTTGGACCTCCTCGGCCCTTAGCCCTTCGAGGAGCGCCTGATCGGCGGCTTGGAGCTCCTCGAGGGCCGATTGAAGCTTCTGCTTGCCCTTTGGGGTCAGCAAGAGCCGCTTTCTGCGCTTGTCCGTTCCGTCAGCTACCTGCTCCAGAAGTCCCTTGTTGGAGGCCAAGCGGACGGCTTCCGAGGTGGAAGCGGCACTAATGCCGAGCCGTTCCGCGACCTCGACCTGGGAGCCACGGTCTTTCAGGGTGTAGACCGTGCTGAGAAGGTCGAAGAGCGCGGGCGAAAGCGAGTGCTTGCCGAGCCGCTGGCCGAGAAAACTCGCGATGAGATCGGAGACGACAGTCGTTTGGGTGACTAGCGAGTTTCCCACTAGGGGCGTGGAATCCGAAGGCATGTTGCCCCTCATCGTACCCCGCGCTCACGCAAGGATATCGATGAGGGCGCCTAGATGATCGTTGGCGGTGCGAGCGAGTTCGACTCCGAGCTGCGATTCCAGTTTGGCCTTCGATATCTCGACCGCGAGTTCCACCAAGTCCCCATCGCCGTTCACGAGTTGATCGGACTGGCGCACCAGCCGCTCCGAAGCGGACTGCATCAGCGCCGACGCGCTCGAAATCAGCGAACAACTCGCGCACGAACCCACAAAGGGGTCTATTCCACAATTGAGGCCGCGCGCCTCGCCCTCATTGGCTCGAATCGTCGGGGGAGGCGCCGATCGAGCCGCATTCCCAATCCGCGAGCCAATCGTCCACGTTCTTGGCGAACCGCTTCGAGTCCTCGATCCTCTTCATCTCGACACCGGCGTAGTAGCCGACGCAAGTGGGTTGGGTGTGAATGAACACCAGGCAAATGGCAAGAACGATTCGGAAGAAGTTCTCGACCGGCAGCGCCAAGACGCCGAGAGTCACGACCAGGACGCATGCGCCCCCGATCAGGGTCATGGCGACGAAACGGTTCAGCCTTCGCAACCGGGTATGGCTGAGCCTCACGCCGGCAAGATACAGAAAGTACGCGTAGCCGGCAAGCAGGACCGACCCGAAGGTCAGGACCAAAAGCGCCAAAACGAAAACGATGCCAGAGTCGAGTTCCATGTTCCGAACGCGCCTTCTCTCTTCATTCTACGCCCAGAAAGGGCCACTCCCCGCAATGCGTTTCAGCCGCTATCGGTTTCTCTGTGGCATTTCCTCAGGGGAAAAACTGCACAAACAAGCGCATCAATAGTTACGGCGGTTTCGTCAATTGAAGTGTAACCTGAGACCATGAAACTTGACGGATCGATCGGTATTACGTTTCTTGCCCTTGAGCCGGTGTTCGACGCCAACGCAGAACGGCTTCGAGACTCGCTGGCAAGGCTGGCGGCGATGCCGAAAGGTCGGCGGAAGGACGCTCTCGTTTGGGCGCTGGCCGCGCAAGTCGACCAGTGGGCCAGCAAGCGGGTTCGGGGCTGGCGAAATCTTCCCGCTGAAAGACGCGCCACGATGGCGCTGTACTCCGTGATCGCTCACTCGGCGCTCTCGACTACGGACGACCGCGAGATCGAAAGAATGTGCCGGTCGCGAGGCCGCGAGGCCGTTTCGTCTCCCAAGAAGGGAGCGGCCATTTACGCAGCCTGACCCCGTCCGTCAAGCCCCGGCGCGCCCATCGTTGCCATAATCCTGGCAGCGATGACACCCGATGAAGCTCTGGCGATTCTGCTCGAAGGGAACAAGCGATTTCGCTCAGGCGACAGTCAGCGGCGAACCTACGGCCCCTCTGACCTGCAACGACTCGCCGAAGGACAAACTCCGATCGCAGCGGTGGTCGCTTGCAGCGATAGCCGCGTGTCGCCGAACGTAGTTTTCGACTTGGGACTGGGATCGATCTTTGCTTGCCGTGTGCCGGGCAACGTCGCTGCGGAAAGCTCCCTGTGGGTCGCCGATATGGCCGTGCGCGAGTTTCAAGTGCCCTTGGTCGTCGTAATGGCCCATACCGGGTGTCTAGCGGTGACGAGGGTGATCGAGGGATCCGCGTCGCAGATGGGGCCCGCTCTGCGGTCGGAGATCCAGCGAGCGGTCACCAGCGTCCAGGACGAAACCGGGCAGTCCGAACTCGAACGGGCGATCTGTCTCAACGCTACCTACGCCGCGCAGAAGATCAGCGACAACACGCCCATCCTTCGCCAAGCGGAGTCTGAGGGCAAGACACGCGTGATTACGATGCTCTATGATATGGCCTCGGGTGAGGTCCGGCTCCTTGCGTGAGCGGTCGACGACCCGTCGGGCGGCCCTTGGGTTCAAGCCCGCGCTCGCGTTAGGGCTCGTCGCCCTCGTTTCGGTGGCCTTCGCACCCGACCCCTTACTCGAACGACTTTCCGAGGGTAACTTTGCGATCGTGCAATACCCCTTGGGCTACGTTTGCTACCGGACTTCTTCGCCCCTTACGATCGATGGCAGGCTCGACGACACCGAATGGGGGGCAGCCGAATGGACTACCGATTTCGTCGATATCGTGGGGGACTCCCAGCCCAAGTCCAGGTTCCGAACTCGAGCCAAGATGCTCTGGGACGACGAGCACTTCTATATAGCCGCAGAACTCGAAGAGCCGCATCTTTGGGGCACGCTCACCAAGCGCGACAGCGTGATCTTCCACGACAACGACTTCGAGGTGTTTATCGACCCCGACGGCGACAATCACCAGTACTACGAGATCGAGATCAACGCGCTGAACACCGTTTGGGACCTCCTGCTCGTCAAGCCGTACCGTGACGGGGGGCCTGCTGTCAACGGCTGGGACATCGCCGGGCTGGAATCCGCTGTTTGGCTCGACGGCACGCTCAACGACCCGTCCGATAGGGACCGTCGCTGGACGCTCGAAATGGCGATCCCCTGGAAGGCATTGGCCGAATGCGCCGGTCGGACCTGCCCCCCAAGCAACGGCGACCAGTGGCGAGTGAACTTCTCGAGGGTTCAGTGGCGATTGGAGGTTTCGGAAGGCAAGTACCACAAGGTAGAAGGATCGAAAGAGGACAACTGGGTCTGGTCACCGCAAGGGGCGATCGACATGCACCGGCCTGAAATGTGGGGCTACGTTCAGTTTTCGACTCACGGTCCTGGCGCCGATGTGTTTCGCCGCGACCCGGATGAGGAGGTCCGCAAGGCGCTGATGGGCGTGTACCACGCTCAGAAAGCGCGATTCAGCGAGTCCGGAACGTATGCGCTCAAGCTGGAGGATCTGGGAGAGGCCGGGAACCACCTCTTCCGTTTTCGGGACGCCGAGCATCAGCGGACGCTCGACGGGTTCGTGGCGCGGGCCCGGGGCGCTACAGGTGAGCTGTGGACCGTTCGCAGCGACTCAAGGCTCACTGGATCGCCCTAGACGGCATCAACCTGGGGCGCTTTCGGGGGCCGTTTCCTCTTGCGGCGCGACGACCATGAGCGCCGCGATCGCCGCCACTCCCGCGGCAACGTAGTAGGGCAATCCGGGAAGTACGTCGAAAAGCGCGCCACCCAAGATCGGGCCTGCCACGAAGCCGACCGACCTCGCCGCTTGCAAAACTCCGAACAACTCGCCTTGCCGCTCGTTCGACGTCATCTTGCTGCAAACGGAGTTGATCGTCGGGTTCGTGACTCCAATCCCAAACGCATAGAAGGTCGAGGCCAAGAGCAGCACCCCGAAACCCGGTGCGAACGGCATCGCGAGCAAACCGATCGCTTGTAGGAGGTAGCCCCCCTTCAGCATCCAGCTTGAGCCCAGCCTTGTGGCAAGCCATCCGAGGGTCCACCCGACCGCAGCGCCCAGCAGTGACTCATAGCTGAAGATGAGCCCAAATTCGAACTGGCCCATCCCTAGGTTGTGCTTGATGAGGCGGCCGTATGTTCCTTCGAGGCACGCCAACACGAACCAGCCCGCGACGGCAATGGCGACGAACCGCATGAGCCCAGGGGTGTCCTGCAAGAGCGCCCAACTCCGGCGGCGCAACCGGGGAGCCTCGCTCGTCGCGCTCGCTACGACCGGCACGCTCCGGACTCCGAAGAGGATCCAAATCAACGATGCCAGGGAGCATCCCGCTGCCGCAAACCCCATGAGTTGATTCCCGCCGACCGTCGCCAAAAAGCCCCCGATCGCGGGGCCGGCTACCAGCCCGGCGAGCATCGCTGCGCTCATTCGGCCCATCGAACGTTCGATTTGGACTCCTCGATTGACATCCGCGATGTAGGCTTGCGCGGCTACGACGTTCGCCGCCGCCAGGCCCGCGACGACTCGGCTCAGAAGAATCGTCTCGACGGTATGGGCGAGCGCATAGATCACCATCGAACCTGCGGAAAGCGCCGTACACACGAGCAAGACCGGCTTTCTGCCGACCCGATCGCTCAATCGCCCCCAGGCGGGAGAAACGAGAAGCTGAACCACGAAGTACGAAGCCAACACCGCGCCGATGATCTGTCCCGGCGCGCCAAACACCTCTGCCCGCAGTTGGATGTCCGGAAACGCCATTCCGAAGCCGGTCATTTCCAGGAACACGGCGGCCAAGAGCGGCCATTCGCTGCGGGACATTCTCCTGAGTTTGCGCAATCCCCGCGCAGCCAGGCGCAAGTTTCTTGCGTTCGCCTTCCTAACTCAGCTTCTCGGCCCGCGCCTTAGGTAAAACGAGGCTCACTTCCCGAAGGCGAAAACCATCCATGTCGGAACCCAACGAAAAACAAGAGTCCCCCACGGACGCCGCCCCACTCACTGAAGAGTCCCCAGTCGTCACCGACCACTCGATGCAGATTGCGGGTCGCAAGCTCGAATATACCGTTACCGCGGGCCGGATGCCGTTGCGCGATGCCAAAGGCGAGATCGAGGCGCAGATGTTCTACATGGCCTACACCAAGTCAGTGGACGGCGACCCTGCGCAACGGCCGCTCATGTTCTCCTTCAACGGCGGCCCCGGATCGCCCTCCTTGTGGCTGCACTTTGGGGCGCTGGGCCCGAAAAAGGTTCACTTGCTCGAAGATGGGCAGATGCCTGCGCCACCCTATCGGCTGGTGGACAACCCCCACACTTGGCTCGAACACACCGACTTGGTATTCATCGACCCCGTAGGTACCGGCTATAGTCGAGCTCGTACGCCTGAGGTTTCCGAGCGGATGTGGGGGGTCCAGGGTGACATCGAATCAGTCGCGGAGTTCATTCGCATGTATCTTGCAAGAAACATGAGATGGACCTCGCCCCTCTTTATTGTGGGGGAGAGTTATGGCACGACCCGGGCGGCGGGCCTCTCCAGTTACTTAGTCGAACGTGGGATTGCCATGAACGGCATCGTTCTGGTCTCTTCAATTCTCAACTTTCAGACGGCTCGGTTCTTCAAGGGTAACGACCTTCCTTACGTCCTCTTTCTGCCGACCTATACCGCAACTGCGTTCTATCATGGCAAGCTGGACAAGCGGCTCTCACAGGACCTGAAATCGACGCTCAAGGCCGTCGAAGCGTTCGCGATGGGCGAGTACTCCGAAGCCCTTGCCAAAGGCGACCGGCTCACCGACCGGGAACGGAGCCGAGTTCGAGCCAAGCTGTGCCAGTTTACGGGCCTGAAACGGGAGTTCGTCGAGAACCGCGAGCTGAGAATCGAGATTCACTCCTTTTGCAAAGAGCTTCTACGAGATCGGAAGAGAACAGTGGGGCGGCTCGACAGCAGGTTCATTGGCATCGACGAACTGGCGGCACGAGAGAAGCCCGAACATGACCCTTCGATGAGCGCCATCATGCCTCCGTTTACGTCCACGGCTAACCAGTACATGCGCCGCGACCTCAAATATGAAAGTGACTTGGTCTATCATGTATTTAAGGGAATCGAGAAGCCTTGGAATTGGGGCTCGGCCGGTGAGGGATTCCCCGACACTAGTGAGTCACTTCGAAGCGCTATGTCGAAGAACCCCTACATGAAGGTCTACGTGGCTTCTGGGTACTACGACTTGGCTACGCCCTATTTTGCGACGGAGTACACGCTGGCACACATGGGCCTCGACCCGAGCCTCCGCACCAATATCTTTACCGGAGAGTACGAGGCCGGCCACATGATGTACATTCACTCTCCTTGCTTGGAGCAGTTGAAGGGCGATATCGGACGTTTCATCGAGTCGAACAGCGGCGCTTGAATCGATATTCAGATCCCCTCAAGTTCGGGTTCGCCTCCGTGCCAGAGCGAGCGCTCCAAGGGCAAGCACGACCGCAGTGGTGGGTTCGGGCACAGGAACGAAGTCGAATTTCGTCACGAGTCCCGACGTTCGGGCCACTCCGGTCGGTGCTTGAGCGTTCGGCTCGTTCCATAGCATGGAGATGCTGTCGCCGAATGTGTCTTCAGCGTCGAGGTAGTGAAACGTCGTCGTCGCCGAGTACCGCTTGACTTCCCACAGCAAGTTCCCATTGGCAGGGTTGTAAAGGAACGGAGTCGAGAACGTCAGCACAACGTCAAAGTCCCGAGGGACACCTCCGGTATTCGCGCTGGAAAGGGCGACCGAGCCGGAAAACACCTGTGTTTCGTCCGCGCCGACGTTGTCGGCGAAGGTCGAACTCAGGTTGTCAGGAGCGTACGC
The DNA here is from genome assembly GCA_017347465.1 of Candidatus Nitrosymbiomonas proteolyticus. GTDB lineage: Bacteria > Armatimonadota > Fimbriimonadia > Fimbriimonadales > Fimbriimonadaceae > Nitrosymbiomonas > Nitrosymbiomonas proteolyticus. Next base: position 1,701,804 of record AP021858.1, on the reverse strand, counting down.
CGTGGTGGACAGCCACACGTCGATCGTCGTGCTATGGGAAAAAGCTGCGCCTTGAACGCTGTCGGGCCGAAAGCGCATGGCCGAGATGAACGCGCCTCCGCTCATTGCGCTGAACTGGCTGGCATCGTAGACCTGCTGAAAACGCATGAATCCAGACGAGTAGAACGGCAAGGTCTCGGAGGAGTTTCCCTCGGCCGCCGCCAAAGAGTTAGGGACCACGACAGCTTGGGCCAAGGTCACAGAGCCAACGACGAAAGGCAGCGCCAACCTTGTGGCGCGAAAGGCGAAGTTTCTAAGTCGATTCATCTTCAGATTCCTCCGGGGACCGGGCCGGACCTGGAGGCCATTTGGCGCGAGCCCCTTCGAAGCGCGAGTTTCCTTAACGGTCGATCCCCCGTGGGGGGTGGGGCGAGCCCTCCTGCCTAAGGAGACGGGTCGCCTTTGCGCCCTTGCACGGAAGTCCGCTTCACTCTAAGCTATCCCAGGTTCCCGTTACTGCGCCGTTACGTGGTTGCAGCATCCGGCAAACCGAGCAAACAACTAGCAAACTTGCCGGTCGGAAGGTCGAAGAGGCGCCCAAGAGCGCCAGGTCGGTATACAATAGGCTATGAGCCGGGGGCCTGACACCTGGAAGGTGAGGCTCGGAGGACGCTTCGAGGTCGAAAGCGGCAACTTGAAGCTGGGTCCGCCTCCTTCGAAGTCCGTTGGGGTTTTGTTCCTCAAGCTCTTGCTGCGAGGGGAAAGTTGGACCAGCAGGGCGGAGTGCTGCGAGCGGCTTTTTCCTTCTGCGGAGATTCCGTCAGCACGAAACGCCCTTCGGCAGGTCGTGTTCCGTTTGCGAGCATGGCTGGGCGAAGACGCCTTGGAGTGCGACTCGGATGCGCTTCGGCTTCGGCAAGGGACGTTTCGGGTCGAATCGAGTTGCGCTTTGCATTCCGGAGGGCCTTCGAGCCTGATAGCGCCAGGTTTCGGCCACCCTTGGCTCGATGAAGGTGGCCGGGCCGAAGAGCCTACGCTCTCGCAACTTGGGAATGCGAAGGTCAAGACGATCCCATCCGCGGTTACGGCGTTCGAGACTGCCGTCATCGAAGCTAGCCGATTGGACGCGGAAGCCGCGCGCGCCTTGCTCATAGGTGGCTCCGCCATGTTCGACGCGCTACCTCCGCCTCGCGCGTTCGCCGTGCTCGCAATGACAGAGCCAGCCGACCAGCACGATTCGTTCGCGATCGAGCATTTGGAGTTGAAAGGACGCCTGTATTATCAGGGGATCGCGATGGACGCCGCAATATCGACCTTTCAGTCCGCACACCGATTGGCGGTTCGCAAGTCGAACGCCCAGGCTGCGGTTCGCACAGAGGCGATGCTCGTGTTCTCGATGCTTGAATCGGGGAAGATGTCTGCGGCTTCGGCCGCCCTCGCCGATCTCGTCAACGCTGACGGGCGATTCAGATCGTATCGACTTCTACGGCAAGCGGCCATCGTCGAACAGCACTGGAACTCGGATCGCCTGATCGAGGCCCGTTCGGCTCTGAGGGCCATGGGGCCGCTCGTAGAGGGCTCGAATCGGGCCGAGCGCCTCCGATACTTCTGCAATTGCGCGGCCCTCGCGGCAGAGTCCGGCGATGTCGAAGGCTCGCAAGAAGCTACCGAACGGGCCGAATCGCTAATCAAGGTCGGGTTCGACCGGTGGCCCGCCTTGGTTTTGGGGCTCTCTGAGGGCATTCGGCTGATAGGTCTGGGGAGGCCGGCCGAGGCGGCAGAAACCCTGGAAATCGTCGCTGAGAACGCCAAGTCCGAAGGGTTCGCTCTTCGGTCGCTGTACGCCCAAGAAGCAGCAGCCGAGGCCCTTTCGCGCAGCGGCGACCTTCGGAGGGCTTCGTTGCTGTGGCGTTCAGCCGAGCGCGCCCGCAAAGCCGCTGGGATGAAGCCGACTCCAAGGCTGCTCGCGCAAAAGCGACGCGTGCTGGCCGCGTAGGGCGGAGCCTGACCGGGCTGCGAATGCGTCAGATCCTCGGGCGAGCGGCGGCAGAAAGCCAATTCTCCTGAGAGGTCGGGTGCTTGGTCCCCTCCAGCAGAATCGCTAAAGGGCCCTATTCCCAGCCACATAGACCTCGAAAGCGGTCTCCCGACCCGAGTAGACCAGCGTTTCGCGCCAGTCTTCGGCGTCGTGAATCACAAAGTCGGCCCGCTTCCCTTCTTCGATCGACCCGACTTCGTGCCCCAGACCCAACGAATGCGCCGCATTGACCGTCGCCGAAATCAAAGCTTCCTCGGGGGTCATTCCCATCATCGTGCAGGCGAGCGAAAGAGTCGTCGGAAGCGAAGGGCAGGGCGACGAGCCGGGGTTGAAATCAGTCGCTACGACGACGGGCAAGCCCGCCTCGATCATCGCCCGCGCGTTCGGGTAGCGGGTCTTTCCCAACCCCAGGACGGAACCTGGTAGGAGAACCGGGACGACCCCCGCTTCGGCAAGCGCGGCGATGCCCGACTCGGACGCAAACTCCAGGTGATCTGCGGTCGCCGCGCCCAACCGAGCCGCCAGCGCCGCTCCGCCCGAATCCTGCATCTGGTCGACGTGCATTCGCAGCCCCAAACCGAGGTTTTGCGCCCGCTCGGCAAGTCGCTCGGCGTCATCCGGAGAGAAGTAGCCCTCCTCGACGAAAACATCGGCCCAGTCGGCCAGATTCTCTGCGGCGACCTGCGGTAGCACCTCGTCCAACATCATTTCGACATATCCGCTCCTGTCCCCTTCGAACTCGGGGGGTAGGGCGTGCAGGCCGAGGAACGTAGGCACCATGTTGATCGCGGCCTCTTCGCTAAGGGACCTAATGACGCGCAACATTTTCAGTTCGTCGACCTTGGTGAGCCCATAGCCCGACTTGACTTCCGCCGTCGTCGTTCCGCAACGCATCATCCATCGCGATCTCTTGCTGGCGAGCGCCAGCAGTTCATTCTCGCCGGTCAAGCGAGTAGCCCGCATCGTCGAGCGGATCCCGCCCCCTTCTTGGGCGATCTCGGCGTAGCTCTTCCCCAACGCCCTCCACTCGAAGTCTCGAAACCTGTCGCCAGCGAACACGAGGTGCGTGTGAGCGTCAACGAATCCGGGCATCACCACTCGCCCCCCTGCGTCCACGACCGTATCGCCAGGTTCGATCCGATCCTCGACTTCGTTGGAGGTCGCGACGAAGGTGAATATGCCGTCTTCGACGAAGAATCCGCCTGATGCGACGATTCCGACCTCGCGCATCGCCTCACGGGTGCGGGGAACTTGAGGCCCTCGCAGCGTCACCAACTCACCCGCGTTCACGACCGCCAACCGACCGAGCATGGCCCCATCATGGCAGACCCGCGCGGGCCTTCCGTATACTGACGGGACGATGAACCCGCGGATCGTCGAGTGTGTGCCCAATTTCAGCGAAGGCAAGGACCGGGCGGTTCTCGATGCGATTGCGGCTGCGGTCCGGAAGGTCGAAGGCGTCGAATTGCTGGATGTCGACCCCGGCGCAAGCACGAATCGTACCGTCTTTACCTTCGCAGGCGAGCCCGAGCCGGTGTGCGAGGCTGCCTTTCAAAGCGCCAAGGTAGCGTTTGAACTCATCGACATGCGGCATCATCAGGGCGAGCATCCCCGGTTCGGAGCGCTCGATGTGTGCCCGCTTGTCCCGGTTTCCGGCATCACGAAGGACGAAACCGTGACGTATGCCCGCGGGCTCGGGGAGCGCATCGCTTCGGAGTTGGGCGTCCCGATCTACTTCTATGGCGAGGCTGCCTCGACCCCTCAACGGCGCGATCTGTCGGTGATTCGAGTTGGAGAATACGAAGGACTGCCCGCAAAGCTCCAGGACCCTGCCTGGAAGCCCGATTTCGGGCCAGCGGAGTTCGTGCCGAAATACGGCGCGACCGCGGTCGGAGTACGCGATTTTCTTATAGCTTTCAACGTAAACCTCAACACAACGTCTACCAGACGCGCCAACTCTGTCGCGTTCGACCTGCGCGAGAGAGGCCGCGTGAAACGAATCGGGAACCCGATCACCGGCGAGATCGCTCGCGACGCCGAAGGGAATCCCGAGTACGTCCCAGGCGCCCTCAAGTCCGTTCGCGCGATCGGTTGGTTCATCGAAGAGTACGGCTTTGCCCAGGTGTCCATGAACTTAACCGATCTTTCCGTGACGCCGCTTCACCTGGCTTTCGATGTCGCCTGCGAAAAGGCCGCCGAACGGGGGATGAGGGTTACGGGCTCGGAGATCGTGGGGCTCGTTCCGCTCGGTTCGATGCTGGAGGCGGGACGGTACTTCCTCCGCAAGCAGCGCAGGTCGGTTGGCTTGCCTGACTCTGAACTGATTCGAGTGGCCATCAAGAGCATGGGGCTGGACGAACTCGGTCCGTTCGACCCTTCGGAGAGGATCGTGGAGTACGCGCTTGGGATGGGATCACCCGGGCGATTAGTATCTCTTTCCGTCAAGGACTTCCTCACTACCGTCGCTTCGGAGTCTCCTGCGCCCGGCGGAGGATCGGCCTCCGCTCTCGCCGGAGCCCTTGGGGCCTCACTGGGGGCTATGGTCGCCAACCTCAGTTCGCACAAGCGAGGTTGGGATGACCGTTGGGAGGAGTTTTCGGACTGGGCCGAACGAGCGAGCTCGGCTTCGGCGGCGCTGCTCGGCATGGTCGACGAAGACACGGCGGCGTTTGATTCGCTGATGGCGGCCTTCGCGCTCCCTAAGGAGTCCGCCGACGAGAAGAAGCGGCGTTCCGAAGCGATCCAGGCGGCGACTCGAAGGGCAATCGAAGCCCCGCTGCGCGTGGCGCGGCTTGCCGCTGACTCACTCGACGTACTCAGGCAGATGGCCCTCGAAGGCAACCCCAATTCGGCTTCGGACGCAGGCGTTGGGGCGATTCTCTGCAAGGCTGCGGTTCAGGGCGCTGCGCTGAACGTCAGAACGAACCTTTCGGGCCTCAAGGACGCCGCGTTTGCCGAGTCCACGCGCGAAGAAATCGAGCGTTTGTTGAAAGATTCTTCAGAGAAAGCTGATGAAATCTCAGCGATCGTCGAAGAAAAACTGTAGCCCCTACCCTGCCCCAGCCATGAGGGTCATGAGCGACTCTTCGGTGCATTCGGCCGAGGTCTGTTCGCCCACGATCCTTCCATTCCGCACGACGAGGATGCGGTCGCTGATCGCCATGAGCTCCGGCAGTTCGCTCGAAATCGCCAAGACTGCGATGCCTTGACTCGCAAGCTGCCGGATCAGCGAGTGAATCTCCGCCTTTGCCCCCACATCGACGCCGCGCGTAGGTTCGTCCAGAAGCAGGAGCCGCCCCCCCGCCGCAAGCCATCGCGCCAGGATGACCTTTTGCTGATTTCCCCCCGAAAGGCTCGACACTCCCGTATGGATCGACGGGGCGCGTATGTTCAACTTTTGAAAATAATCTTTAGCAAGCAATCTCTCCCTCAAGCCGCGGATGAACCCAAGGGCGCTGAGCCTCTTGAGTATGGCAAGCGTCAGGTTTTCCTTGCAATTCATACTCAAAACAAGCCCTTGCCGTTTACGGTCTTCGGGGACGAACCCGGCGCCGAGTCGGAGCGCATTGCGCGGCGAGTATCGCTCCAGGTTCCGGCCGTTGATCTCAATCCTCCCTTCGGCGAGCGGATCGAGGCCGAACACAGCCGAGACGATCTCGGTCCGGCCCGAGCCAATTAGCCCCGCCAGTCCGACGACCTCCCCTTCTCGCACCTCGAGCGAAACGCCCTCTAGCTTCCCGGGGCTCTTCAAGTTCTGCACCCTCAGCGCAACCTCGCCGAGTTGTTTGGGGGGGTCCGGTGTCGGCTCCAACTCCCTCCCAATCATCAGCCTGACGATGGCCGCCCGGTCGAGCTGGCCGATCGGCCGGGTATCGACGTGCACGCCGTCTCGCAACACGCTCACCGCATCGCAAATCTGGAATATCTCCTCCATCCTGTGGGTGACATACACGCTCGTTACGCCGGACGCTTTCAGCCTCTCGATCTGGCGGAAGAGCACCTCCGTTTCCGCTTTCGTCAGGCTGCTCGTGGGTTCGTCAAACACGATCACCCGCGCGCCTCGGCCGATCGCCCCGGCGATCTGAACAAGCTGCTGCTGCCCGATGGAGAGACGCCCTACAATCTGATCGGGATCGACGTCAACTCCCACAGCTTCGAGCCAACTGCGGGCACGTTCGCGCATGGCGCCCCAGTCGACGAAAGGGCCGCGATGCGGCAGGTCGTCCAGACACAGGTTCTCCGCGATCGTCAGGTTTTCGCAAAAGGATAACTCTTGATGCACAATTCCTACACCGATCCGCATCGCAGCGTGAGGGTTGGGCAGAACGACGCGCCGCCCTCCAAGGAGGATATCCCCCGAATCGGGCTGGTGGAGTCCTGAGAGAATCTTGCCGAGCGTGCTCTTCCCTGCGCCGTTCTCGCCGACCAAGCCATGAACTGTCCCAGCTTGGATCGTCAGCGAAACGTCGTGGAGCGCGCGAACTCCAGGAAAGGACTTGCTGATCGACCGAGTTTCGACCGAGAGGCTTTGCACGGGGACGGCGACGCTACTCGAGGAACTTCGGGTCGACATCCGAGAACCCCCAATCGACAAGTTTCTTTGCCCAATCCTTCAGATTTTCCTTCCGAACCGGAACGAGCTCCATCTTGACCACTTCAGGGACCTCGGCCTCGTCAATAACGTATTCGTATATCTTTTGAACCGAAACATATCCCCAATCGTAGGTGGGCTGGGCCAGGAGGACGGGCGCTATGCCTTTGTCGATGTACGCCATTTGCGCGGGCAGACAATCCACCGCCACTACCTTGACTTTGTTCGGGTCGAGGTCCGTGAGGAGGGCTTGGGTGAAAAGCGGCCAGCCTCCGATCATCGCCCAACCGTCGATTTCGGGGTTCGCCTGCATCGCCCGGAGGACCTCCGCGGCGGCGTCTTGGGGCGTTTCTGGGTGGTAAAACGTGCCGATCACCTGCACGCCAGGGTGCTTCTTGGCTTCTTCCAGCGCGCCCGCGACCCGAAGTTGCAGGTTGGGAGCGTTAGGATTGCCGGCCAAGACGGCCACCTGCCCCCTTCCCTTGAGCTGCTTCGATAGCTCCAGCATCACCTGCTTGCCGATGTCTTTGGAGTCGCCGCCGTAGAAGGCGAACCGCTTGGAGTCGGGAGCATCGGAATCGAACGTCATCACGGGAACCCCGGCGGCGACGGCGTCGTCGATCGCGCCAGTGACTTTGGCTGCGTCCGAACAAGAGATCAAGATGGCATCCGCGCCCTCCGAAACTGCCTGGGCGATGCGATTGGCTTGAACCTGTCCGTCTTCGACCTCGGGAGTCCTCCAGTCGATCGTGACTTCGGCTTCCCCCTTGGCCGACAGGTCCCTGGCCGCTGCCTCGGCTCCGACCCGAGCCGCTAGGAACACAGGATTTGTAGAACTTTTCGCTATCAAAACGATCCGCAGCTTCTTCTTCGGGTGGGTCGACTCCGTTTGGGTACCCGGGCTCGCGTCCCTTGGCACGGCAGGCGAACCGCATCCAATGAGAAGCAGCGCGGAAGTAAGGGCGAGGATAGATGCTATCGATAACTTCATCGCAGATAACCTACTGCGATCGAGTGGACCTCGATTCGCCGATCCGAGAACTCCATCGGTCGAGGACGACCGCAACGATGATAGCACAGCCTATTAGGATCTGCTCGTAATTCTGGTCGAACTTGAGCGTTCGCACAGCCTGACGGAACAGCGCGATCAACAGCGCTCCGAGAAGCGCGCTCACGGCGCTGCCCTTCCCACCTCGGAGGCTCGCGCCACCCACCACAGCGGAGGCGATCACTAGCAGCTCGTAACCTTGGCCGTCGCTGCTCGATGCCGACCCATAGTACGAGGCGCCCAAGTAAGCGGCTATGCCGGCGCAAAGTCCGGAGATCGCGTATACGAGGACCAGAACCCTCGATACGGGCACGCCAGAATAGAGGCTCGCGACCTCGTTGCCACCGATCGCAAACACCTGCCGTCCCGGGGCCGTTCGCGTGAGGAACAGCCACCCCAATCCGCCCACAACGAGCGTGAGAAGCAGGGGAACTGGGTAGAGGCCCTTCCCCAGGCCGAGCGTCGCCTTGGCGAACTCCGTGAGAGAACCCGGCACGAGGATGCTCTCGGCCCGAGTCGTCACGAATGCGACCCCGCGAAACACCATCATCGAGCCAAGTGTGATGATGAACGGATGCACCTTCAAGCCGCAGATTAACACGCCGTTGGCCAGGCCGCACGCGATTCCCACGGCGCACGCAAGCCCGAAACCCAAGACAAGCGCTTCCGGCCCAGTAAGTTCGGCCGACCGAAGGACAGACGCCATGAAAACGCCGCTCAACGCATACACAGCGCCCACAGAGAGGTCGATCCCCCCTGAGATGATGACGACGGTCGCCCCGACCGCCATGATCGCAAAGAACGACGCATCGGTAAACACCTGAAGGAGCGTCCCTCGGTTGAGAAAGCTGTTCACTTCTTGCCCCGAAACGCGGTCGATGTGAGTACCCGCGAGGAGGGTAAGCGCAGCAGAAAGCAGCAGAATCACCACGACGAGGCCAAACTGGGGGGACGTTGCGACTGCTTGAAGAGTCCGTTTCATGAGGGCTGCCAGTCTCGGAGTTTAGCGATGCCGCCTGAAAACTGTCAATCTGAGTCGCCGCCACCTCGGGCGCCGAAGCCCTATTCGACTTTGAGTTCGTAGTGCAGCCAAGCCCCGGTGGACCGAAAGCCGAGCCGGTAGTTGAGGTCGAGCATGGGATTGCTCTCTTCGTTATCCGATCGAATCAGCTTAGCGCCCCTGCGCTTCAGGTCGCAAAGAGCCTTGACCTTGAGGGCGGTCGCCACCCCGACGCGCCGGTGGGGCCGCCTGACCCCTGTCAGCCCGGTCCCAGCGATGACGTGATCGGCGCCGCTCCAATAACACTCGGTCATGCCAACCCATTCGTCGCCTCGAAGAGCGAAATGAAACAGGCTGGGGTCGAACTGCGGGGTCTTGATCTGATCGACCCAAACCTCGAACGGCCTCTTCGTAAAAGAATCGGTATACGGCACGTCTTGCATCAACTCCCAGTCGAGGTCATAGTACGCGCGCCACACATCCTCCGAATCCCCTAGCTCTTCCAAAGTCACGAGCCGGTAGCCAAGAGCGGCCACCCGCGTGAGCGATTCGGTCCAAAGCGAGGGGTCGAATGGCTCGAGGTCCAATCGCACGTCGGGGTTTTTCTGCAGGCAAGCGAAACCTAGGCGTTCCAGAGCTTCGATACGATGGGACTTGTCCGTTCGCGTGTAGGAAATGAGGTGGTCGTAGCCTCGCTGCTGCAACCTGCCCATCAAAAACGTGAGCGTCGCAAGAGTCGCTTCCTCATGGTCAGGGTGGATTTGCGTGTGGAGGAAGTACTTCCCTTCGCGATGCGACATTTGCAGATGGCCGGTTTCGGCGTACCCGACGACCTCGCCTTGAACGCGCACCAAGTAGCGTTCGATGAACTTGGAAGGGTCTCTCGATTCGCGTTCGTGGCGCACGTCGTCTGCCGTGACCGGCCAATCGGGGAAGCAGGCGTTGTGAATCGTCGCCATCCACTCGTAAGTTGCCGCGGAAGGATCGTCGTTGGGCTCAAACGTCGGGGCTTGGATTCCCGCCATAGCGCATCCTTGTACCCCAATTTCGCCGGAGCCCCTGGGACCCTGTTGCCAGAGCCGGGCCACAACGGGCAAAATACGGTGTGCCTGACTCTCGGGCCGTCCGACAATAGTCCGGACGGTGGCTCGCGCAGGGGTATAGCTCAGTTGGTAGAGCGTCGGTCTCCAAAACCGAAGGTCGCGGGTTCGAGCCCTGCTGCCCCTGCCATTTCCTTCTTTCGTACTTTCCCTCGGGCTTTTGGGAGCGCTGACCGATTACTAAAGGTCCGGGTGCGAAGCTCCGACAATGGAATGGGTCACAAGAGGCACGACCATGCAACAACGCTATCAGATGCTCGGCGAGCTGTTGGTCGAGAGCGGCATTCTCACGAACTTACAGCTTATGGCTGCCTTGGCGGCGCAAGAATCGACGCACAGGCGTCTCGGAGAGATCGTAGTCGAGCGCGGTTACACGACCGAGGACCAAATCGTGTCGTTCTTGGCCGAGCAATATGGGCTTCGGGTCGCCGAAGAGTTCCAACTCGAGCCTTCGCCTGAGGCGATCGATTTGATCGACGCCGATTTTGCCTACGCGAGCGGCGTTCTCCCTCTGCGAGTCAACGAGGATGCGCTGGAGTGCGTGGTCTCCGACCCTGTCGATATCAACCTTACCGACGCGATTACCCAGCGCACGGGCAAGCGCGTGAGGCTCCTGCTCTCTACGGCGAGCAAGATCGAAGCTGCCGTTCGAAGGGCCTATGGGCTGGCGAGCGACTCCCGGTCGGTCGACGCAAGCGAATTCCCCGGCCTGGAGCCGAGATTCTGCAATTTGGAGCTTGGGTGGCACTGCGGGCACAACTCTGTTCTTCATTGCTGGGATGAGAAGTTCGGGCGACGGGTTTCCCTGATCGCAGTCCCCGCCAATTCCCCAGCTCGTGAGGAGCAGTTCGAACTCGTTCGGACGGCCGCGGAGCGCAGCGTTCCCGGAGTGGCCGCGGTACATGACTGGGTATCAACTCCGAGCTTCGACTATTTCGTCTTGGACAAGCTTGAGGGCGAGCCGCTCGACCGAATCCTCGCCAAGCTCGGTCCGCGCGACGTAGCTCAGACTGCACGCATCGCGATTCAGGTCGCCGAGGCGATCGAGTTTTTGACGTTCGGGTCCCGATCCAGCGGAATCATCACCCCGCAGAACGTGGTGGTCAAGGCCGATGGAGCCGCTTCGCTGGCCCCTCTGGCCTTGCCATCCTATGCGGTCTTTGGAACTAGTCGGGCGGGTGTTTCGATGGACCTTTACGAATTGGGACACTTCATGAAGGACTGCCTTGCGGGCCAGGTTAACGCCCCTCAACCCACCGGCAGCTACACGTTGCCCGCTATGCAAGATGTCATCGACCGATGCATCGGAGTCCGGACCGAAGAGCCGTTTGCCAGTCCGCTCCAAGTTGCCCGCAGGCTCAGAAGCTTTTCATGGGCGCCGAAGCCGTTTGCGAATGCGCCCGATTTGGGGACGCTGCAACAGGCGGACAAGACTGCGCTATTGGGGAGTGTGGAAACCCTGCCGACGAAGAAACGGTCCTGGCTTGAGGGGCTGTTCGGCCGTAAGGCGGCTTAGGGCTTGTCGATCGATTGGAGGAAAGTGAACGATTATGCGTGTGATTGCGGTAACTAGCGGAAAGGGCGGCGTCGGCAAGTCGAGTCTCTCGGCGAATCTCGCCATCACGCTTGCCGCGAAGAACCGCAAGGTCGTGGTGTTCGATGCCGACTTGGGGTTGGCGAACCTCGACGTGATCCTGGGCGTGAATCCGAGGTTCACGCTGGAGCAAGTGGTTTCGGGCGAGCGAACGATTCCGGAGGTCCTGTTCGATGCGCCCGGAGGCATTCGAATCATTCCCGGCGGGTCCGGGGTGTCGACTCTCGTGCAGCTTTCCGGCCCCCAGCTAGATCGATTCCTTTCGGAGCTCAACACCCTTGCCTGCGAGACCGATTACCTCATTTTTGACACGGGCGCGGGCATCGACGACTCCGTAATGACGTTCTTGCAGGCAGCGGACGAGGTCCTGCTGGTCGTGACTCCCGACCCTTCGAGCATTACGGACGCCTATGCCACTGCAAAGACACTGTTTTCGCGGCAGCCGGCCGCAAGAGTTCGAGTGGTCATGAACGCCGCCGAAAGCGAGGAACACGCTCGGCTGGTTTTCGACCGGCTTTCCCAAGTCGCCCAGCAATATCTGGGCAAGTCGATGGAGTTTGCCGGGTGGGTTCGGCACGACCCGACTGTGGTTCGATGCGCCCGCCGCCGCCAACCGTTCGCGCTTGCCGAGCCCCAATGCGGAGCTTCGCGAGACGTGGGCAGAATCGCCGAGAACTTGCTCGGGATCGGCGCGGAGAGGCGTCCGGAAGACTCGGGAACTGCTCCGACTTTGGTTGACCGGCTACGCGCGATACTGGGCGGAAAAGCGCGAAAGATCGCCTAGCGGCCCGACACAGGCGTAGCAGCAAAGCTACACGCCCTGAGCATAGAGCGTAATTGGCAGCGAACTTCGGACCGGGACCCTCTGCCTTCGCGCCACACCCATCGCGCACAAGACAGAGGATCCGATCCTTATTACTTCGCTACAATCGCTCTCGGTATTCCTTTATCTCTTGTTCCGTCGCCGGAGCACACCCAACGCACCCAGCGCCAACGCCCCCAGCGTCGCCGGTTCGGGCACGAGGTGGATGTTCTGGTTCACGTAGGCGACCGCCGCGAGGTCCGTTACATTCGGATCCGCGGAATCGGGGGCGCTCAGCGTGAAGGACTTTTTCGCCCGGAATCGGGTCACAGCCCTTGAGAACACGATCGTGTCGCTGAAGAACGGGTTGCTGTTCACGTCGAACGTGTGGTACGACGAACCGATCGGCTCCCCGATTTCAGCTCCGATCGAGTCGAGTTCATGAACGGTCTCTCGGAACAGGATGGTCCCGCGACCCAATATCCCCGTCCCCATGCTGATAACGACTTCATCGGCGACCATGAGTTCGCCGGACGAGTCGGCATCGTACTGAATATTCAGCGTGCCGAAGCGCAAGGGCAACCCGTCTCCGACGAGAGCATTGGGAACGAAGAACGTGATCGCGTTGACCGCTGTGCTGTAGGACGAACCGTCCGACAGCGGCGGCGACTTGATGGTTACGTTAGTGAAGACAATCGCGTTCGCAGCTACGCCCATGAGGGACGCAAACGCGACAAACGCGGCCTTTCGACCCAACAGAATCATATTCAGATCTCCTTTAGACAATGCGCGGAATGCGTATCCTGGCAGTACAGCCAGATTTGGACGTCCGCGAGCGCCCACGTAATTATACGATACCTTTCGCAAATTTGAGAAAAAAACATTGATTTTGTGGAAAAACCGGCAGACCGAACTCAACTCCCGTTCGATAGGGGCGACTCATTGCCGTACTTCAATACCCGCTGAACAGAGTCGCGAGTTTAGGGACCAGCCACACGATCAGCGCGATGAAGAGCACGAACCCTGCGAGCGCGAACCACAGACCCCGCTCGATCGGGTAGTCCACGAACTTCATCGAAGCGATTCGCTCCTCGTCCTCGGGGCTGAACTTCACCGTCCCAAGCGCCGAGTCGACCCGCTCCCGAATCGCGGGATCTCGCAAGAGCGATTCGTCATTGATCCAAATCTCGAACGGACCGCTCGGCTGAAACAGCGGGATCCCCGTGTGGCCCACTTGAATCCACACCGGAAGGCCGATGTCCTTCAGCCGGAGTTCGAGTTCCCGCGCCTCGAACTCGTTGTATAGGATCGCGATCCGCTTCTTCGCCATGCCGTACCCACATTATGGTCGGCGACACCCCTCCCCAAAGGTAATCTGCAAGTGTCCCATGATCGAACTGACAGGAGGGTCAATTCCCCTCGAAACGCTTCGGGCCGTTGCGGAAGGTGTGCCCGGCGCGCCCGCGATTTCGCTTGCCAAGGCCGCCGCCCACCGCATGTCACGTTCGCGCGCAACGGTCGAGCAAGTGCTCGCCTCCGATGAAGTCGTTTATGGCGTGAACACGGGCTTTGGCAAGCTCTCGGACGTCTCCATCGGCGCAGAGGACCTCGAAGCGCTTCAAGTCAACCTCGTCCGAAGTCACGCCTGTGGAGTGGGCGCCCCGCTTTCTCTTCCCGAGACGCGAGGATTGATGCTCCTGCGGGCGAACGTGCTCGCTGCCGGCGCCAGCGGAGCGCGACCCGAAGTCGCAGAGAGGCTCGTCGAGATGCTGAACCTCGGCGTTCATCCGATTGTCCCGGAATGGGGGTCGGTCGGAGCGAGCGGAGACCTTGCGCCTCTTGCGCACCTGGCGCTGGTGATGATCGGCGAGGGTGAAGCTCACGGGCCTTCGGGGAGCATGCCCGGAGGTGAGGCACTCCAGGGCGCTGGCCTCCCCCCGTTGCGCCTTCAAGCCAAGGAAGGGCTTGCGCTACTCAACGGAACCCAAGCGATGAGCAGCGTCGGGGGCCTCGCGCTCGCCCGGTGCCTCCACCTTTCCAAGCTGGCGGACGCCGCGGGAGCGATGACCCTCGAAGCCCTCAAAGGCACCCCCGCCGCATTCGACGAACGGATTCATGCGCTGCGGCCCCATCCCGGCCAAATCGAATCAGCCGCGAGGCTCCGCGCTTTCCTCGCCGACAGCGAGATTCGAGAGTCGCACAGGTTCGAAGACCCTCGCGTGCAGGACGCGTACAGCCTGAGATGTATGCCGCAAGTGCATGGAGCGGCGCTCGGCGCGCTCGACTTCGCCCGCCAATCGCTCGAAACGGAGACCGGTTCCGTCACCGACAATCCGCTCGTGTTCCCCGAGACCAGGAGCGTGATTTCCGGCGGCAATTTCCATGGCGCGCCTCTGGCCTTGGCGTGGGACTTTGCGGCGATCGCGATGGCCGATCTTATGAGCATCAGCGAGCGGAGAATCGAACGCTTGGTCAATCCCGATCTCAACGAGGGCCTTCCCCCGTTTCTGGCCCGAAAACCTGGGGTTGAGTCGGGGTTCATGATCGCTCAAGTCACGGCCGCAGCGTTGCTTGCGGAGGCTCGTGTGCTGGCTCATCCCAGCAGCGTGGATAACGTTCCGACCTCGGGAGGGAAGGAGGACCATGTTTCGATGGGCATGACGGGGGCGCTCAAGCTCAGGCGGACCGCCGAACTTGCGGAGCGGATCTTCGCGATCGAACTCGCCGCGAGCGCGGAAGGCTTGGATCATCGCAAACCTCTTCGGCCGGGGGCGAGGCTGAGGGGTGTGTACGAGTGGGTGCGCTCGCACTTCGCTCCTCTCGCCTCGGACCGTCCCCTCGGATTCGAGTTCGAGCGTCTCGCCCTCGCTATTCGAAACGACCCCTCGATCCGCCGAATCCTCGACGACGCATCGCAGTAGGCAGGGAGCGCGGGGGGAAGTCGGGCTACAATGAGCCTATGGGTACGCGCACTGCCATTCGGGCGCCCAGAGGGTCCCAGGTTTCTTGCAAGGGCTGGCACCAAGAGGCCGCCCTGCGGATGCTCATGAACAACCTTGACCCGGAGGTCGCTGAGAGTCCGGACGATCTGATCGTCTACGGGGGGACGGGTAAGGCGGCCCGCAATTGGGCGTGCTTCGAGGCGATCGTCAGGGAGCTGAGAAACCTCGAAAACGACGAAACGCTGCTCATTCAATCGGGCAAGCCCGTTGGGGTGTTTCGAACTCACGAACACGCTCCCCGCGTTCTGATCGCCAACGCCAACCTCGTGGGGCGCTGGTCGAATTGGGAGCACTTCCGCGAACTCGACCGCAAGGGCCTGATGATGTACGGGCAAATGACCGCCGGCTCTTGGATCTACATCGGCAGTCAAGGGATCGTCCAAGGCACGTTCGAGACGTTCGCCGCTGCCGGCCGCAAGCACTTTGGAGGCGGGCTCTCGCGCAAGCTTGTGGTGAGCGGCGGCATGGGCGGAATGGGGGGCGCGCAGCCTCTCGCGGCTACGCTCAACGGAGCTCAGTTCCTCGGCGTGGACGTAGACGCCGCTCGCATTCAGAAGAGGATCGACACGGGCTATTGCGACCGGATATCAGCGAGCCTCGACGAAGCGCTCGCTTGGCTGGAGGAAGCGAGGCAAAACGACGAGCCGCTCAGCGTGGGGCTGGTGGGCAATTGCGCCGACGTGCTCCCCGAATTCGCCCGCCGTGGGGTCGTGCCCGACCTGCTGACCGACCAAACCAGCGCCCACGACCCTCTGAACGGCTATGTCCCGTCTGGGTTGTCGCTGAGCGAAGCGCTCGAGCTTCGGGCCAACGACCCTGACGAGTACGTTCGACGGTCGCTGGCATCGATGGCCGAGCATGTGAGGGCGATGCTCGAACTCAAGGCGAAGGGGGCTGTAACTTTCGACTACGGAAATAACATTCGAGGGTTCGCTTTCTCGGCCGGAGTTCAAGACGCGTTCGACATCCCCGGATTCGTGCCCGAGTACATACGGCCGATGTTCTGCGAGGGCAGGGGACCCTTCCGCTGGGCAGCGCTTTCCGGAGACCCCGAGGACATCCGAAAAACCGACCAACTGGTGCTGGAACTCTTCCCTCACGACGAAGTTCTCAGAAGATGGATCACGCTTGCCGCCGACAAGATTCAGTTCCAAGGGCTCCCGGCGAGAATCTGCTGGCTGGGCTACGGCGAAAGAGCGCAGTTTGGACGAGCGATCAACGAATGGGTGCGGAACGGCCAGCTCAGCGCGCCGATCGTGATCGGGCGAGATCACCTCGATTGCGGATCGGTCGCGTCGCCGTTTCGCGAGACCGAGATGATGAAGGATGGTAGCGACGCCGTGGCAGACTGGGCCTTGCTCAACGCTCTTCTCAACACTGCAGCAGGCGCCTCTTGGGTTTCGATCCACAACGGTGGTGGAGTCGGCATCGGATATTCGCAACATTCGGGCATGGTGATCGTCGCGGACGGTTCGGCTGGAATGGACGCCCGGATCGAAAGGGTCTTGACGTGCGATCCCGGCATTGGCGTCGCTCGGCACGTTGACGCCGGTTATGAGGACGCGGCGGAGACGGCGAGGACGAGGGGCATTCGGATTCCCATGAGCTCGGAGTAGCCGAGCTTTACGACCCTTTCGAATCGACCCGGAGTGCGATTGGCTTCGACTCGATCTTGCCGACCCACGTCGGCCCGAATCTTCCGATCATTCGGTCTCGGTTTTCGAGCACCAGCATCAAGGTGGCTTCCCCGTCCGAAAGCGGGACAGCAGACTTCCACGCTCCCAAGTCGTACTGTACGGCCAAGGACTTCCCAGGTTCGATCCTGACTAGGCTTGGAACTCCCGCTGCTCGCGGGATGGGCTGCGGGACAAGAGTCGTCGTCTTTCCTTCGCCTTGCAGGATCGCTCGAAACATGAGGTCACCTTCGACCGAACCCGGCGCCCATAAGTCGACCGGTTGATCGCCGGTGTTCGTAAGGCGGAACGAAACGAGAAACGCCTTTCCAAAAATGAATGGGCGTCCGCCGAGGCTGCGAACGTTTTCGATGCGAAGGTCGGAAGGGGACTGGCAGCCGATGAGGGCCGCCAATCCCAACGAGGCCAAGAGGCCAATGATCGCCATTGCGCTCCCGTTCAGGCTCGTTTCCGCCTTCTTGCCAAGGCAAGGACTCCCAGCACCATCGCCGTCATCGTCGTCGGCTCAGGCACTACCGTGAGGGTGAATTCCGGGCAGTCGGCGCACTCGCCCCAATAGTCCCAGGGCTCGAAATCTGGAATCCGGTCGAGACCGGCATTCACACCGGCGCCAAACTCCGGACTGTCCCCAAACAGAGCAGCCCCGTGGCGCGTGATCGTCCCGTCCGCGGCGACGCTGAAGCCCCACGTAAAGCCCGCGATGAAGCAGAAGGCCTCAAGGTCCTCGTCCACGCAAACGAGAAACGTCTGCGCGTTGAACGACATCGGCCCGAACGGACCCCAGCCCGAGGGGTAGTCTTCCATGTACTTCCCTTTGCCGCGCTGTAGACCACTCGTGTGCGCTGCATCCGTGTAAGTCACGTCATACCAGGGCAGAGTGTCCCAGGGCCCACCCGCTTGGTCTGGTCTCGGGTCGATGAAGTCCCCGTTCGGGTATCCGGGAACGTTGTTCTTCACGTCCCCATTGGCGTCACGGAGGACGATGCGCTGCATCCACCGAATGTCCTCAGGCGGGCAGCAATCCCAGTCAGGACCCAAGTCGTACTGCGCCTCGATCCCCACTCCCCCTTGAGGGTTGCGAGTGAAGTACTTGGTGACGTTGAACGACTGAGCCCAACTCGCCGCGGTGACAGCCATCAAACACGCGATGAGGAACCCAGAACGTCCGACAAAGAGCCGTCGTAACATATCGAACCTCCTTGCAGGCTTTGACCTCGTGAATTGGCGAGGTCTCGCCTATGAACTGATCCGCGAGGCAACGACGTTTCGTGACAGATTCGCGCAGAATCTTTCGTTTCTGAAGGGCGAAGGCGTGCTCGGGAAAGATAACGGCCCCGCTCCTCCATCGAGGGGGAGCGGGGCCTTCGTGGGCCGGACCTCAGAACCGAGGGACTTACTTCATGCCGCAAGCTTGAGGGCCGGTGCCAGCTTCGATCCTGCGGTAAGGAACACCTGGCGCTTGACCTCTTCGAGAGTGGTCTTGCCTTCGAGAACGCGCTGAAGGGCGTCTTCCTGAAGCGAGCGGAACCCATGTCGCCCCGCCAATTCGCGAAGCGTCTCGATCGCGTCTTGCCTGGCGATCGCGCTCGATACGTCGGGAGTCACCGCCAGCAACTCGTGGACGGCCATTCGACCCTTGAACCCGGTATGGCGGCATCGCGAACAACCGACCTCGTGCCAACTGCCCTTCCGGTTCGATTCCCCAGTGACCGAAGCGATGAAGTCCGACTCCTCGCTGTCTTCCACGAACTCAGAGCAATGGGGGCACAGCGTCCGCACGAGTCGCTGGGCGGTAACGCCGATCAAGCTCGTGCTGAGCAGGAACGGATCGACGCCCAAATCGAGCATCCGTGGGACAGCGCCCGTAGCGTCGTTGCAGTGAAGCGTGCTAAGCACCAGGTGTCCCGTAAGCGCGGCCCTGACCGCGGTTTGCGCCGTCTCCGCGTCGCGAATCTCGCCGACCAGAATCACATCGGGGTCCTGACGAAGAATCGCCTGCAAGAGTTCAGGGAAAGAAAGCTCGATCTTCTCGTTCACCTGCGACTGGCTGATCCCTTCGATCTCATATTCGACCGGGTCTTCGGCGGTCATGATGTTGCTGGTCCTTTTCCGAAGTTCCTGAAGCGCCGCGTACAAGGTCGTCGTTTTTCCGCTCCCCGTAGGCCCGGTGACCAGCACCATTCCGTAGGGCTTGTCCACCATCGCCCGAAATAGCCCGAGGTTCTCATCGTTGAACCCTAACTCGGTGAGCTTCTTCACTGATGCCCTCCGATCGAGGATTCGTAATACGAATCGCTGCCCGAAGTGGTTGGGAATGACCGCGACGCGAAGGTCCACCTTGCGTCGGTCGATCTCAACGTCAAACCTACCGTCTTGCGGCAACCGGGTCTCGACGATATCGAGGCCGGCGATGATCTTGAGCCGCGTGGCGATCAAAGGCATCAGAGCCAGAGGCATCTCCCGTGCGGTTCGGAGTTCCCCGTCCTGTCGATACCGAATCTCGATGCACGATTCCCGAGGCTCGATATGGACGTCGCTGGCCCCAGCCTGAATCGCATCGCCCACGATTTGGTTGACGATCTCGACGACGGGCCGCGTATCTTCTTCGCCCAGCTTGTTGGACTCCCGGCCTCGGCTGTCCGAGCCAAACTCCTGGATCGCCAACGAAATGAGCGTGTCCATCGACCGCGTACGGGTCTTGGTGATCGTGCCATCTTCCACCGCCTTCGAGAGCCGCTCGGCGTTGGCGAGCACGGGCTCGATTCTCAGGCCCGTGGTTTTTCGCACCAAATCGATCGCCGGAAAATCGAGCGGGTTTCGCATCGCCAACGTCAGCAGATCGCCCTGCTTTCGCACCGGCAAGACCTGATACTTCTCGCACACTTCGAGCGGAATCAGATCCACGACTTCGCTGTCGGGTAGGTCCGCTTCAAGGTGCCACGGCGTGACTCCCATTTGCGCGGCAAGAGCCCGCAGCAAGAGGTCGTTCGTGATCATCCCTCGCGTGACCAAGATCGTCCCCAACGGCGAGGGGTTCGTCTTCTGGAATTCCAGGGCCTCTTCGAGCTGGGCCTTCGAGATCAACCTCTGGTCAAGTAGAATCTGCCCGAGCCTATCGGGACTTTGAAACTGTGAAACCGCCATTACCAACATCCTCCGTGATGGGTTGCCCCAAACAAACATCGGCCGCCAGCCCTGCGGATTGCCACGGTAATGTTTTTGGGTTCTCAGGAATCTGGGAATTGTTCGTCAAGAGGGTCGTCCGTAACGTTTCGCTGGCGGTCTGCCTCGGTTGCCTTGCTGCCGTGGGGAGAGTGGCGGTTGGCTGCGGACCTGCAGCCGAGCCCTCAGGGAAACCGACCGAGCCTGCCCCCATCGACGCGCGTGCCGACCCCTCCGCCCTGTTCGTAGAGGAGTTCCTCAAGGGCCTCGTGGATCAGAACTGGGCCGAGGCGCATGCGCGGCTCTCCGTGTCCGCCCAAGCGAAGTTCACTTCGGAAGGGCTCAAGGCCAGGTTCCGCAAAGGGGCCGCGGGGGCGCTGCCGAGCAAGGCGGCGGTCGATTGGACTCAATCGAAAGCCGTCCTGCCCCCGGACTCGCAGTTCGTCGCAAGGGAACAATTCGGGATCGACACCGACGATCCGGTCTCCTCATGGACTCGGTGGGTCCGGTTGAGGCTCCGCGCAGAGACCGAATCGAATGCAGCAGTCGAGTTCGACGTTCTGGCCCTAACCGTGTCGCAGAACTCCGAAACGAGGATCGGCTACGTTCGCTTCGAGTTCGCCCGGTCGACAGGCGACTAGCCGAATCCAGGCAAAAATTCGTCTTCTGCCTCGAACATCTCTTCGGCCATCGCCCTTATCTCGGCCGGACTGCAGACCGCCGCAGTAAGCGGGTCCAGCAGCAGGGATTGGATTGCGAGGGATTTCGATCGCTCTAAGCAAGCGTCCGCCATCAGGTCGAAGCACCTCATATTCGATTCGCAGATCGCCGCCATCTGCTTGGGCAACCTGCCCACACGCCCAGGGGTCACGCCCCGCCGATCGACCGTACAAGCGACCTCCACGCAGCCATCGGGCATGAGATTGTCGATAAGCCCGGTGTTGGGAGCGACGTTTCCATGAATCTCGATCGGATCGTCCTTCTCAATGGCCTCGATGATCCAAGCTCCGTATTCAAGGCTTCGGCTCAGGTCCAGCGGCTCCTCGCCCGAAATCATCCTCTTGCGCTGCTCGTCTTGCTGCCGTCTCCAAGTCGGCCAGTTGTTGGCGTAGAAACCCTCTTCGCCCCGGTAGCCGGTATCGGTGTATTTCTGCAGAAGGTCGGCGCGCTTGCGATAGTAGGGCAAGTACTCGCTCAGGTGCCCGCTTGACTCCGTGACAAACCCGCCGAAGTGCAGCAGGACGTCCGTGCGGACCGGCTCGGCCTGGGCGAACTCCGACGAGCGATCCGCCGCCAGTTCCAGCAATCGTGGGTAGAGGTCGCCGCCATCAGGTCCGCGCAACTCGGTGAACCACGCAAGGTGGTTGATCCCCGCGCATTGCCAAACCATCTCCTCGTAAGGAACGCCCGCATACCGTGCCAGCATTCGCGAAGTTCCCTGTACGGAGTGGCAAAGGCCGACGACTCTCATCTTCGAGGAACGGGCTGCCGCGAGCACCATCACGTTCATGGGATTCGTGTAGTTCAGCACGACCGCATCGGGGCAATACCTTTCGCAGTCAGCGAGGATTTCGAGCAACGTGGGAACGGTTCGCAGCGCCTTGAACAGCCCTCCGGGGCCTAGGGTGTCACCGATGTTCTGACTAACCCCGTACTTGAGCGGAATGTCGTTGTCCCACCGAACGCATTGCAGTCCGCTAACTTCGATCGAGTTGATGACGTAATCTGCACCTTCAAGTAAAGGTGCGCGGTCGAGAGACGCGCGGACTACCCACTTCCCCGCATCACCTGACGCCTCGACGATTCGCTCCATCAGAGCTCGGGCGAGTTCCAAACGGCCTTCGTCGACGTCCACAAGCCTCAGTTCGCCCCCGAGGGAGCCGGGAATGAGCACCACGTCGCGCAGAATTGAGTTCGTGAAGAAGCTGCCGGCGCCCATCATGCAAATCCTAAGTGGACGCTGTATGTCGCCCGATAGGCCTTTTTGCGACAAGTAAGAGGATTCGGCAGCGACTGTCATTGTCAATAAACTAATCAAAAACCTTGTACTTACCGGGATTCGAATGCGGGTACGATCTAAAGTGTACTTCGCCGAAAGGCGGTGCGATAGCAACAATTGCTCCTCTGGAGCAGTCGTACTTTGCGTAAAGGGTGCAACGGATCGATGACGCAGACGAAGCGGATTCTTTTGATCGAGGACAACGTCGACGACGAGCGCATGACGCTACGGGCGCTCCGGCGGACCAACATCATGAATGAGGTTGTGGTCGCCTGTGACGGACAAGAGGCGATGCGCCTGCTTTTCGGCGACGACGCGAACCCGGGCGTCCCCCGAGAAATGGAATCGCTTTCGCTGATCATCCTCGACCTGCAACTGCCCAAGGTGAGCGGCCTCGAGGTCCTCCAGAGAATCCGGTCCACGCCTCACACGCTTGCGATCCCCGTCGTCGCGTTGACCTCCTCCGAAGACCCCGAACTTTTGAAGCAGGCTTACGAATGCGGAGTCAACAGCTTTCTCAAGAAGCCGAACAGCGCCGACGAGTTCGATGATGTGGTCGTTCAGTGCATGATGTACTGGCTCCTGTTGAACCAGTTGCCTTCGAACCACGGGCACGGGATCGCATCCTGATAGGACCCAAGAACCTTGAAATGGCGGCTCGTTGAGTGCCATACTCCGAAGCTGCGCGGGGGTGTAGCTCAGTGGTCAGAGCGCCGGCCTGTCACGCCGGAGGTCGCGGGTTCAAGTCCCGTCATCCTCGCCATCCGCCCTCAATGCCGCGGTAGCTCAGTTGGTAGAGCAAAGGACTGAAAATCCTTGGGTCGCCGGTTCGAATCCGGCCTGCGGCACCAGGCGCCCTGTCAGAAGGTTGGGTCAAGATGGTCGAGCGACGCGCGTCCCGCCAACTCCTAACGGCGCGAGCCTTGAGCTTCCTCGGTCTGCTCCTCTTTGCCGCCGCCGCATGGACGCAGGTCAAGGTCGAACCGGGCGACGCCCTTCGATTGGAAACCGACGCCGACCCCGCGCTGTGCGGCGTCTTTCGGATTCAGGTGGGCGGCTCGACTCTGATGCCCGGAATCGGCCCCATGGACCTCGCCGGTCTCACCCTCCCTCAAGTCCAGGAGGTCCTGAAAGACAGGTTGGTATCCGCCGGCTACCCCAAGACCGCCACGCTTCAAGTGAGGCTGGTTGCCCTGCCCGACATGCCGGTTCGATTCCGAGGGGCCGTGCTGCGAAGCGGTACGGTGCCTTTCCGCGAGGGGCTCCGGCTCTCCCAGGTCGCCGCGCTGGCCTCTCCGACCGAGGCCGCCGACCTACAAGAAGTCGAAATCACCTCGGCGGCCGGCGAGCGGGTAACGGTCGCATTCGATCCCTCGGACCCCACGTCAGGCGATCCGCTGTTGCGTCCGGGCGACCGCGTCTACTTTGCGCTCCGCAACCGAACGAGCGACGTGAGCGTCTTGGGCGGGGTCCTCAAGCCGGGGCCGATCCGATTCGTTCCTGGCCTGACGGTCCGCTCGGCGATCGCCTATGCGGGGGGATTGCACCCCGATGCCCAAATGGCCGCCATCGTGGTCGAGCGGGAAGGCAGGCTGGTGTCGTGGGTCGATTGGACCGCCGGTGACGACGCCCCTCTGGAGCGTGGCGATGTCGTAAAGGTCCCCCGGAAAGAGGAAGGTCCTTATGTGCTCGTGATCGGCCTGGTGCGTCGCGAAGGGCGCGTGAGCTTTCGCAGCGGCCTCACCCTCACACAAGCCATCCGGGGAGCGGGTGGGGGCTTGTCCAACGCCGACCTCAGCCGGGTGCAAATCCTCCGGCGAATCAACGGCAACCTCAAACGGTTCACCTTCGACCTCGCAAAGATCGACTCCAGAGAAGTCCCCGATCCCGAACTTCAAATGGGCGACGTGGTCGATGTCCCGGTCCTCATCCCTAAGGATGGGGGCGGGTGAGGGTCAAGTGGGACCGTTCGAAGGGCTCTCCCGAGCCGATGGCCGCGCTCGACCGCGTGGCTGAGATCGAGTCCGGAGAACCCTTGGCACGACTTGCCGAAGCGGCCCCTTCCGTCCTGATCGCGCGCGAAAGCGTGATCCCTTACCTGCGCAAAACCGTCGCCGAGAGGCTGGAAAACGCCGCGCGGAGCTTGCCTGGGGGACTTAAGATCGGGGTCACCGACGCGTGGCGTCCTTTCGCCCGACAGAAGCGCATCTATGACTTTATCTTTAGGTGCGCGCAAGAGGCGTTTCCGCAGCGCAGCCACGCAGCCCTCAAGAGAACCGTCAACGCGCTGGTCCATGCCTACGACCGCAAGGCGCCACCGGGACATTGCACGGGAGCCGCGGTCGACGTGTGGCTGTTCGACGCCCAGGGCGAGCCCATCGACGTCTCGGCCCCTTTCAGTCGCTACCAAGCCCATTGGACCTATTCACTGGGCCTTGAGCCTCGCGCGGCGGAGATGCGAATGACCCTCGTCGAGGCGATGCTGAATGCGGGGTTTTCGAACTGCCGCGAAGAGTGGTGGCACTACAGCTACGGAGACGCCGCGTGGGCCGTTCGAACCGGGCAGTCCTCGTGCGTCTATGGGAAGATCGAACTCGATCCTGAACTGTATGAAGAGCAGGAAAGGCTCGCCGAAGAGATGTTCAAGGATCGGCCCAACCCGTTCCTCCACCCGGAAGATCACTGAGGCTCGCGGGCGGCTCTAGTCGTAGGACGGCTTTTTCAGCCAGCTCTTGGGCATGGGCTTCACGCCGCTTGCGACCGCCGCAAATTCGGGACTCTTCAGAACCTTCGTCGAAACCGTCAGCTTGACCGTCCCTTGAGGCAGCCGCAACCGGACCGTCTGCAAGTTCGGGTCCTGCAATCGGTTTTTCTTGGGAGCGCGAAACTTCCAAGCGCCGGAGTGCCTATGCCGGATGTGCTTGGCGTTGTTGCCCTTCTTGCCGCTAACCTGACAGATCTTCGCCATCTCGATTCCTAACGCCCGCGCCCTCAATGGGCGCACGGACTGAAAAGGATACTCGTTCCCCTGCGCCAGATGCAACTGCCCCGTGTCTGACACGCAGACGACACCGGGGAAACGAAGGAGATTCCCCCTCGCCCGTCCGAGGGAGAGGGGGCCAGGGGGTGAGGGACTCTCGGGGTGGCCCCGCGTCCGACTCGCAGACGACACCGAGAAACAAATGGCACCGGGTGATTGATGTCAACGCCAATGAACAATAGAGATCAAAGGACAATGCGAAGGTAAAGCCCAGTCCCTAGCTTCCCCAGTTCTCGCAGGCCACTCACACACTCGTCCCACTCCGTCCAACCGTGGTTGACCTCGACCCAAGTTCCGGGTCCATCCCTTGGTGGAAGAGTTTCTCGATGCGATCGAGGCGGTCTGGCGGCCCCATGAAGGCCAGCGGGAGTTTCTCGCGCAGCCCGCCCGGTTCAAGGTCCTGGCCTGCGGGCGGCGCTGGGGAAAGACCGAAGTTTGCGCCGTTCAAATCGTGCATGCTCTGACGCGGCCCTCCCCCACGCGTCATATCGTGCTCGCGCCGACCCTCGAACAGGCCAAGCTCATCTTCGACCGCGTCGTCGAGTTCCTTTCGCACTCCTCCAGCATCCTCTCGCGGCTCCTCCCGCCCGGCGACACGAGGGCCGACTTGAAAGTCACCCGCTCGCCGCATCCCAAGCTGCGATGGGGCGAGCACACGGTCGTCGCCCGATCAGGACACCTGGGACGCTCGCTGCGGGGGAACGAGGCGACCCACATCGTGGTCGACGAAGCCGCCTACGTGCCCGAAGAGCTGATCACCGAGGTCGCAATGCCTATGCTGGCGACAACGGACGGGCACCTCACGATGATCAGCACCCCGCACGGCCTCAACCACTTTTGGCGGTTCTTCCAGATGGGGCAGCGCGGGGAGCATGGCATCTGGAGCCGAAGGGCGCCGTCGGCGGAGAGCCCGCACGTACGGCGCGAGTTCCTCGAAGTTCAGAAAGCGCTCATCAGTAGCCGCGCGTTCAGGGTCGAATACGAAGCCGAGTTCCTGGATTCGTCGGGTCAAGTGTTCCGCACGGAATCGGTCGAAGCCTGCATCGTGCCCCGCCTTACTTCCCCTCCCCAACCGCCCTACTCGATCGGGATCGACTGGGCGAGGTACGCGGACTTCACTGCGATCTGCGTCTTGGCGGGGACCCGTCAGGCCTGCGATCTGGTCGAAATCGTCCGCATTCACGGGCTGCCGTGGAAGGAGTTGGTGCGCCACGCGGCTCGTCTGGTGGCGCGATACCCTTCGGCGCGGGTGCTGTGCGATTCGACCGGCGTCGGCGATCCCTTGCTCGAAATGCTCCGCGAGCAGTCGCCGGGGCAAGCCGTGAAAGGCAGGCTCTTCAACGCCGCGTTCAAGTCGGAACTCATCGACAACCTCGCCTGGATGATCGAGAACCGGTCGCTCCGAATGGAGCCTGACCCCGAGTTGTTGAGAGAGCTTCAGCACTTCGAGGCTCGCACTTCGGCGGCGGGCAACACCAAGTTGAGCGCGAAGCCGGGATTCCATGACGACCTCGTCATCGCCCTGGCCCTTGCCGCTCATCAGCTTCCCCGCTCCTACCGCCCCGGAGTCCAGGTCGGGCCGGTCAGGACGTTCCACCGCGGCACCGACAGACACACCCCACTAGGAGAAAACCCACAATGAGAAACCCCTTTCAACGCAAGAAGCGAACCGCGATTCTGCGCGAGATCGCTCAGCAACTGACCGCGCCGCAGAGGTACGCGCTCGAGCTGCCGGGCGTGCCCCCGGGCGGCTTGCCCTACAACGTCTACGACCAGATGGAGGGCGACTCGATGATCCAAACGGCCCTCACCGTGAAGAAGCTGGGAGTGCTTGCGGCCCCATACAAGTTGATCCCGGCATCAGAATCCGCCGAGGGCCGGCGCATCGCGGAGTTCGTCGAGACCGCCTTTGAGCGGATGGTGGGCTCGCCCCACACGGTTCTGTTGCAAGCCATGGACGCGTTCTCGAAGGGCTGGTCGGTGCAGGAACTGGTGTTTGAAGCGAACGAGGGTCGGATTTGGCTCAAGGGAGTGCGCCCCAAAGACCCCTCGCTGTTCGGGTTGGACGTGGACGAGTTTGGGAACATCCGCTCGCTCCGGTTGCAGCTTCCCGGCGAATCACCGGAGGACCTTCCCCGAGGGAAGTTCGTCGTGTACCTCAACCGCCCTGGGTATGGCCGCCCGAAGGGACGAAGCGATCTCGACGCCGCGCACAAGCACTGGAAGGTCAAGAACACGCTCCTTGCGGCTTGGGGACTCCATCTCGAAAGGTTCGCTTCGCCCACCGTCCTCGGGAAGTTCGAGCGGGGCCTTTCGGCCGAAGAGCAGGCGGCGATCCTCAGCGCCCTGCAAGACCTCGCCAAGAGGTCGGCGATCATCTACCCTGAAGAGATCACCGTCGATACGTTAGGCGGCCAAAAGGAGGCGTCCACGGGCTTCATGGAGGCGGTCGAATTCCACAATAGGGAGATGGTGAGGTCGATCCTCGGCCAGACCCTGACGACCGACGAAGGCAAGCGCGTGGGCTCGCTCGCGCTGGGGAAGGTGCATCTTCAGGTGCTCCTTCTTCAACTCGAAGCCGTGCGCCGCGAGCTTGCGGATACGGTGATGACGGAGCAGGTGATCCGCCCGCTGGTCGAACTGAACTTCGGTAAGGCCGAGCTCCCGCGTTTCGAGTTCGAGCCGACGCTCCTCAGCGCCTTCGCGAGTGGAGATATCGCTTAAGGGCGTGTGAGGCTCGTTTGGCCCGCCAGCAACGAACCCTGGGCCTTGCAAGAGCGCGGGCTCGGGCAAACTACTTTGACTTCTTTGCGGTTATTTTCAGCAAGCCCATAGTCCAATTCGAGTTCCTAAGCCGTCCGACTATTGAAGACAAGCCGGTTGCGACCGGGCCTTGAAGAAATCTGCGAACAAGTCAGTAGTTCGGAAGCCAAACATGACATTTCGAGAATGTTTTCGGGCTCTCAATAGGCCTGGCGCATCCGTACTCTTGATCGTCCTTCTTTGCTGCGATCTCGCGTTCGTTGTGCTGCATTTTGCAAATGTCCTTTCGCCGCAGCTAAGGAACCCGCTGTTCAATATCGAGTGCGACAGAGGATATGCGGAAGCGTTCCAGTATGCCAAGTACTCCTTGATCCTCGTGTCGTTGGTGCTGACGGCTTGGAAGAACAGAGTTTGGCGTTACGTTTCGTGGGTGCTCGTTCTTGGGTACTTCCTTGCGGACGACTCCTTGAAGCTTCATGAACAACTTGGGGCCCTCCTAGCCGAGAAGCTCGACTTCATTCCCCCTCTGGGGCTGAGACTTCAAGACTTCGGCGAACTTGCCGTCTCTGCAAGCGCAGGGAGTCTTCTCTTGATCGCTGGCGTTTTTGCCTATCGAGGCGGCTCTGCCGATTTCAAGAAAACGTCCAAAGACCTTACCCTTCTCATTCTCCTCTTAGTGTTCTTCGGTGTGGTCGTCGATATGGTGCATTCAGCCATAGACATGGGAAGGCCAATCGGTCTCATTCTGGAGTTTGTCGAGGGCGGAGGCGAGATGCTATCCGTGAGCCTCTTGGCGTGGTATTCGCTCCTTCCGATCGTGCGCGACGGGAACGCCAACTGTTATCTCTGCGATTTCGTACGCATGACGCTGAAAGGGCGCCCAGCTTGACCGGCATCCAGCCTTGCTTCCCGCAACACGGCCAAAAGGGGACGTGTCGAAGCGCTTACCTTTGCCACCTGGCGGAGTTCACGTTGAAATTGTGGTAGCCCGGACGGGACTCGAACCCGCGACCTCCGCCTTGAAAGGGCGGCATCCTAACCACTAGACGACCGGGCCGGAAGCTTCCGATGAGCTTGCAGGATACCCGAACAGGTTGAGGTCAGTGGGTCCGAGCGACTCGCCCCTCCTCGCCGCAGACTCGCCGAAAAGCTAGCCGCTCACCGGGTCCGCGCCGATCCCCGTCGAAGCGGGCTTCTCTTCGGGCTTGACTGGCGGCTTGGCTTCCGGCTCAGACTTGTCCGTCGCCGCAGAATCGGGTTTCGCGGCGGGCTTCGCCTCCTCTTTGGCGGCCACGCTCCCACCCGCGACTCGCCGGGCCGTCACGTACCGATTCGAATAATAGCCGTCGCTCAAGCTGTCGGTGCGGACTCGGCCCTTCGCGCTGCTCGCATGGACGAACTTCCCGCTGCCGATGTAGATGCCGACGTGGTTGATGCGCGAGGACCGGCTCGTCTTGAAAAACACCAGATCGCCCGGCTTGAGCGAACCCTTGTCGACCTTTGAGCCCGCGCCCGCCTGTGAGCCGCTCGTGCGAGGGAGCTTGATCCCATGCTCGGCGAAGACCATCGAGGTGAAGCCGGAGCAGTCCGTTCCGGACCGGGACATGCCGCCGTATCGATACCGAATTCCCTGAAGCGAAAGGGCCTTGTCTACGAGGGAGTTCCCCGTTTTGGCGTTGTAG
This sequence comes from Candidatus Nitrosymbiomonas proteolyticus, assembly GCA_017347465.1. Classification (GTDB taxonomy): domain Bacteria; phylum Armatimonadota; class Fimbriimonadia; order Fimbriimonadales; family Fimbriimonadaceae; genus Nitrosymbiomonas; species Nitrosymbiomonas proteolyticus. The sequence goes on along the minus strand of AP021858.1, from coordinate 1,672,310 downwards.
GCGACGGGCTTGGCAGAACTTGCCGACTTGGCGACGATCGATCGTGGGTTGCGCGTCGAGGAGCTTCGCGCGACCGCCGTGGCGCTGAGGGGTTTCAGCATATCCCCACGCACCCAGCCGACCGTGCCCTTGGGAAACTTGAGCTTATACCAATCGCCGTCCCGGTCGAGCACTGTGACTTGGGTTCCACTGCCTACGATCGTGACCGTAGCGTGTTGGGTGCCGGGCCCTCGGCGAATGTTGACGGAATCTCGAATGATCTTGGCGTGGCGGGTGTTGATCGCGGGGCTCTTGAGCGAAACCGCCGTCACACCGCCCGGAAGGTTGAGCTTTTGGCCGATTTGCAGGCGGGTCCATACGACTCCGGGATTCGCCGCTCGCAATTTCGAGGGCGTCGACCCCAGCTTTCGGGCGATGATCCAATCGTTGTCGCCTTGCACGACCGAGTAGCTCGTAGGCTTCTTCGCCTTGTTCGCGCTGGCGAGCGCCATGCCTGCGACCGACTTCACCGTGGGAACGCTCAGAATCTGCCCAAGCTGCAGCTTCGTCCACTTCACGCCTGGGTTGAGTCGATGGATTTCGGAAACGGAAGCGCCGAACTTGCGGGCGATGGTCCAGTCGTTCTCGCCCTCCGACACGCGGTACTTGCCGGTCGGCAACGAAACGGATGGGGATTTCTTCGGAGTCGGGATCCTGATTTGGGTCCCCAAGGCCAACTTGTGGGGATTCTCCAGATGATTGAACTCGACGAGGGCATTGACGGTGACGTTGTGTCGCGCCGCGATCAGAGAAAGCGTGTCACCCTCCTTGATGGAATACGTTGTCGGCGATGTGGAAATGTTCGTAGCCAGCAGAACCCCTGCGGCGATTGCAATCAGCATTCCGGTCCTTCCCCCTCCGTATCGTCCTTCGCCTGAACGTTGGGAGGCACAAAAAATGCCTACACGATCGTTCGGCGCACCGCACTATCCTACCGAATCAGATTCAAAAGAGTCAACCCCGAGGCCAACGGACCCGCTCGGACAGCGCCTTCTTCTATATGGGAACTTACGAACGAATCCCCTAGCAAAGTTTCCAGGAAACGCGCAAAACTACGCGCTCAGGTAGGATTGCCTCCGGCATGGTTAGCGTTCTCGTAGTCAATTGGAACACACGAGAACTCTTGCGCGCGTGCCTGAAATCGCTTCTTTCGAACCCTCCCAAGTCCCCGCAAGAGGTCATCGTCGTCGACAACGCGTCCAGCGACGGGTCCGCAGATATGGTTCGCGCCGAGTTCCCCCAAGTCACCCTCGTGGCCTCTCCCAGGAACCTCGGATACGCCGAAGGAAACAACGAAGCCTGGTCTCGCGCGCAAGGCGAGTGGCGGCTCTCCCTCAACCCCGACACCGAAGTCCCGCCAGGAGCGATCGACGCAGCAGTAGCCAAGCTCGAGGCGAGCCTCGATTGCGCCGTTCTCGCGCCCAGACTCATCGGGCCCGACGGACTGACCCAGAAGTCGGTGCGCGGGTTTCCCACCGTAGGGGGAATTCTCGGCGATCTCTCCGGACTCGGAAGGTTGTTTCCGGGGAGCTTCCTCGACAGTTACAGGCTCACCGCGTTCGACTATGAAACCGAGCAGCGCGCCCCTCAGCCGATGGGAACATTCCTGCTCTATCGCCAAAGCGCCGTCAGCGAGGTCGGCGATCCGCAGCGCCCGTTCGACCCGCAATTCCCGATCTTCTTTAATGAGGTCGACCTGCTGCTTCGCCTCGCGCAACATGGAGGGAAGTGCCTCTACGTGCCGGACATCAGAATCCTGCATCACGGCGGTGCGAGCACGAAACAAGTTCAAAAGTCGATGATCTGGGAATCCCATCGGAGCCTGATTCGGTTCCTACGCAAACACAGCCGTTCCCTGGGTAGCCGAATGGTCTTTCCGGTGGTCGCGGCACTGATTTGGTTCGGCGCACTACTCCGAGCCCGAGGATACGATGTGGGATTTCGAGCTTAGCGTGACGATCTGTAGCTGGAACACAGCGGAGGACCTGCGCAAATGCCTGCAGAGCCTGGAAGACGTTCGCGCCGAGACCTCCTTCGAAGCGATCGTAGTCGATAACGCTTCTGAGGATGGGTCGCCTGAAATGGTCGAACGCGAGTTCCCTTGGGTGCGGCTGATGCGGCAATCGGTGAACTTGGGATTTGCGGGAGGGCACAATCTTGCGATTCGAAATCGTAAAGGTAAACACGCTTTCCTGCTCAACTCCGACGCATACGTCCACGCCGGCGCCTTGCGAACTTTGGCCGAATACGTGGAGGCTCGCCCAAGCGTCGGAATCGTGGGCCCGAAAATACTGAACCCAGACGGATCGCTGCAGTACAGTTGCCGCCGCTTTCCCAACCCCGTCGCCGCAATGTTTCGCAACACCCCGCTTGGGAAGCTCTTTCCGCACAACAGGTTCACTCGTGAGTACCTCATGACCGACTGGGAGCACGACGCGCCACGTCCCGTCGATTGGGTTTCCGGCGCGGCGATGCTCGCCAGCGAGGCGATGATCGAATCGGTGGGGGTCATGGATGAGGGGTACTTCATGTATTGCGAAGACGTCGATTGGTGCTGGAGAGCCCGTGAAAACGGCTGGGAGATCGTGTATTTGCCGACCTCGGTCGTCACTCACGCAATCGGCCGCAGCACCGATCGGATCGCCAATCAGATGATCGTTCGATTCCATCGTTCGATGCTCCGGTTCTATCGACTCAGGATGCTGCCGCGAGTTTTTCTGCTTTGGCGTCCTTTCTTGTATCTTTGTGCCGCCGGAGCGCTTGCGCTTCGGGCCTCGATCTTCCTCGGCAAGAACCTCTACGACGCAATGATGCGCAAACTCAGAAAATGACCTCGGATTCGCATTCCAACCCGATGAACCTCCCGCTGGCACTCGTTTGCCTGAGCGCGTTCCTTGCGCCCATCCTTGGGGGAAACGTCAGCGTTGACGCCATGATCTTGGACGGATCGATGATGGGTTCCGTCCTCACGCAAGGACTTCCCCCGTTACTGGCTCACGCGTTGATTTCTCTTCCCCTCATTCTGGCCATTGCGATACACCTTTTGACGCGTAAAGTTGTCCAAATCCCCTTCGGAAGGCTCGTGTTGCCGCTGCTTGTCCTTGCGGTGCTGTCGATAGGATCGATTGCGGTCTCCAGCTTCCGATCCTATACGCTTCCTGCAACAGCAGAATGGCTGACCTACCTTATCGCCTTCTTGACGGCCGTTGCGGTCTCGGGCCGCAAGGGAGGACCGGTGGCGGTCCTAGCGGCGTTTGTCTCCGGCTGCGTCGTCGTCGCGGCTCTGGGCGTCATCGAGTACGGCCAAATGAGGCCCGTCGATCCTTCCTGGCGGGTCTTTTCCACGTGGGTGAACCCCAATGCTTTGGCGGGAATGCTGCTTCCGGCCGTGTTCGTGGGGTGCGGTTTGGCTCTCCGGGCCAAGCGCCACGTCGCATTGGCTCTCTGGGCCCTCTCGTTGATGATTCTGCTCGCCCTCATGTTCACGCAGTCGACGGCAGGGCTGCTCAGCCTTGCGGTAGGCGTCGTTGCCTTCGCGCTCGCATCGCTTGTATGGATCGGCGCACGATCGGGCTGGAAGCCTGCCTTGGCGCCGTTGCTGCTGGCGGGCCTTGCCCTGAGCCTGGTGACCCTCTCCGCGAGGACCGCGCCTTCTTCAGCGGAACCCGGCGGATCGGGGCTCATGCAAAGGGTTTCCGACTCCAGCGGTCGGCAAGCCCAGTCCTTTGGATTCAGGCTTCTCCTTTGGAAGTCCTCCGCCGCTCTCCTCGCTTCCCAACCTGTCGGCTATGGAATGGGGACCTTCCGCGCTGTGTCGTCCGCGCCCGGAATCGTACCGCCCACCCACATGGCGCACAACTCGCTCCTTCAGGTCGGGGTCGAAATCGGGGCGCTCGGGCTGCTCGCGCTTTTGGCGCTGTTCGTAAGGTGGTGCATCGACGTTTGGCGAGGCGCAAGACGACTGGCCGGAGAGAATCTGTCGCTGAGGATCGGGGTTTGGGCCGGCGTGTTCGCCCTCGCCACTCACTCGCTGTTCGATAGCGACCTCCACGTCTTCGGCACCGGGTTCTCGTTCTTCTTGCTGATGGGAGTCGGTCTAGCGATGGCAGCCGATGGGATTACGCCGGAGCAGATGGGAGCCGGGCTTCGCCGCATCTGCGCTGGGCTCGCGGCCGCTACCTGGCTCGTGCTGATCTGGCAGGCGGCGTCTGAAGCGAGCAAGTGGACTGCCTATACCCTCGCGAGCGAAGGCGAGGTCGTCGGCGCCCATAAGGCGGCCAAGAGCGCCCAAGAACTGACTCCTGGAGACGGCGAGGCGAGTTACCTGCTTGCCCTCTACACTCCTCAGAGTCAGGAACGTCTGCATCTTCTCGAGCGGGCCGCTGAACTGACCCCGACCCCAAAGCATCTCCGCGCTCTCGCACGAGAACAACTCGCTGCGAAGAACCCGTCGGGAGCGATCACCTCGCTGAAACGATCGCTCAAATGGGACCCCAACAACCTCCTCGCCCTCAAGCAACTCATGGAGCTCTATCAGTCGCAAGGAAACCGAGAGGAGGCGCTCGCTACCGCTCAGTCGATGATCGAGGTGGAAAGCAAGCCCTACTTCACCGTTCGCGCCTTACCTCAGTTGGTGCCTACCGAGACCTACGCGGCACGGATGTTCCTCGCCCAAGAAGCTCCGACCTGGAAGCAAAAGATCGACTTGCTGAAGCCCGCGCTCGAAGGCTACAAGAGCTACCTTGCGCTGACGGTTCCGGATGCGAAACGGGCAAACGAGGCCGATCCTCCTGTTCGGATCGGCGGTATGACGCCTGAAGAAGTGGCTGAGGTGCTTTCTGACGCTGCAACCTGCGCTCAGTTGCTCGCGGCGGCTTATCGAGAGTTCGGCGACCCGGAGCTAGCAGGGGAAGCCCTCGAGGCGGCTGGCGAATTCGCGTCGTCCAGGGCAGGCTTCCTGTCGAACCCCAAGTAGTGGCTCACAAGCTGACGCGCGATCGGCGCGGCGACTTCGCTTCCGTGTCCCGCGGCTTCGACGACGACGGCGACCGCGATTCGAGGGGACTCGACAGGTGCAAAGCCCACAAACCAACTGTGAGTCAGTTCGTCTCTTCGGTGCTCTGCGCTGCCGGTCTTGCCTGCCCAGTTGAGGCCCTCGATTCTCCCTGCGTACGAGGCCGTTCCGCTCATCATCACCTCGTTCAGGCCCCCGATCAGCGCATCCCAAATCCTGTCGTCGGCTTCGACTCGATGGTATACCTCCGGCTCGACGGCGACAAGTTTCCGATCCCCGGTCGACGACTCAATAGCCTTCACGAGGTGCGGCTTATACGACGTCCCACGGTTGGCCACGAGCGAAAGGAGGGTCGCCATCTGAATGGGGGTCGCCGCGATCTCTCCCTGGCCGATGCCGAGCAGAACCGTGTTGCCGGGATACCACGGCCGAGGCGGCTCGAAGCTTTGCAGCCAATCGCGCGTAGGCACCAGCCCCCTGGATTCACTAGGTAAGTCGATTCCGGTAGGTTGGCCCAGCCCCAGGTCGAGGGCGGCTTGGATCATGGCTTCGTACCCAGCCCGATGCGCCAGGTCGCAAAAGTAGGTATTGCAGGACTTGGAGATCGCCGTCCGATACGACACCGCGCCGTGCTTGCCCAGACACCGATATTGCTGATTTCCGAGCTTGAAGAACCCAGGGCAAAACGTCGTTCGGCTCTCGCTGAAAACGCCCTGCCGGTAGGCCGCGAGCGTAGTGACGATCTTGAAGGTCGATCCTGGCGCGTATCGGGCGGCGATGGCCCGGTTCATCAGAGGAACGTTCGGATCGGATTGCAGTCGGCTCCAATCCGCCTTCGAGATTCCGCTTGCGAACAGCGACGAATCGTAGGCGGGGCTGCTGACCAAGCACAGAACCTCGCCCGTGGTGGGATCGAGAGCGACCGCAGCTCCCCGCTTGCCTTCGAGGAGTTGCGCGGCAAGCGCCTGCAGGCCGTCGTCGATCCCAAGCACGAGCTTCGAACCTGGCGAAGGGGCGTCACGCCCTGCAACCCGCAACGGCCTTCGGTGGACATCGACTTCCAACCTCTCGACGCCCGCCTTCCCCATCAATTCAAGCTCATAGATTCGTTCGATCCCGGTCTTGCCCACGTATTCGGGGGCTCCCACGCCCAACGCTTCCAGCCTCTCGACATCCTCACCGCTCGGGGTCCACACGTATCCAATCACGTGGGAGTACGCGACCGGATCGGACACGCTTCGCAAAGGCAGCGTCTCGACGCCGATTCCGGGAAGGTGCTCTCCGGACTCTGCGATCCTTGTCGCGACGTCGATGGGAACCCCGATGTAAAGGGGCGCGGGGAGAAACGGCCGCCAAAGCGCCTCGTCCACCTTCGCCTTGAGACCCTCTACGGGCACGCCGAGCATCGCCGCGACCTTATCGAGTACCCAGGGCTCGCTCCTTACTCGCGCTGGCACAGCGGTCAAGATGATCCTCGGTTCGACTCCCGCAAGCAACTTCCGGTTGCGGTCGAACACCAGTCCCCTCGGCGCCAACTTGCTGACGCTGACGGTTCGATACGACTCAGCTTTGGAGGCTAGTTCGTCGGACCGGACGACCTGCAGGTACCACAGCTTCAAGAACAGGGTCACGAGCACCACGAGCACGACCGCAAGCAACGCCCAGTGCCGCCATTCGACTTCCTGTTCGCGAGGGGCATGGATGACGGACATGGACTAGGGGTGGGGGCCGTGAAGCGGGCAGACGTTGCGGGGTTCGGCGCCTCGGTCGAACCGACGGCGCACCGTTTCGGGGCAATACCGATTGGCGATTAGGCCGCTATCGACGCAGATTTCCAAGCGAATCGCGTTTCGTTCGCCGGTCGGCCCGGATTCAGATTGGCCCGGAACGATCGGCGAGGGCACCGCGTCGGTGGCTCGCTCGGAGGTACTTGGAAGCGGGGCAGCAGTCTCGCCCGCAGGAGGGTTTCCGGGCGGAGCGGCAAGTGGGTCTTCTCCGTGACCGGCGGCATCGTCGACGGGAGGCTCGTCAGGGTCCGGATCGGGGTCCGCCGATGCCGGGATGCTGGAAGGTCCTGGGAGCACATCTTCGCGTGCCTTGTACTTCTTGACGGCTTCCTTCATCACGCCTTCCCAAATCTGGATCGTAACCTGTCCGCCGAAAACTCGTGACATCGGATCGTATTCCCAACGGCCGTTGACCCGCTTCTCACTCGCAACCCAGCCGATCCCAAGGAGGCTGTTCGTGTACCCGCAGAACCAGGCGTCCCTGTGGTCGGACGTCGTGCCCGTCTTTCCGCGAGCGTTCTCCACCGTTCTCGCGCGGGTGCCAGTGCCGCCGGTGATGACCGCCCTCAAGAACCCATCCATCGCTTCGGCGACGCGGCGGTCGAGCACGCCCCTTTGGAACTTCGGCGAATACGACCTGACGACCTCGCCCTCCGGGCCCACGATTCGCACGATCCCATAGGGACGGAGCCGGTCGCCCTTGAGCATGAAGACGCTGTACCCCTCTGCCATCTCCATCAGTGAGAGGCCACTCGAACCCAACGCCAATGAGGGTACGGGCGCCATCGGGGATCGGATGCCGAAAACATCCCTTGCGAAGTTGGACACCGTCTGCGGTCCCACGTCGATGCAAACCCGCGCGGCCGGAACGTTGATCGAAGAAGCCAGCGCCGTTCGGACGCTCACCTCACCGCCGTACTTGCCGTTGGCATTTTTGGGCCAGGTCACCCTCCCCTTGACAGGGTCTTCGATCGAAAGCGGCTCATTGGAGATTCGGGAGTGGGTGTCGATGACTCCGGACGACAAGGCAGTGGCGTAGACGAACGGCTTGAACGAAGAACCGGGTTGCCGAACTCCGTGCGTGATGACGTTGAACTGGTTCCGGTCGTAGTCCGCCCCCCCGACCATAGCGAGGACTTGGCCCGAATCGTTGAGCAGGACGAACGCTCCGGTCGTGAGCTTCTGCTTGCGGAACTTCTCGATGACCTCAGCCACCTGCTTCTCGGCATATTCTTGGAGTTCGAGGTCGAGCGTGGTCTCGATGCGGTATCCGCCCTTCGTGATATCGAGGTCCGGGAACTCCTTCTTGAGAGTCTCCAGCACCCAGTCCGTGAAGTACGACGCAGCAAGGGTTCGAGCCCCGCTGCCAAACCTACGCGGCGCCAGCTTGACCTCCTCCTGGGAGGCGGCCTCATACTGATCCTGCGCGATCATCCCGTACTCCAGCATCCTCTGCAACACGAGGTTGCGGTTCCGGATCGCCCGATCGAGGTCGTCGAACGGGTTGTCGTAACTGGGCCTCCGGACCATCCGAGCCAGCATCGCGGCTTCGCCCAAACTCAACTCGTCAAGCGACTTGCCGAAGTAAACATCCGCAGCCGCCCGGACGCCATACGCGCCAGAACCGTAATAGACCTGGTTCAGGTACGTGGTGAGTATCTGGTCCTTCGTGCTGTATCTTTCGATCTGAACCGCAAGCGCCATATCCTTCAGCTTGCGATCAAACGTCCGCTGAGTTCCGGTGTACAGCCGTTTGGCCAATTGCATCGTGATCGTGCTCGCGCCTTGGGCGCTTCGGCCCTCCTTCGCGTTCACGAACGCGGCCCTCGCAAGCCCGAGCCAATCGACCCCCGAGTGGTCATAGAACCTGTGGTCCTCGGCCGCAAGGGTGGCGTCTCGGACGATCTGAGGGATGTCGCCGAAGTCGGCGGGTTTTCGGTACTCCGTCTGAACCCGATACAGCGTCTTTCCGTCCGCGCTCACGATCACGCTCGGGTTCGTCGAAATCTTGCTGATCTCTTCGTCGAGGTTGGGAACGATGCCCGCCGCCCACTCCAACTCCCGGTAGAACCGGAATCCGAAGTAGAGGAAGGATACGGTTAGGGCGATAAAGAGGAACGAAACCGCGAGCTTAACGCGGCGTTTCCACGGCGAGCGCTTAGCCGTCGCGCTAACCCGTTCCTTCGAAGCGGCTCTGCGAGCTGCTTTGACAGCCACAACGCAAGTATAACGCCCTGAAGCCCCCCGAGGTTTCTTAGGGGTTCTGAACGCGAGCAGCCAGTTGCTGAAGCTGCCTTGCTTCAAGGGAGCCAACTAGGACAAACGACCTAGTTCCCTTGGTCCATGCGAAGCTCTTGAAGCCTGCGCCCGAGAGACGTGCAAGCCGTTCAGGATTGACCTTTCCCGCTACCTGATAGAACGAGATCGGACCGTGCGGGCTCTGGTACAGGAGCAACAGCACAGGGACAGGCAGGTTCTCGACCAGTTGAGCGGTATCGAGGCGGAACCCGCCCTCGGCAGGCAGAAACACCGGCTCGAACTTGTGCTCCCGGATCAGGCGCTGGGCGATATCCATGGGAGTCACGATCGTCGCTCCCTCCCGCTGCAATACGAAATCGGTTCGGCGGATCAGGGGGCTTGGGTTGTACTCAGTGAACTCGAACAATCCAACGACGGCCCCCACTTCGTCGTACAGCTCCCGCTTCAAGACGACGCCTGTGCTCGGTTGAATCCAGAGCCGCATCAATCGGTTTCCCCGGCCGTCGCGCAGCGAGAGGATCGAAGTGTCTTGCTTGGCGACTTTCGCCTGGCCTTCCAATGCGACGGAAAGGCCCTGGGGGCCCAAGCGCGCGATCAACCCGCGAAGCCGTTCGAGCGCCTCATCTTTGCGGGCCGGAAGCACGTGAATCTCGTTGCGGCCCGGATAGTAATGCCGCCTCTCAGCGCCCGTTTCCACGATCACCTGCCCCTCGAACGCGGAGCCGCGCGGAAACTCGATCCTCATTCGGGGGCCTGACTTCAGGACGAGCTCTTCGTGCCTCATGCGCTCAACCCCGCGCTTGAACTCGATGACGCGCCTGCCGGAGTAAGTGACCGTTCCGGCAGCCTCAAACATCTTCCTCATCAGAGGGTGGTTGCCCGGAGCCGTCTGGCCTTGGCGCGCGGGCCCCTGCGCAGGAACCGAGGCCGAGATCGCCACGAGCGCCACGAAGGCAAGAGAGTATCGGAAAACGAGCTTCATCCTCAATACACTCCCAGGTCCGACTCGCTCCATTGAATCGCAGCCGACGGGTCTGGGGCAGGCTCGGACTCGATGTGATTCAGCAGCCCCGAACCCGCGACCAACCTGACGTTGACGTGTTGCTCGTGAACCTCCAGCAACTGAGCTTCGAGCGACTGGGACGAAGGCGAGGCGACGGTGGACGGGCCCGTCGGCAGGGGCCGAACCGTCAGCGCGACCCACGCCAAACAAGCTGCCAATCCCAGCCCAAACGCGGTCTTCCAGATCAAAGTCTGCTGCCTTGGGCGCGAACGGCCGACCTTCAACAACCTTTCATTGAGTTCGCTTCGCCAAGTTAGAGTCGGAGTCTCGTCTTCCAGTTGGGAGACAAGGCCGGCGACCGTCTTCTGAGCTTGGGTTTCGAGCGAAGCGTCCAGCTTGGCCTCTTGTCGTTGCGCAATTCGAAATCTCTTCATTTTAAGTTGCCCCCCCATCGATGTAAGGGCTGACGGCCTTTTGAACGTGCAAACGAGCCAAGAACAGGCGGCTCTTTACGGTTCCGACCGGTATTTCCAGGGCGGCCGAGATCTCCTCATACGACATATCTTCCTTATCGTGGAGCAACAGAACCGATTTGAGTTTTGCGCTCATGGTGGAGATCGCGGATTCAATGACCTGACGGAGTTCTTCTTCAATCACCCAGCGCTCAGGGTCCCACCGCTCGTCGCTGACTTGCAGTTCCTCAGCATCGTCGAAGGCCGCGTCGAGCCGAGTCTCCGCCAGTCGCCTTTCGTTTCTCCGCGCCCGGTCGATGCAGAGGTTGTGCGCGATTCGGAAAAGCCACGTCCTCACCGACGACCTGCCGTCGAATCGGCCGATCGCTTGATACGCTCGGATGAAGGCCTCTTGCGTGAGGTCGGCGGCGTCTTCCGGGTCGGCCACCATCCGCTTGACGAACCCGAACAGCCGTCCTTGATAACGGTCAATGATCTGAGCGAACGCTTCAGCGTCATTGGACCGGCAGCGCTCCACAAGCGCAAGCTCCGCAGAAGGGTCGAGCTGCGGACTGCGTCTCATGGCCATGTCAAGGCAAAGCTCCATAGCGGTATAGGCATATACGACCCAGCCCTCCCAGTGTTCACCGGGAAGGGCCAGTAATCTTCGGGGATTCGTTCAGGGCGCTAGAACCGGAGACCTGCAACCACCGCGAAGCCGCCTAAGTGCTCCTGTTCGTTTCCGAAAAAGTGCGCCTCGACGACGAGGGGGGACTTGTCGCCCTGAAAAGCCCAGCCGCCACCGATCTGGTACGCGAATCGCATCTTGTTGAACCGATCCCGCTGGCCGCCCACGATTCGATACTCCCGGTTGAACGATGCGCCAACGCCCATCGAGAAATACACGTCGTCGCGCTGCCACAGAACGTTCAAGAGCGCCGGACTGACGGAGTAGTCGCCCTTCGTGTAGTTGTCGATCGACAGCGTTAGGCCCGCACCGTTCCCGCCCAGTCGGGCCACTTTGAAGTCCACGCCAACCAGCGTCCAAGTCTTCCCTTCCGATCGTGCCGGTTCCGAGTTGGGCTGGAACTGCCCAATCCGAAACGTGCCGGCGTAGGAACGGTCGCCTTGGGCTAAGGCCGAGCCTGATAGCGCGAGCAGCGCGAGCCCCATCCAAATACTTCGTTTCACTGCTTCCTTGCCTCCTTGTCCTTAGAACGGACGTGTTTCAGGTCCGTTCCGATGCTGGCAGATGCTACCGCGTCGGAGCGCCCTCTCGCATCAAACGAACTCAAGCTTCTTCCTCGTCGCCCTCTCCGCAGCCACTTCGAGGACCTTCAAAGCAAGCCGGGCCGTGTCGATGAGACCTTGCCGCGAAATCTGCTCGTCGTGAGTGTGAATCTTGTCCATTGCCGTCGCCATCACGATGCACGGCGTTTGTTTGGAGTTGTACACGTTGGCGTCGCTCCCTCCCAGAGTCACCCGGAGGGTCGGATCGAATCCCAACGACTTGCTCGCCTCGACGGCCACCGCAACCACCTCGGAGTCCTCGGGAATCTGATAGGCCTCGTAGTGGCGCTCGTGCTCGATCTCTACAGTCGCTCCCCAAGCTGCGGCGGCCTCTTCGAACTGACGGATCATGTGGTCGATCTGCGCCTCCAGCGCCTTCACGTCGGTCGAACGGGCTTCGGCGCGGACGGTGACGAACGGACACACCACATTGACGGCCGTTCCTCCTTGAATCAGCCCGATGTTGGCCGTAGTTTCCGGTCCGATCCTCCCCAGTCTCATTCCGTGAACGGCTTCGGACAGCACCTGAATGGCGTTGATTCCATGCTCTGGGTCCTTGCCTGCGTGGGCGGGTTTCCCGACGATCTTGACGTCCAGCTTGTCGTGAGTTGCGGTCCGCGTGACGAAAGAGCCCACGGGGGGGCCAGTGTCCAGAACGTAGCCGAAGTCCAACCCGAGTGACTGAATGTCGAGGGCTTCGGCCCCCTTGAGCCCAATCTCCTCCGCGCACGAAAGCAGCAAGGCCACGTCGCCATGCGGCTTCCCGGATTCCTTCAGTGAAAGCAGAGCTTCGATCGCGGGTGCCATTCCGCCCTTGTCGTCGGCCCCAAGAATGGTGTCGCTCGCGCTACGAAACACCCCCTCCACCTCTTCGATCACCAGCCCAGCAGTGGGCTCAACCGTGTCGAAATGGGCCGAAAGAAACACCTTGGGCAGCGAAGGATCGCCTCGTAGCCAAGAGATCACGTTGTTTGCGTTTCCGCCGATACGCCTTCCGGCGTCGTCCTCAGCCACCTCGAGCCCCTGACTCTCAAGATAACCCGTCACCCAGTCGACGATCTCCCTTTCCTGAAGCGCAGGCGAGTTGATATTGCAGAGGCTCAAGAACAGGTCGATCAATCGCTCTTCGTTGATCATGGTTCCATTGTAGCTACTCCGGCAGACCGCATACGAATCGACTCCCTTGAATCCCCCCGGCGGGATGTTCCGTCGTAATGTCGAATGATCGGCGGATCGGGTTCGCTCGTGGTTTGGGGAATCGCAGTTGTGGGCGGTGCGCTGCTCGTCGCGCTCATCGTTTCCTACAACGGGTTGGTGCGCTTGCGGCAGTTGGTCAAGAGCGCTTGGGCCGACGTGGACGTGTACCTGAAGAGGCGGGCCGAACTGGTCCCGAACGTCGTCGAGACCGTTCGAGCGTACGCACAGCACGAAAAGACCGTACTTGAAGCCGTCGCCGAAGCTCGCGCGCGCGCCACGGCTCTCGTCGGGCCCACCGCCCAGCACGCCCAAGCGGAAACTCAACTGGGCGAAAGCCTCGTGAGAGTCGTCGCGCTCGCGGAGGCCTATCCCGAACTAAAGGCCAACAAGAACTTCGCCTCGCTGCAAACGGAGCTTGCCGAATCTGAGCGCCTCATCGCCTCAGCTCGGCAGTACTTCAACGCGTGCGTCCGGGACTACAACACCAAGATCGAGTCGTTCCCAAGCAACCTCGTCGCGTCCTTAGGCAACTTCGAGTCCGCGGAGTTCTTTGAAGTCGATCTCCCCAGTCAGCGAGACGCGCCGGACGTCACTCAGGTCCATTCAAGCTGAACGCGGCGGCCGGCGGGATTGCTTGAGCGCGGGTATAGTGACGCCCGGTATGCCCGAGCTTCTTGCAGCTTCGCTGATTCGCAACGTACCGGACTTCCCTCACCGAGGGATTCAGTTCAAGGACATCCACCCCGTCCTTCAGAGTCCTGCGGCCTTCGCTGAAGTCGTGGGAATGCTCGCTGACGACGCCCGGCAGCAGGAAGCCGATGTGATCGTGGGGATCGAAAGCCGTGGGTTCGTGTTCGGCGCGCCGATCGCCCTGGAATTGGGCCTGCCGTTTTCGATGGCTCGGAAGCTCGGCAAACTTCCCTACGACCGAATTTCCGAAGAGTACGCTCTCGAATACGCCACCAACACCGTGGAGATGCATATCGACGCCGTCAACCCGGGCCAACGCGTGTACATCGTAGACGACCTCCTCGCAACGGGCGGCACTGCGGCGGCGGCGGCGCGCCTGGTCGAGAGACTCCAAGGCAAGGTCGCGGGGTTCGGATTCATGGTCGAGCTCACTTTTCTTTCGGGACGGCAGAACCTCCTCGAATATCCGGTGTACACTTTGCTCGAGTATTGACATGAAGAAACTCCTCAGCTTTTCACTCGTTTTGATGGCCGCGCTCAGCTTGGCCGCTTCGCTCGCCGAAGTCGAGAAGATCACGCTCGACGCGCTCAAGAAGGACCAGGACAAATACAACGAGAAGGTCGTGGAAGTCACGGGCTTTGTGGCCAGTTTCCAACAGAAGACCTCCCAGCGGGGCAACAAGTATTTCAAGTTCATCCTAAGGTCCGTCAAGGGATCGTCGGAGTCGGCGTCGGCCAATATCTACGGCCAAAACGAACCCACGTTCGAGTTGAAGGACGGATTGAAGGTGACGGTGACCGGAACGTATCGCAAGGAGAAGGTCATCGGCGACTTCACGTACAAGAACGAAATCGATTGCACGGTCAAGAAAGACAAGCCGTTCGGGATCAAGGAAGCGAAGTAGAGCCCGAAACGCCCTGGCTGATCGCCGTGATGGGCGTGACCGCGTCGGGGAAAACCGAGGCCGCTGAGAGGCTCGCCGACCGCCTCGGCGCAGTTCTCGTCAACGCCGATGCGTTTCAGGTTTATAGGGGCCTCGACATCGGCACGGCCAAGCCCGAGCATCGCGAGCGATACCGGCTGATCGACATCCTCGACCCCAGCGAGCCGTTCGGCGTAGGCGATTGGGTGCTTCGTGCAACCGAAGAACTGCGCGCCCTCTGGAGCGAGCGGCGGCATGTCATCGTCGTCGGCGGCACCGGCCAGTACGTTCGGGCGCTTTTCGAGGAGTTTCGCGAGCTTCACAGCGCCCCCGACCCCGATCTTCGGAGGCGCCTTCAGGCGAGACTTCGGGAGGAAGGCATCGAATCTCTTGCAACCGATCTTCTCAGGAGAGCACCGGAGGTAGCTTCGCGGATCGACCTGAAGAACCCGGTCCGAGTCTGCCGCGCGCTCGAAAGGCTCGAAGAAACCTCCGAGCCGATCCAGTTCGAGGTCCCGCCGTTCCGAAAAATCAAATTCGAAGTGTGGCGAAGCCCCGAAGATCGAAAGGAGCGCATACGGCAAAGGATTGCGGAAATGATCGCAAGAGGCTGGCGAGAGGAAGTGGAGTCTCTATTGCGCGCAGGCGTCGATGAGTCCTACCCTGCCCTGCGGGCAATAGGATATTTTCCGATCCTGCGACACCTTCAAGGACGCACTTCGTGGCCCGAAACCGTGGCAGAAATTGAAGCAGATACGCTAAGGTACGCAAAGCGGCAGTTAACTTGGCTGAAAGCCGAGCCGGGCCTGATCCCCGTTTCCGCATCCGAGGAGGTGGAGGGTTGGCTGGAGCAAAGCATGCCGTACCTTACTACTGTGTGATTTAGGGCAATGGCAAAATCGATCAACCTGCAGGATATGTTTCTGAACCAGGTGAGAAAAGACGGCATCGGAGTCACCATCTACCTCACCAACAGCGTTCAGCTTCGCGGCCACGTTCGTGGATTCGACGCATTCACGGTGCTCCTCGACTCACCGGGCAAGCCGACTCAGCTCGTTTACAAGCACGCGGTCGCAAGCATCGTTCCCAATAAGCAAATCGCCACCTATCGGCCTCATGGCGAGTCCGAAGGCCCGTCGAGTTCTGAAGGGGAGTGATTCGATTCACTAAGATGCACGGCATCGGCAACGACTTCGTGGTTGCTGACGCCGAACGTTGCGGCCCCGAGTCTGGGTGGCCCAATCTTGCCCGCGCGATGTGCGACCGCAGGTTCGGCGTTGGCTCGGATGGCTTGCTTCTGATAAGCCGCGCCACGAACGCGGATTTTCAGATGCGGATGCTGAACCCCGACGGATCCGAAAGCGAAATGTGCGGCAATGGGGTCCGGTGCGTCCTGCGCTGGCTGCACCGCGAAGGATGGACCCAAGAGCCTGTCGTTTCATTGGAGACCGGCGCGGGAGTCCTGCAACTTGAACTTGCCTCCAACGGCTGGGTTCGGGTGGACATGGGGCCCGCGAGGCTCTTGCGCGGTGAAATCGGGATGTCGGGCGACCCCCAGGCTAAGTTCGTCGACGAGCCTCTCGCGCACTCGTCCGGCCTCAACGGAACCGCGGTTTCGATGGGCAACCCCCACCTGGTCGTGATCGTGGACGATGTCCAGGCGGTCCCGCTCGAGGTCTGGGGGCCCGAATTGGAGGCGCACTCACTCTTCCCGAACCGGGTCAACGTCCATTTCGTGCAGGTTCTCTCACCCACAACGCTACGTCAAAGAACCTGGGAAAGGGGCGCTGGAGCGACGCTCGCTTGCGGAACGGGAGCTTGCGCGGCGACAGTTGCGGCGCACGTCACTGGGCGCGCGGATTCTGCAGTAACCGTGGAACTTCCGGGCGGAAACCTGAAAATCGAGTATGCCCCTTCGGGACACGTATTCATGGCCGGACCCGCCGAGTTCGTGTTCGAGGGCGGATGGCTCGAGCCCGATGAGCGCTAGCGGTTCAAGCGGCTGTATTCAAGTATTGGTGCAAAACGTAGCTACCCGCGCCAATGAAGTCGAGGAACGTAATCCCGAAGCTGGAACGATCGTCCTCTTTCCACGCCACCATCGAGAGCACGCGTAGAGGTTCTGAGCCGCCAAGTTGGATTTGCGTCTGCACCAAAGTGCCCTTGTTGACGTCCACATCCCCCGAAAGCCACGCGCCGCCCATGCTGATATCGATGGTTTCGCCGTGCCATTCCTTCATCTTAATGCCGTCGGCCTCGCTCGAAACGACTCTCAAGGAGAGCGGAATCCGAAGCTCGTAACGGGGGAATCGGCGGCGGTCCACCGTGGACCATGAGGCGTTGCGCCCTTCGATCAAGGTCGCGCCGTCCTCCGTCCACACCCGGTTCACATGAAAGTCCACCCTCTTGGGGTCATAACCTTCACCAATAATCGCCATAATTCGGCCAGATTGTGGAACGTCGTGAAGCGAAGCTCTCGGGCAACGCACCACGATCGGGTCGAACTGCACGATCTCCGAATCCACGCAGCGAGGTTCGCCGTCAATGTAGCAAACGAGCGAAGCGGTGGTAACGTCAGGTTCAAGCGGGCCTGTCTGCATCGGGTTCTCCCACGTACAGTATCGGCAGGCTTAGGGAAGAAACTCAGACGTTCAGCGACTACTTTCTTCGACCTTGAAGCCGCTCGACCTCGCGGCGCTGTTCGCGGTCCGCGATTTGCTTGCGCTTATCGTATTGCCTTTTCCCTCGTGCAAGAGCAAGAGCCACCTTGGCGCGCCCGTTCTTGAAATAAACTTTGAAAGGGATGAGCGCGAGGCCCTTTTCTTGCACTTTGCGCTCCAACGTATCGATCTCCTTGCGGTGCATGAGGAGCTTTCTTTCCCGCCTGCGGGGGGGCGAATACGCCGTCGAGAACTTGTAGGGCTCGATGTCGAACTCATGGAGCCATAGTTCGCCGTTCTCCACCTTGCAATAAGCGTCGGTGAGGTTGGCCCTGCCCAGATAGAGGCTCTTGACCTCCGAACCGACCAGCGCGATCCCAGCTTCGAAGGTCTCGACGAACTCGTAGTCGTGGCGGCTCCGGCGATTCTCGATCGCCTTGGGCCCGGCAGGCTCGCTCTTGGCTTTGGCTTTGCCCGACATGGGGCGGAATTGTACCGGTTCAGGCGCCTTGGGAACTGGGGCGAATCGCCTGTTGTTAGAGGTAAATTGCTGCTATGCGCGCCACCCTTTGCGCCTTTTTTGTCGTGCCTGCCCTCGCGTTCGTCGTGGGATGCGGGAGTTCAGCTTCGCCGAGCGCCTCGGGCGACGCCTCCCAACCCGATACGAAGGGTCTCAAGGAGTTGGAAACGTCCGACCTCAAGGTAGGAACCGGGCAACTCGCCGAAGAGGGCGACCGCGTCTATATCACCTACACGGGCAGGCTGATGGACGGTACCGTGTTTGAATCGAACGACAAGCCCGAAGCGATGCCGTTCACGTTTGACCTTGGCTTGCGGGATCAGGTCATCGAAGGCTGGAGGCTCGGCATCATGGGGATGAAGGTGGGGGGAGTTCGCAAGCTGAGGATCCCGTCCCGCCTTGCCTACGGCGACATGGAACTCGGGCCCATCCCCGCAAACAGCGACCTCGAGTTCGAGGTGCGGCTCGACGAGATCGTGAAAAAGGGCGAGGAGCGAGTTTTCGACCAGCAAGACCTCGTCGCGGGATCGGGTCGCGAGGCCAAGAAAGGCGATCACGTCACCGTCGAGTACATTTGCACCTTGGCCAACGGAAAGCTGGTCGATTCGACTTACAAGAAGAAGCAGCCGGTCAGCTTCACATTGGGCGTCGGGCAAGCGCTCAAGGGAGTGGACGCGGGAATGATCGGCATGAAGGTTGGCGGCAAGCGTCGCCTGCGACTTCCGCCAGAAACCGCCTTCGGAAGGAGCGGGACCGGTTTCATCCCCGGCGAAAGCCTGCTGTTCTTCGAAATCGAGCTCAAGTCCATCGAGTAGCTCGCGGGCGCGCTGGACCGCCCCTGCGGCTACCCCGCGCGAAGGTACACTCGTGGGGCTTTCTGACTTCTCGATTCGGAGTTCACGAACCTATGGTTGTCGGCGTCCCCAAAGAGATCAAACCTGACGAATACCGCGTCGCCATGACCCCTGCCGGAGTCCTCCTCTTGACCCAACACGGGCACCGCGTTGTGGTCGAGCAAGGCGCTGGCGAAGGCACGCACATTCCCGATTCCGACTACCGAGCGGCGGGCGCAGAAATCGCGCCGGTCGACGAGGTGTGGAGCCAAGCCGACCTGATCGTGAAGGTGAAGGAGCCCCAGTCCGTCGAGTTCCCGCGAACCCGCCCCAAGCAGGTCATCTTCACCTACTTCCACTTCGCGGCCTCGGAAACGCTCATGCGGGGGATGGTCGAGAGCCAGGCGGTCTGCATCGCCTACGAGACAGTCGAGTTGCATGGAACCCTGCCGCTGCTGACTCCGATGAGCGAAGTTGCCGGCCGGCTGAGCATCCAGCAGGGCGCGAAATACCTCGAAAGGCCCATGGGCGGACGCGGCGTGCTTCTCTCCGGCGTGCCGGGAGTCCGGCCGGGCATCGTTGCCGTGATCGGCGGAGGGATCGTCGGGATCAACGCAGTGAAGCTCGCCGCTGGCCTTGGGGCGACGGTGTACGTTCTCGACGTGAACTTAGACCGGCTTCGCTACTTCGACGACATCTTCCCGAACAACGTCATCACCCTCCACAGCAACCCCGGAACGATCGCGGACGTCATTCAAGAAGCCGACCTCGTGGTGGGCGCCGTTTACCTTGTGGGGGCTCGCGCGCCCGTACTGATCCGCCGAGACATGCTGAGTTCCATGAAGCAGGGTTCCGTGATGGTGGACGTCAGCGTCGACCAAGGCGGCTGTTTTGAGACGACGAAAGCCACCACGCACGGGAACCCGGTGTATACCGTGGACGGGGTCGTTCATTATGCGGTGGCCAATATGCCCGGCGCGGTGGCCCACACCAGCACCTATGCCCTCACAAACGCCACCCTTCCCTACGTGCTCAGAATCGCCGACCACGGACTCGACGCCCTCCGGCAAGACGAGGCGCTCCGAAAGGGACTCAACGTCGCCGAGGGCGCGGTCACGCTGCAGCCTATCGCGGAGCAATTCGGGTACCCGTTCGTCCCAGCGATCGAGTACCTCAACCTGCCGCGAACCGTCAACGTATAAGGAAACAAGATGAAAACACTGCGAAAGGTCGTCCCCGCGGCGCTGCTGCTCGGCTTCTCAGCTACGGCGGCGCTACCCCAAATCAGCAAGAGCGGCAACGGTTATCTCTTCCGCATGAAGTTCACCAAGGGCGTGATCTCCAAGTACCAGATGACGGCAACGACGTCCCTGCCCACCGGCGGTTCAATGCCCTTCAGTACCCCGTTCAGTCAGAAAGTCCTGTCGGTCGCCAACGGAGTCGCAACCGTCGAGTTCACCGTCGGCCCGCCGGTTGTGAACGGCCAGGCGCAAGGCAAACCGACCATTCAGACGCTCAAGCTCGATAGCAAAGGCAAGATCGTGGGAGGGTCTGCTTCTCAGCAGGTTTCGAACATTACGTTCCCTGACAAGCCGGTCGGCATCGGAGGAACGTGGAGCGGCGAGATGGCGGGTCCAGGGCAGATGGGAGCGGGCGGCAAACTCACCGCAACCTATAAGCTGGTCGCCGTCAAGAAGGTCGGTAACCTCGACATCGCCGTGGTCTCCTCAACGGTCAAGGGGGGCGGAAGCGGCATGACGATCACCGGCTCAGGCGAGTCGATGCTTCGCCTTTCCGACGGCTCGCTGCAATCGTCGAACATCAAGATGACCGTCACGATGCCCGGCCAGAACGGCGGAAAACCCATGAAACTGAACTCGACCGTCACCGTCAAGAGGGTGTGACGGGCGGGGACCGCATGGAAGTCGCTACTTCGACGGTGCAGGTGTGGGCCGCCCCTATCGAGGGGCTGTCGCGCCTTCTGTCTCGCCATCCGCATATCGAGTGGATGGGGGAAGCGAGCTCCGGCATTCGGTTCCAGCAAGGCGCTTGGGAGCGCCGCATCGAGGCGGATCGTCCCGACCTCCCGATCAAGGGACTGATCGAGTTGATGGACAACAACCCGATCGTATGCGCCGACGAGATGTCGGTTCCTGGACCCGCCTCCACACTTGCCCTGATCGCGCTCGGGCCGTTGCTCCGCGCCGGCGCGCCCCTTGAGCCTCCGAGCATCGCCTTCTCCTTCGAAGACTCGGGGGAAGACGTCGCCGCGTGGCTGGCGACCGAGTCTTGGACGGGCGAAGCACATTGCGTTTACGAGCCCGTCGATGCGGGAACGGTCCTCGCCTGCACGGGCATGGCGGTCGTCCGGACGCCCGATTCTCCGGAGGAGTTCCGGTCCCTGTATGAAGAGTCCTTCGGCCGGTCGTTCTTCGTCTGGGAGAGGCCCGGACCGACCTTGCCCTGGGACGAGGTCGAGGGGTCTCCCTACGCATTCTATTCGGTTGAAGTGAGCGCGAGCGACGAGCCGACGTGCTTGGTGGCCGTCCGCGTGATCGCCGATCGCAACGGCAAATGCGGCGCAGCCCAACTCGTCCACGCCCTCAACCTGATGGCAGGGTTCGAGGAGTCCATGGGGATCGCGGAATAAGTCCGGCCCTCACCCCTCGCCTCGCATGAATTGCTGAAACGATTCTAACTGAGTCTGGATCCGCTTGACTGTGGGTTCATCGATCAGGATGCCTGCGTCGTCGAATTTCGTCGCGCAGTTCCCTACACACACCTCAGGAAACCGCATGAGGCGCACGGGGAAGTAGTTCAAGGTTTGGTGTAGCTGGAGTTGAGCCCGAAGGCCACCTGACCAAGAAGTCGAGGCCGACTGGAGAATCACCGGCTTGTTTTCGAGTACGGAATTCTCCCGCGGCGGGCGGGATAGCCATTCGGTGACGTTCTTCAGTACCGCTGAAAACGAGAAGTTGTGCTCAGGTACTGCCATCAATACTCCGTCAGCGGCGCGTATCTGCTCCTTGAGTCGGACGACCGCTTCGGGGAACTTCTCGGTTTCGACATCAGTGTTGTAAAGCGGAACGTCGTCCAGAAACACGTGTTCGAACTCCATCACCCCGGGAGCGAGCCGCTTCGAATTTTCGATGAGACATCGGTTATACGAGCCCTTTCGTAGCGAACCCGCGAATGCAATAACCTGCGATCTCATGAACTCCGACTCCTTCTGCTTTTGCCAACCCGTTCTTCTGCCCTACTCCGTATGCTTCAAAAACGTACCCTTTTGCAACTCGTCGAACGCCGCCTTCAGTTCCTCCGCAGTGTTCATCACGATCGGGCCATACCAAGCGACCGGCTCCCTGAGAGGCTTACCGGACACGAACAGAAACCGCACGCCCTCTTCACCCGCCTCGACCGTCACCTCGTCGCCCGTATCAAACAGCACGAGGGATCGGTTGTCGGCCTGCGTGGGTGCGTTCGTTTCATGCCATCCCATGCTCTCGGTCGGGACGGCAAACGGCTCAGAGGCGTTGCAGAACTTGGCCGCGCCCTCAAACACGTAAGCGAACGCGTTGCGGCTGGTGTCCACCCGAAATGTCTTTCGACGTCCAGCCGGAACCGATAGGTCCAAATAGATCGGCTCCGCAGCGAGTCCGTCGACCGGCCCATTCGCCCCCCAAAACTCTCCGCAAACGACCCTTGCCGCCACGCCATCGTCTTCGACCACCACCGGGATCGCCGCAGACTGCACCTCCTGATAATGCGGCGCGGTCATCTTGAGCGAACTCGGCAGGTTGCCCCAAAGCTGGAATCCGTGCATCTTGCCGAGCGCATCGCCTTTGGGCATTTCCTGGTGGATAATCCCGCTTCCTGCGGTCATCCATTGAACGTCTCCAGGGCCGATCACGCCCGAGTTGCCGATGCTGTCGCCGTGCTGAACCGTCCCCGCTAGAACATAAGTGATCGTCTCAATTCCGCGGTGAGGGTGCCAGGGGAACCCCGCCAAGTAGTCCTCGGGGCTCTCGTTGCGAAAGTCGTCGAGCAGCAAGAAAGGATCGAATTCCCTCGTCGCCCCGAAGCCAAACGCACGGTGGAGGTGGACCCCGGCTCCTTCGAGGGTCGGCTTAGCCTTGGCGATTCGCTTGACGGGTCGGATGGACATTGCGCGGCGGGTCTCCTTGCGAACGTCTACGAACTTCCGTCCCGAGCCGTCGGCAATATTGTCTGCGGTAAAGTGTGCCCATGCTTGGGGCCCTGACGACTCTCCTTGCGTTTTCGGCGATCGAACCCGGCGCCCCGCTCCAAGGCTCCCGGCCGCCCAACGTGATCCTGATTATGGCCGACGACCTCGGCATCGGTGAGCTGGGCTCCTATGGGCAACAGCGAATGGCCACGCCCCGCCTCGATGCCTTTGCCGAAGAGGGGGTTCGGTTCACGAGGTTCTACTCGGCCAGCACCGTTTGCGCCCCTACACGGTGTTCGCTGCTTACGGGAAAGCACACCGGCCACGCTTCGATTCGAGGGAACAAGGAGGTCGGTGGTTGGGGGCTCAACCAAGGTGAAGGGCAACACCCCCTGCCCGACGAAGAGGTCACTCTCGCAGAGGTGCTTCGACAGAAGGGCTACGCGACGGCCTGCGTAGGCAAGTGGGGGCTGGGAGGTCCCGGTTCGGAGGGCCATCCCCTTCGGCAGGGCTTCGACTTCTTCTTCGGGTACCTGTGCCAGCGGCAAGCCCACAACTACACTCCCACCCACCTCTGGCGCAACCACGACGTGCACCTTCTTGAAAGGAATCAGTACTTCGGCGCCCACCAGCGGCTCAGTTCCCCGCCAGAAACCTATGATTCGTTTATGGGAGAGCAGTATGCGCCCGAACTCATGCTCGAACAAGCAGAAGAGTTCGTCACAAGGAGCAAGGACAAGCCGTTCTTCTTGTACTTTGCGTCCACGATTCCCCACGCAGCACTGCAAGCACCCAAAGACTGGGTACAGCGTTTTCCGAGGGAGTGGGACCCTGCGCCTTACCTCGGTCAAAACGGCTACCTTCCCAGCGAGAGGCCCCGCGCCACCTACGCAGCGATGATCTCGTACCTCGACCACTCGGTCGGGAGGCTCGTCGACCTCGTCGAGGGTTTGGGCCTTGCGGACGACACCCTTTTCATATTCAAGTCCGACAATGGAACCGCGCCAAACGGAGGCGTCGACCGGCAGTTCTTCGCTTCGCTGGGCGAGTTGCGCGGCATGAAAACGAACCTGTATGAGGGCGGGATTCGGGTTCCCTTCCTGGCTCGTTGGAAGTCAAGAATCCGGCCCGCTAGGGTTGAGAACTCGATGTGGGCAACGTATGACCTGTTCCCCACGATCGCAGAGATCTGCGGCGCGAGCGTCCCAACCGGTCTCGACGGGGTCAGCTTCGCGCCAACGTTGCTCGGCCTATCCCAAGTGAGGAAACACGACTTTCTCTATTTCGAGTACCCGGAAGGCACGCAGCAGCAAGCCGTGATTCGAGGCGACCTAAAGATCGTTCGGCCGAACCTAAAGAACGCTCCCGAAGCGGTTGAACTCTATGACCTTTCCGCTGACCCAACGGAATCGAACGACCTCGCCAAGCAACGTCCCCAAGCCGTCCGGGAACTCCTTGCCCTTGCCGAGCGCGAGCATCTTCCCTCGCGGGACTTCCCGATTCAGGCTCTCGATAAGGGGGACCAGGCGAAGTGGCTCGACCTCTCGCAGGATCGAGGAAGGCAGGTCGTCGTCGATCGAGAGGAGGGCCAGTACCTCGGCCACGTGTCGACTCTGCTGCTCGAAGACCAGCGCACGATTCTTGCCGCCTACCCCCGAGGCCACGGCAATGGCCCGATCGTCCTCAAGAAGAGCACGAACGGCGGGCTCACTTGGAGCGGTAGGCTCCCGGTCCCTGAGAGCTGGGCGACGAGCCTGGAGACCCCCACGGTCTTTCGAACGATCGACCCTTCCGGCAAGAAGCGCCTCATCCTGTGGTCTGGTTTGTACCCGGCGAGGCTTTCGTTCAGCGAAGACGACGGCGCGAATTGGACTCCGCTCAAGCCCGCAGGCGATTGGGGCGGAATCGTCGTCATGGGTTTCGTCGAAAGGCTCTCGGACGGACGCTATTTGGCAATGTTCCACGACGATGGCAGGTTCTTTCGAGCAGGCGGCAAGGCGGCCGGGACGTTCACGCTCTATAAGACCTTCTCAAGCGACGGTGGTTTATCGTGGTCCTTCCCCGACGAGGTCCTGAGCCGATCCGATGTCCACCTTTGCGAACCAGGCCTGGTGCGTTCGCCCGGTGGGAAACGCATGGCCGTATTGCTTCGCGAAAACCGCCGCCTGAAGAACTCGTTCGTGATCGTCTCCGAGGACGAAGGAGCCTCCTGGTCTGAGCCGCGAGAGGTTGCAAGGGAACTTACGGGGGACCGTCATACTGCGAAGTACGCGCCGGACGGCCGCCTGGTCATCAGCTTCCGCGACATGGCTTCGGGAAGCCCGACCCACGGCGACTGGGTGGCCTGGGTGGGGAGGTTCGAAGATATTGAATCCGGCAAGCCGGGGCAGTACCGGGTTCGTCTCATGGACAACCTCCAAGGCGCCGATTGCGCCTACCCTGGCGTCGAGGTTCTGCCTGACGGAACCTTCGTTTGCACCACGTATGGCCATTGGGAAGCCGGTAAACCTCCCTATATTGTCAGCGTTCGGTTCAAACTTACTGAACTCGACCGGCTCGCGATGGAGAGCGCCGGGAGGTAACGGAGCGCGCCCCGCCTCCTCCCCTTGCCGCCCAAGATCAGGCGATCAGCCCTTCCGGCAGCGTTTTCGGCTTGTGCGCAGGGCGAGCAGGCCTAGGCATAGGGCTCCAAGCGTCCCTGGTTCTGGCACGACTTCGGCATAAGTGACCATCCTCAATTCCAGCCCAAGATTCAGGTCGAAATCCGCCCCGGACAAGCGAGTCCAATCGGGCAAGTCCAGCCACATAGACTGGTTGATGCGCGGAGAGAACCACTCGTCGTTCGCCGTAATGCGTTTGCCCAGGACCTGCTTCCCCAACAGGTTCTCGGTCGGCGCGCCAGCCACCTTGTTATTCTTGATCGTTCCGATGAGGTTAACGGAGACGGAGGAAATGGCATGTGCGTTTCCTTCTTTCCTGGCCTTGAGGTGGACCGCGTCAGCATCCGCCCGAATGAGAACTCCGAAGATGGGCGGGTCTGCGATTCCCGCGCCCGAACGGGTCACTCCGAGTTTTTGAAGCACCGACGTCCGCGCGTAGGATTCGGAATAATGAAGCTTGAACTCCCCCGAGGCGGCCTGACTGTCCGACTGCGTCCCTGCGGACACCGAGACGTACGTGGGAAAGTTCGGTAAGAACTCGTATTTCACTCTGTTGTGGGAGTTCTCGAAGTCGCCGTTTGAAGCCGTCGACTTGTCGTAAGCCGGTGTGGTCGGAAACAGCTTGAAGTCGTGCGCACCGTGGTATGCGTTGGACCAGAGTACGCCCTCCCCGACACTGCCGTTTTCAGCTACTGTGAAGCCCGGAGGAAATGAATCAACCAGAAACTTGGCGTTGACATCGTGCAGAAATTCGGCAAAGCCGTTTGCGATGTCGGCTTGGGCAACCGCAGAAACGACAAGAAGGCCAACCAATCCTGCCCCGTGAAGTACCCCAGCGAACCGCCTTGATCGCAAAGGGCGTTGCCGGTAGTTTTCAGGCGAGCGGGGACCATGCCCCAAATAAGCGAACACCATAATGACCCTCCTCGAACGCACCCCAAAACGAGGGCTCCGTCTCTCGAATTGTATCAACCTTCGGCGCAAAGCAATACTCAGAATGGACCTGTTTCGAGATTCCCAGCATTTCTACCAGCGTTCGGACCGGAAGCAATCGACACGGTATGGACAGCCTTCGATTCTGGCTCTCTGAATTCGATAGGCCCCCAGAGGGAGTCGGCCCTGCGTCCTCGACGCAGTCAAGGACTGCGGGGAGCCGCAGGAGTTCATTGGTCGGCGTCTGACTCATCAGGTTCTGCATCGACGATTTCCGACGCTGTTGACTCTGCGGCCGATGTCTCCATGGCTTGATCCCCAAGTACCTACATCGTGACGCCGGCAGCCTCGTCCCACTTACGGTATTCGTTAAACCTCTCTCCTGCGTCGCCTGGGATGGATGCGGACTCTACCGGGAAGTTGGCCTTCAGCCAGTCAATGAGTGCGGTGTCCTCTATGTCGGTGGGACGCACCTTTTCGCTCGAAGGGTCCCACTTCCAATGGCGAAAGTCGGGAAGGCCGAGTTCACAGGACGTCAGGCGAGCCCACTCCTCTTGGCCCAGGGCTTGTCCGAAGTTTGTGGCGTATAATCTCGCCCCCTGCATCTGCGCCGTATAGAGGTCCGCCCCCCGCATCTGCGCCATAGTGAGGTTCGCCCCCTGCATCTGCGCCCTAGAGAGGTTCGCCCCCTGCATCTGCGCCATAGTGAGGTTCGCCCCCTGCATCTCCGCCTCCCTGAGGTCCGCCCCCTGCATCTCCGCCATAGTGAGGTTCGCCCCCTGCATCTGCGCCCTAGAGAGGTTCGCCCCCTGCATCTGCGCCATAGTGAGGTTCGCCCCCTGCATCTGCGCCTCAAGGAGGTCCGCCCCCTGCATCTGCGCCGTATAGAGGTCCGCCCCCTGCATCCGCGCCCTAGTGAGGTCCGCACCCCGCATCTGCGCCATAGTGAGGTTCGCCCCCTGCATCTGCGCCCTAGGGAGGTTCGCCCCCTGCATCTGCGCCATAGTGAGGTTCGCCCCCTGCATCTCCGCCTCCCTGAGGTCCGCCCCCTGCATCTCCGCCTCCCTGAGGTCCGCCCCCTGCATCTGCGCCCCCCGGAGGTCTGCCCTTTGCATCTGCGCCCCCCAGAGTTCCGCCCCCTGCATCTGCGCCTCAAGGAGGTACGCCCCCTGCAGAAAGCAATCCGAGAGGTCCGGATCCTTCGTGGATGCCTGCCCGATCTCTCTACCCAGTTCTTCCCATTCACTTGGAACAACCGTGTTCTCCGTCTTCGCTAACGCTTCCCGCATGGCAGGCGGGGGCCTACGCACTCTCAAGAGTTCTGCGATCGCGTCCCTGGTGTCGGCGAGGCTCTGCCAAGCGGTCCCCAGCCTGCCGAGATAAGCTCCGTCGATCGCACCGGCGGCTTGTTTCTTTCCCGTATTGCCTGGCAGCTTCGCCAAATGCCTCTTTAAGGGGAGGAGCGCTCGGCAGCCCTCAGACTCGACCACCGCCTTCAGCAATTCTTGGTTCTTGCCATCGTCCGAGCAGATTCGCACGGCAAGGCAACACGTATTGCAGAAGGAAGGGGGCTTGCATGCCGCCCCTTCTGCGAGGGTATCGAGGAACGTGCGGAAGGCCGTGCGGTTCGCCTCCCCCAGGGAATTGAGAAGCAGGTGCAGAAGCGGCTGATCTTCGCTCGTGTCGAATTGCCCCATATGCCGAATCGCCTTGCGCACCTCGTCGCGAGCCGGCTGCTCCTTGTAGAGGTGCGAGGCCGCGGCAAGCTGGTTGGCCGCCCGCCGGTAGAACGGGTAGTTCTGCTCCGTTCGAGCGTCGGCCTCTGTGTCGCTGATGCCGGGCCTGTGGGTTGTCGCGATGTGCGCGAGCCCGATCCCCGCGTTGACTCGCGCCAGCAATTCCGCGCCCGCAAAGTCGGCGGAAAGCTGGTTGAACTGCTCTTCTAAGCGCTGGAGTTCCGCAATGTTCCGCTCGTTCTCTCGTTGGTCCCGAGCGATCCTTCGGTCCTTTTCCAGCGTTTGCTCCTGGGCAAACCTCTTTTCGCAGAGGTTCACGTAGAGCGTGATGAGGGCGACCGCTCCTCCCATCGACGCCGCCGCGGCGCCGATTACTTGTCCTGCCGCCGACGCATCCACGGGATCGACGCGAATCCACACCAGGGGAAAGAAGTCGAAGAAGCCTACTCCCGCTACGGCGAAAAGGTAGTCAGCGCTGAGAATTGCGAACAAAAGGATGGAGAGCGGCACATAAAGCCTAGGGCGTTTCCAGTATTCGGGCTTCTGGTTCGCATGGGTCTCCGGAAAGAGAAAGCGCCGAAACCGCGATCTTAAACCCTCGTCCTTTCCTTCTGGTTGGTTCAACCCTGCCACAAATCTATGATAGCGCCAAAAGTCCGAAGGTCCCCCTAAGTGCGGAACTCGGCCCCAGGTTTGCCGATCTATCCCCCCTCAACCCCTCCACCAGTTGGAAACCACTTGTGCGCGTCGGCCGCTTCGATCGCGCTGACCATCCTCCTGAGTTCTCGCAGAGAACCTCAACCGGAGGGGCCAAGCGCTCTCGACTGGATCCCTTTCAGCATCCCGCGAAACACTAGTTTGTGCAGTGGATAGACAAGATACCAGTAGGCCAGACCCGCGCCACCGAGTGGGTCAAACATGGCGGTCTGGCGGATAATACTTCCCTCTTCGACGGGCACGACTTCAAACTGGAGCCAGGCGCGTCCGGGCAGTTTCATCTCAGCTGACAGAAGAAGTAGCCGGTCCTCCTCAAAACCTTCGACACGCCACCAATCCAAGAAGTCCCCAACTCGGAGTTCGGATGGATGCCTCCGGCCCCGCCTTTTTCCGACCCCTCCGAGCAGGAGGTCGATCGCAGCTCGTAGATTCCACAGCCAGTCAGCGCTGTACCACCCACGCCGCCCTCCGATTTCGCGGATCGGGCGAAAGGCAGCGGACGGCGAACAGCGAATCAACACGCTTCTCGAGTCGACGAGACGATTCCCAAATCGCCTGACTCCTGACCTGGACGATTTTGTCGAAGACCCAAAGGAATCCTCCCAGCGAGTCTCCGCAAACTCCCGATCCTCATTCCGCATCGCCAAGACGAGTGCCTCAACGAAACCCATCGGGCGAACGGCGAACTCCTGCAAGGCCTCCTTGGATCGAACGACTGAGGGATGACGTACGCTTTCGATGAGCTTCCGGCCTACGCGAGCATAAACCGGAGTCACCAGACCCAACCATAGGCTCGAAAGCCGCGGGGTTAACACAGGCACAGGAACAATCCAGCGCTTGAGGCCTCGCAACTTGGCGTATTCCAACATCATCTCCCGATACGAAAGCACGTCCGACCCTCCAATTTCAAAGGTCTTACTATCGGCTCCTCCCAAACTGGCTGCCTCGACAAGGTACGCCAATACGTCGTCGATGGCGATTGGCTGGGCAGGCATCTGCACCCACCGAGGGGCAACCATAGCGGGAAGTCGCTCGACCAGAGACCGCATCAACTCAAAGCTCAAGCTGCCAGAACCAATGATGACAGAGGCTCGAAACTCAACGACCGGGACTCCCGTCGACCGAAGAATCTGCCCTACCTCGTTTCGGCTTCGAAAGTGGCTTGAAAGGCCCGTTTCGTCGTGACTCAGTCCGCCCAAATAAATGATCCGCCGCACTCCAGCGTCGGCAGCGGCCCGTGCAAAGTTGGCAGCGCATTGGCGGTCTTGTTCTTCGAAGCCCTTTCCGACCGCCATTGAATGCACGAGATAGTACGCCTGGTCCACTCCCTCCATAGCCGCTCTGAGGGATGCGAGTTCAAGGATGTCGCCCTGCACAACTTCGCAGTTTGACGACCCAAAGCCTGCCACCGACCGTGCGCCTCGAACCAAGCAACGGACGCTGTGCCCTGCGTCCAACAATCTCGTGAGAAGGCGACCGCCGACATAGCCCGAGGCACCCGTGAGAAGAATCATTCTTGCCTTCTCAACGCGGAGGACTGCCTGAGTCGGAGAAGTGATTCTCGAAGGCTGTCTAAGTCTTCGCATATTTGTGCGCGAATCTCGCGGATTGCTTCAGTATAGCTTCGCGCGGCCCTACCTCCGATCAACAAGTGAACGCCTTGACCAAGAAGGGCCCTAAGGGTCACCAACTCCGCCTCCACCGCAGCTTCACTCAGGGGGTACACGAGGCTCAACGCCACCACCTTAGCCTTCGTCCGGACGGCCGCTTGAGCAATCTCCGAAGCAGGGAGGTTCGGCCCAAGATAGGTTACATTCCAGTCCGCCCGAGCAGCTACGATCGCCGCCAACAATGCGCCAATCTCATGCTGCTGGTTCGCGGGAGTAGCCACTACCGCACGCGGAGCATTGCTGGGTGGTTGGATGGAGTGACGAAGACGATCCAAATGAGTTCTTACAAGGGCAGACGCCAGGTGCTCCTGAGCAATACTGAGCCTGCCTTCGCTCCACTCACCATCGATGAACGCCATCATCGGCAAGATCAAGTCCCTAATGAACGTATCGACTCCAAATACGGAGGACGCTCGCCCCAACTCAGAATTGAGCCGCTCCGCATTGAGGTCCAGCAGCGATTGGCAGCAATCTCTTAGAAAACGCGTAGGGTCATCTTGGCCTGTTGGGCTCGCCACCTCGGACTGAGCGACCCTTTGCAGTTCCTCAGTCGAAAGCGAGGCGATCATTCCGATGCTGTGGCCAGCCTTCACTG
Source organism: Candidatus Nitrosymbiomonas proteolyticus (assembly GCA_017347465.1). Taxonomy (GTDB): domain Bacteria; phylum Armatimonadota; class Fimbriimonadia; order Fimbriimonadales; family Fimbriimonadaceae; genus Nitrosymbiomonas; species Nitrosymbiomonas proteolyticus. The sequence goes on along the minus strand of AP021858.1, from coordinate 1,641,146 downwards.
CAGAATGCAAGAGCTTCAGGAGTTCGACGTCCCCCTCATCATAAACGCGGCGGTTCGTGCCCGTGCGCTCCGGCGAAAGAACGTTGTACCTCCTTTCCCACGCGCGTATCGTATGCGGAGACAGGCCCGTCTCCTCCGCGACCGCTCGAATGGAATAGAAACGACTCATGACCCGATTATGAAGCCTTTGTCTAATTTGTGTCAAGGAATGCCAGCTTGCGCTTCGGACAATTGTTGAAAATATTTTGAACAAAATCTTGACAAACTCTCGACAGGCGTTGTATCATTCCCCTGTCGCTCACCCCAAGGGGCTCGGGCGAAGGGAGACAACATGAAAACTATCGACCTGATCACAAAGATCCTCGTCATCGTCGGCGGACTCAATTGGGGTCTCGTCGGATTGGCCAAGTTCGACCTCGTTGCCGCAGTTCTAGGGAATGGAACTTTGATGTCGAACACGGTTTACACGCTCGTCGGCATCTCGGCTGTCATCCAAGCGGCTCGTCTAGCGGCCATGCCCAAGACCCCTGTATCGGTGCGCGCTCACTAACGGCGCCTGCCAGAGGAAATCCGATCAATCTACGAAATCACAAGGAAACCAAAGAATGAAGAAGAACACTCTCGTACTCACTCTCTCTCTCGCTGTCATGGCCGCAACCACGCTTTCCGTCGGCGCATGGAGAAAGGCTCCTGAAGCCGACATCGTAGACACTGCGGTGGCTTCCAAGCAGTTCCCGACTCTCGTCGCTGCTGTTCAGGCGGCTGGACTGGTCGAAACGCTCAAGGGCAAGGGCCCGTTCACGGTGTTCGCACCTACGGAAGAGGCGTTCAAGAAGCTTCCTAAGGGAACGCTCGAGATGCTTCTCAAGCCTGAGAACAAGGAGAAGTTGGCTGCGATCCTGAAGTACCACGTCGTGCCCGGAAAGGTCATGGCTGCCGACGTGATGAAGCTCAAGAACGGAACGGCTGTCAAGACTGTTCAAGGTCAGTCCGTCGTAATCAACAACGCAAAGGGTGTGCGCATCAATGACGCCAAGGTCGTCAAGACCGACATCAATTGCACGAACGGCGTGATCCACGTGATCGATACTGTGATCCTTCCCAAGGAGACTCGGTAGCACTTCCAGACCGTCTGTCCCGACCGTACGGTCGGGACGACCTCACCTTCCAATGGTCTGCCCCCCAAAATTGAAGACGTCAAAAAAGTAGTCCTCTGGTTCAAACTGGAGGCAATCATGAAGAGATCGAAGTTCACCGAGGAGCAGATCGTGAGGATTCTGCAGGAGGCCGCATCGGGCCAGAAGACGCAGGCCCAGCTTTGCCGCGACCACGGAGTCAGCGCGAACACGTTCTACGTGTGGAAGCGCAAGTACGCGGGGATGCAGACAGACGATGTGCGGCATCTGCGCGAGCTCGAGCGGGAGAACGCTCAGCTCAAGCGTCTTCTTGCCGAAAGAGACCTTGAGATCGACGCGGTACGGGCGCTGTTCCGAAAAAACGGACTCGCGCTCCCGAACCCGTCGCGGGGGCGCGATTCCTGATGGAGCGGAACATGACGGTTCGCAGGGCTTGCTGGATGACCGGGATCTCGACTCGCGCTGTTTATGAGGAGCCAGGGCCGGACCGGGACGCTGCGCTCAGGGAAGCACTCAGGAGGGTCTGGCGGCCCAACATGGGCTACCGGATGGCGCACGCCCTGGTGAAGGAGGAGTTCGCTCCCTTGAACCTCAAGCGGGTGCATCGAATCTGGAAGGACGAGCGGCTCGGCCGCAAGAAGCGATATCGCAAGAAGCGGACCGGGAACCCGGTTCCCCTGTCGGCGGAGCATCCCAACCACGTGTGGACGGTGGACTTTATCCATGATTCCTGCCTGAGCGGAACGAAGCTGAAGGTGCTTTCGGTGGAGGATGAGTTCACTCGGGAGTGCCTGGCTCTGGAGGTGGCGACGCGGATCAATGCTCGCAAGGTGCGCGACGTATTGGCTCCGCTCTTTGCCGATCGCGGGGCTCCCCGGTTCGTTCGGAGCGACAACGGCGGCGAGTTCGTTGCCCGGCTGCTCGCGGTGTTTCTCTCTGAATCCGGTTCGAACAGCCGCTTCATCGATCCGGGCAAACCCTGGCAGAACGGGTTCGTGGAGTCGTTCCACTCGACCCTGCGCCGGGATCACCTCGACGTCGAGGTCTTTGTCAATCTGGCCGACGCTCAGATGAAGACGGCGATCTACCGTCGCTACTACAACGAGGTTCGGCCGCATTCGTCGCTTGGCTATCGCCCCCCGGCGGTGGCCGCGCAGAGTCTGGAGTTCAGTCGGGCTACGCCCTGCCTGCCCCCCAACCCTGCTGGGATATCATCAGCGGAGGTCTACTCTTAAGATGTCTTCAACAATGGGGGCTGGCCACCAACGACTAAGAGGGCCTCAATGAATCTACTCGTAACTCTGCTTGCTACTTCCCTGCTCTCGCAACTTCCCCAAGACGCAAAGGTGCTGGACTTGGGGGACGGATACTCACGAGTCGTCACTGCGACGTATTCAGTCGAACTGCCAACCGGTTGGGATATCAGTTCTGAAACTCGTTGGGGTCAGCGCAAGGCGCATCCAAACGGGTCCAACGGCGAACTCGGCATTATGACGGCTCCACCTGGACAGCAGTCGTGGGACGAGTTGTATCATACTTCACTCTTTTTCATCCTTCGGGAAAAGAAGGGCAAGCCGACTCCCTACCGCTTGGGCAAGACTTCGGACGGCTTAGAAACAGCTTCGTTCGAGGTTGTCGACCGACAAGGTTTTGCTGCTCGAAGATACATCTTGATCCGCAACGTCGACGGACGCTTGCTCGCGCTTTCGGTTCACGTGCCGAACCGCGAAGCCGACAAGCAATGGAGCGCGCACTTTGAGCGCCTTCTTCGAACGGCCCGCTTCATTAAGCAGCCATTGTAGTCCTTACAATCCCCACGCCTGACTGATAAGTTTGCGAGATGAACTTCTGGCCAGCCTTCGCCGCCTCATTCGGAGCGACGCTGATCGCCGCTCTATCAGGTGGCGTGGCATCGGCCCAGTCAGGCGCATTCTACGCGACCCTCGCGAAACCCGCATGGGCACCCAGCCCCCAGATATTTGGCCCTGTTTGGTCGGTTCTCTACGTGCTCATCGGCATTTCGGGCACCCTTGCGCTCCTTGCTGTCGGATGGAACAAAGCTCCCGTCCCAACAAGCCTGTTCGGGGCTCAACTTGTGTTCAACGGTTTGTGGACTTGGTTGTTCTTTCACTGGCGGCTTGGAGGCTGGGCGTTTGCTGAGATCGTTCTGCTCTGGATTGTGATCCTCGCCAACATCATAGCTTTCTGGCGGATAAGGCCGGTTGCGGGGGCCCTTCTTCTGCCTTACCTGGCATGGGTCGGGTTTGCAGCGGCGCTGAATTTCGCTCTTTGGAGGATGAACACTAGCGCTTTGTAGGAGTTGACCGAAGATGAGACCGCGAATTGTCATGGTGAACGACCGAATGCAGCAGGGTTATTGCTATGAGCTATCGGAACCTGTGGGCAAGAACTTCGATCCCGAGTTTCGGCCCGAGTTGACACCCCAACAAATGCTTGAGCTCGGAGTATTCGGCGGCAAGTACATGACGGATTGTCTCGACGAGTTTCCTGAAGAGTGGTTCCTCGGCGCTAAGCTCTGCTCCAGGCGCCATGACCCAACGCTCAACTTCTTTGGCGTCAACGCTTCAAAGTCGCTCTCGTACTGGCGCGCAAAGGGCTGGATTTACCCTGAAGACCCCCGGGGATGGTTTCAGTGGTATTGCCGCTACTACCTGGGCCGAAGGTGTCCCGACGATGACCGTCAGATTAGGCGATGGAAGGCCATGAGGCGCCACCTTGTTCAAATCCAAAAGAACTGCCCTCAAGGCGACTTGAACTGTCGGAAGCGACAGCGTCAAGCCCTCTTGCACTGGGCATACGACACCAGGCGAATCTAATGAAAGTCCGAACGCTCGAGCGACAGATTCTCGTCGAAGAGCCTCTGTCACAAGTCTTTCAGTTCTTTTCCCAAGCGACGAACCTACAGATACTCACGCCGCAATCGCTGCGATTTGAGATCCTCAGCCCCTTGCCAATCATTATGAAGTCGGGCGTGCGCATCGAGTACAGGCTGCGCCTTTTTGGAGTGCCCTTCCGCTGGGAAGCCGAGATTACCTCGTGGGAACCTGAAGAGAGGTTCGTCGACGTTCAACGAAGAGGCCCCTACCTTCTCTGGGAGCACGAACACCGATTCCGAGGGACCTCCGAAGGAACGTTCATCGAGGACCGGCTCCGCTACGCCGTACCCGGCGGTCCCTTCGAGGGTCTGATATCCTGGATGTTCGTGAGCCGCCAGGTTACGAAGATTTTCGATTACCGGGAACGTGCAATACGCAGTTTCTTCACGGTGAAATCGTAGCGCCTGAAGCAGAATGGGTCCCCTGAGGAGCGGCACCGTTCGACACAACCCGGCAATGCATCGACGTCAAGGGGCGGCCTATTCGATTCGTCCCAAACAGCTGTTCCTCCGCGAGCGTCGACTCCAGGGGGAAGAGTAATAGCAATCGGCTCCGACCCTATAAGAAAAGATACCGAACCGGATCACAGCGACTCGTGTCCCGGATTCCGAGATCGTTCCGAGTCAGTGGACCCGGTCCGGCAATCAGACCGGGAAGAGCTTCAATGCCGACGCCCGCGTCTCTTGAGCGCGAGCGCCGCGAAGCCGGTGCCTAGCGCCAACATCGAAGCGGGCTCGGGGACCGCGTTGGTCGAGAAGTTGTCGAAGGCCAAGCCCACGCCGCCTCCAGCACCGGTAAACACGATCCGAATCGAGTGGATCACGTCTGTGCCGAAGTCGAAACCCCATCGCGTCGCCGATCCGTCCAGTTCGTTGTTGGGCGGCAGGACCACGGTGCCAATCACATCGTCCACGGCATTTCGCGCCTGCACCGTGAACTCCTCGGCGCCGTCGATGTCCAAGATGATCCCACCTGCCCCAGCAACCGGATAGGAGTACCTGATGATAAGGGGTTCGGGGGGTCCCGAGACAACTCCATCGTCCGTTAGAAAGTACTCGCCCGCGTTCGTGCCCGGAGCCGGCTGGTCGGGCAGCAGGTTGTATCCTTGGAACGCGGTCCTTGGTGCGCCCACCTTCGCAAGGACCGGAGATCCACCTGTTTCGAGGCTGAACGTCACTCCGTAGAGCGCTTGGAACTGGGTATCGATGGTCATGCCGTCTGAAGGACCGCTGCCTGGAATCGTTTCGAAGTCAATCACCTGGGCCCGAGCGCTCATCATAGTTGCGCCCAAGGCCAGACAGACAGTCGCCTTGAGAATCCAATTGTTCATGTTGTTGCTCCTTTCGACCGAAGTCGATGAAGTCACATGTACTCGATGAGGCGTGAAATCATGCGCTCGACCGTGAAATCAGCCGATTGCAAAGAGGTTTCGCTTCCAGAGAGTCGCACCGCGACGGACGTGGAGGAGAAACTGGTCCTTGCTGAGGCGAGAAGAAAGAAGGCGCGACAGGTGCAAGCGCTCTCGCTTTTCAGAGGCCAAGAAAGGAACCCCCATCTCCTCGGCCCACGCTCCGGCAGCTCCAAATGACTCTGCGGCGAGCGCCCAAAAACCGGCTTCGGCAAGAATGGCACTCGTGTAATGAAGGGCTCCGAGGCCAATGCGAGTCTCGCCACGCTCCTTCAGTTCTAGAAGCAGTCCGGCCATTCGGGCAACCGCTCTTTCAGCTTGGCCCTCCCCAATCTCACCCCTAGCAAAGGAGAACGCCGAAGCGAACACGCCGATACCGCTTCCTGACAGACTCCGGAGGTCGCTGAGACGCTCGGTCAGGTTTTCCGACGCGGAGGCCGCATCGATCGACAGCAAGCAAGCGAGAGCGGTTTGCTCGAAATAGGGTTTTCCTTCGTCGCGCGCGACTTCCGCGGTCGTTTTCAGGCGGCGAATCGTCGTCTCACCTCCTTCGTACTGAAAACTCCACATCCCCTCAGCCATTCGTGCGACAACCGTACTTCCGTTCCGCGTTAGCCAATCCTTGTAGGGCCGCGCTCGCATCGGCTGGTCGAGCAGGACCCAAGAAGCAAAGAGGTGGTAGGCTGCGCTTTCCGCGATCGAGCAGAGCGAACGAGACTCCGCCTCTCGAACCACACCTTTGCAGATGTCAATCGCTGGAACAAACTGGCCCTTCGCCAGAAACCGGGTCGCAAGGAACACCCGCACGCCCAATGCGATTTCATTGGATCCTGCTGCAAGCCTGCCCAACCGTTCCAGCCGGGGGAGCACTTCATCGACCGGAAGGTGCTCCAAGAGCCGCTTAGAAGCGTTCGTGAACTCCGTAGCTGAGGCAGGGTCCACATCTAAGAGATAATCGAGGGAATCCAGAAGCCCCTCTACGGGCACTCTGAGCGGTATTAAGTCGGCCGCGGCGCCGATCCCGCCGCGCACCCACTCCGCCCAGTCGTCCGTGATTTCAGGCGCGAAGTCGTGGGGGTTCGATAGGATCGGACGCAGAAAACGCTCCGCAGCGAGTCCGACGTTCGACCCTTCGGCAATCACGCACTCCTCGCCAAGTAAGCGCCTCAGGGCCGTCAGTGCGGTGCGGAGGCTCATTCGCGCGTGGTCGTCCACGGCGTCCGGCCAAAACTCGCCCGCAAGGTTCCGACGGTCGAATGACTGCGGGGCAAAGAAGATCAGCTTCGCCGCCAAGCTCGTCGTCTTGGCCGTGGGAAACACGACCTTCTCTCCACAGGGGCGCTCCACGACAAATCCGCCCTCCCAACCGACTCGGAAGCAGCCTTCTCCTTCCATGCACTTTCATAGTAACCCGATTTTCGTGAAGGAGAGCCAGAGACCTTGCGAACCCGTAGTGCCTTCGGCGACCTAGCCCCCCTCGACCCCTCCACCAGTTGGATACCACTTGCGCGCGTCGGGTGGCGGGTTGTACGGGCGCTCCGGGTGGAGGTGGTTCCATATCAGCCCCGAAATACGGCGAATCGCGACGTTCCCCTCGTTGTCATCCTCCCAGCGCTGGTCCTTCTGGTGGTCGGTATAGACCGTAACGATGTAGGGTCGGGGACCGAAGACGATCGCCGAATCGGAGCGGCTGCGGTTCAGAGCGCCGACCTTCGATGCGACCCCAACGGTCGGAGGGATGGCGTAGCTCAGAAAGTCGTCCCAGTACTGATGCGAGAGAATCCGGATCATCTTTTGGCAGGCGGCGGGCGAAGCGGCCTTACTCCGGTATATCTGCTCTAAGAGAAAACCCATGTCGCGCGGCGATGTCACACCCATGTTCGCGAAGATCTGGCGCAAGCGGTAGAGTCTGAGGTTGTCTTTCTCGTCGACATGTATCGTACAGGCGGTGTCTCGCAATCCCCACGACAGCATCAGTTGCTCGATACTGTTGATCCCCACTCGGTCGGCCAGCATCACAGTCGCCGTGTTGTCGCTCACGTTCATCATGAGGTGGATCAAGCCATCGATGTTGATCTTGACGCCTTCGGCGAGGAAGGCCACCCACATGCTTTCGCTTCTCTTGTCGGCAGGCGGCGTCTCCAAGCGCTCGTCCCATGCCAATTCCCCGCGCTCAATCTGCCGGAAACACTCCACCATGATCGCGGTCTTGATCGTGCTCGCGCTCGGGAATCGTTCCGTGTCCCGAATCCCGATCTCCTCGCCGTTGTCCAGCCGCTTGACGTAGTAGCCTAACCGGCCATGAAACGACTTCGAGATCGCATCGAGCTTCGGCTTGAGAGCTTGCAGGTCGGTAGCTTTCGGCGCCGCTTGCAGCGCGCAAACGGCAACAAGGGCGGAGGTCAGTAGCGACATACGGGCGATTCTACATGGAGTTCGGGAACGAACTGGAGCCTTGCCTAGCAAGCTTCGGCTTGAAATTCCCCCGACCGACACGTACAATCTAACCTTGATGCTCGGGGCTCTTGCCACCCTTCTCACGATGCCGCTCTCCCCACCGAAGGCCGAATTGCGCGGCGTGTGGCTTACGACCACCGCCAACGATGCCCTGCAAACGCCGGCAAAGACCGAGAGCACCCTGCGAAAGCTCAAAGACATCGGACTCAATACGGTGTACGTGGAGGTCTGGAAGAACGGCTACACCCAGTTTCCCTCGCGAGCCCTTTCGGCGGTAACGGGAGTCGATCGGCACCCGAATCTCGGTAAGAGCCGGGATCTCCTAGACGAGACGCTTCGCGAAGCCCATCGCAACGGCCTCACCTACATCGCCTGGTTCGAGTACGGGTTCATGGCCGCTCACGAGGACACGCAGAACGAACTCCTTGAAAAGCGACGCCACTGGATGACGGCCACCTCGGACGGCAGCCTCATCTCCGAACAAAACCCCTTCGTCTGGATGAACCCGTCAAGGCCGGAGTGCCAAGAGTTCTTGCTCAAACTCATCAAGGAGGCGGTTCGAAACTACCCGATCGACGGCATTCAACTCGATGACCGAATCGCCTGGCCCACCTCGATGGGATATGACCCTTTTACCGTGGCAGCTTACGCAAGGGCTCACGAAGGCGCTTCGCCTCCCCAGAACGCGAAGGACCCCGCATGGGTTCGGTGGCGGGCTGAGCGAGTCACCGAGTTCGCCGAGCGGCTGAGCAGGGAGCTCAAGGCCATTCGCCCGAACCTCATCGTGAGCATCAGCCCTGCTGTCTACCCGTGGTCCCTTGAGAATTACGCTTGCGATTGGCCGAAGTGGCTCCGGAACGGATGGATGACCGAATTCGTGCCTCAGGTGTACCGCAAAGCGGCGGCCGATTTCGCGCGGGACTGGAAGTCGCAATTCGAGTTATTTGAGAATCCGGGTTCGAGACTGGCCGCGGGGGTCATGGTGGACGGGTCCCAAGGAACCGTACCTTGGGAGGATGTGCGCGCCAACCTCGATCTCTTGGCCCAAACTGAATCCGGGCACGTGTTTTGGTTCAGCCGATCCCTGCTCCAAAGCCATGCAGAGTCGCTGAGGGCCTACTATAGATCCCGCGGCCCTGCAAGGAACCCGCACATGGGCGGAACCGTTGGGCTTGGGCGGTGAAGGACTCGATCGAGTGACGAATGGCCCTGCAGGCTCCGAGGGCTCGCGCGGAGTTAGTGCGGGGTCCGCGAGGACTTGAAAGGGCTTCCCTTGGAACCCTGACAGTCCGCACGACCCATCCGCCTGTCAGAACCAACCCTGTACTTCATCGATTCCGGTCCCTCGTCGCTAAAACGAAGTCCCGAACATCGACGAATGACTTGCCAAGCAGGAACCTGGGCAGCAAACGCTGAGGCAGGGCGGACCTACTGTGCCTTGCGCCGCTGAGCCGTGATGTAAATGTAGTACCGCACCATCAGCACGTTGAACACATACTCGCCCTTTCGCTCGCCTTGGCGAATTACGTTTAGTTGCCGCATACGCTGCAGAAAGTTGTCGAACACCTTTTGCTGGACATCCGAAAGGGAAGCCATAATGTCCCCGCGAACGAACGACATTTCAAGCGGAGCCTGTTGGCCAATAATATCGAGAATCGCCTGGTACTTCTCGCTACGTAGCGCGTTGAAAACTTGCTGGTCCACGAACTTGCGTCCCACGTCCTCAGCAGTTGCAAATGCCGCTTGCCCCACGTCTTCGCGATCAATGTTCGCGTCACGGTCGATCCAGTACGCGGAATCGCCGAGCATCTGCATGATCTTCGGCAACCCGGCGGAGAACACTCTGAACAGCACTAGGGCCCCAGGCTCGACGCTGATCCCGACGCTCTTGAATGCGCTTGTGAAGAACTCGTCCATTTCGGAATCGCTCATTGCATCGACGTGAATAACATCGAAAATCCTATCAACTGGCTTGTGCCGCTGGATCATCTCGCGACGCTTGTCATCAGTGCCGCAGAGCGCGAGGAGTAGGGGCACGGGCTCTCGTCTCACACCGTTCTCGTCGACGAAGCTCTTCAGGAACATAGAGAAACCGGGATCGCCAACGATACCATTGATCTCGTCAAAGACAAGGAATATCCCGGCGACGCCTTCGTCAGACAACCTCTTTACGGCCTCTTCGAAGAATGCCAGCATCCCTTGAGGTGAGGAAAAGTCGGGAGCGTCCGTCTTCAGGGCCTGCAAGTTAATCTTGAATCCAAACAAGCCCTGTTCGCCAACATATTTGGCGAGCCAATTGCGCAGTTTTTCGCCCCTGGTGGATTCGTGACCCCCAGCTATCAAAGTACATTCGACCGTGCGGGCTGCGACATCGTCCATCGACTTGCAGCCTCCCAAGGTGACGTAAATCGGGAGCAGCTTGTACTTTTTTTCGGCGAGCCGTTGGGTGAAGGTGACTAGAGAACTCTTCCCGATCCCGTACTCGCCTTCCACGAAGATCGAAACGGGCTTTCCGCTCGCAACCTGGCCCGCCCCACGCTGCAGGATACGATTGACTTGGTCCGCACGCCCCACGAAGAACTCAACTGGAACTGGCTGACCAGGGAAGAACGGACTCTTACTCTTGGTTGGCTCGTCCACATACTCAGTATGGAGGATTGCTGCTCCGGAAGCCAAGGCCTAATCCCCTCCGTCAGTGTTGGCGAGCTAGCCACCGACCGCGCCGCCATAGAATCCCTCGTCAAGTGCCTCCTCGCCTGCCCCGTTGACTCCGCGCCTTACAGGGCAGTCTCGCGTTGACGTATTTCGTGGCTGGTTCTCCCCACAGAGAAGTCGGCGGCACCCCGTGTCGCTCTTGCACGCCAACGCCGCACGGGAACGTCGTGCGCGCCTTAATGGATTCAGGGCGGCGGGCGTTCGAGCAGCAGGCTTTGGAGGCGCGTGGGGGCGATTTCGAGGGAGATATCGCCCGCCTCAGAAGAGTTGAGGGCGCGAAGGGTCCGCAAAAACCAAGACCGAAGCTCGGCCGCGCCGGGGATTCCAAGACTCTTGCTGTCGAAATGGGGAATGAACCCAGGGCCGTCTTCGATCCTCCACAACGCAGGTCCTCGGGGCGTTCGGGCGAAGTCGAACCGCGCCCACCCCCAGCCAAATCGGTCGAGGAGTTCGGAGAGTCCCCGCGAGACAGATTCGCGATCCGTGCCCTTCCAAAACTCCGCGAGCGAGTCGCTCACGAGGGATTCGCCCCCGATTTGAAAGTAGTGTCCCATGGGTTCGAGGTAGGGGCTCGCTCCCGGGACCGTTACCCCCCGAATGTGCTCGGGGTCGAGCCCCTCAAAGACCATCCGGGAGAGGACCTCGCGTAGGTCGTGCCTTTCGGAGATCGCCTCAGACTCGGCCCAGTCCCCTTGGTGCTCCCACCGTAGGACCGCCCAGTCAGGAAGCGAGCTTTCGAGGGACGCGAGGGAGCATGTCCGGGCGCTCTGCACTCCGATCTTCTCCGCTTCCTCAAAAAAAGCATCCCGCGAGAGCGTTCGCGAGGGGCTTCCGAGGAGCCGAATGCCGGAGCCGTGTGCAATCACGGCGGATTCGAACTCTCGGAGCAGGGAGAGCTGTTCGTTCGAGAGCGTAGAGAGCGAGGTGAGAACCCACGCGCCGCAAGGGACCTTCTCAAGGCGCAAGAGTTCCGGGTAGGAGACTAGCCGGACCGTCGGGACAATCTCGGGAAATCCATCCGCAAGCGACTTGGCGGAAGTCGCGAGCGCGCTGAGGGGGACGACGACAAAAATCACCGCGCCACCTCGGAGCCTGCCGGGGCGACGCCCTCCGGCCAGGGGGCTTCCTCCCAACCGTCCAGCGCGTCGAACTCGAACTGCGTTCGGGGATCGAGACCTTGCGAAAGCTCGTCCAGGCACTCCAAGTAGATTGTCTCCTTGCCCTCAGTGCCCATTCGGAGCGGCTTGGCGCGGACGAACTGGGGGTTGTCGTTGATTTCCCACGCTTGCACCGTGCCGTCCACCAGCGCGTAGTCGATTCGGCCATATTCGATCTGAGCGAGTTCGAAAAACGGCAAGAGCAACTCGGCGTGGGGATTCGTGAGGAAGTAGTTCTTGCCCTCTGCAAGGGCCGACTCCGACCTCAGGCGGTTCGATGCCTTGGCGGTCCACTCGGTGCAAAGAAAGAGGTGCTGGCCGAACACCCTGCGCCCGATTCGAAACGCTCCGTACTTGCGATAGCACCCGTCGGGGGACCTGGTATCGAGAAACTCGACGACGAGGAGGTCCTTGAGCCGCGCGCCCGCGAGAACTAGTTCGGCGACCGATTTCCAGAGGCGTTCGGGGGTCTCGATCAGGTCGGACTTCGGCCCGGAGTGGTCGCTTTCGATCCGGAGGAACACGGGCCAGCGAACCGACTCGGGGATTTCATCGACCCGGTAAACGTTGAAGCGGTTCCACCCTTCAGCGAAGGCCGCGCGGAGGAACTCGTAACGTCCCAGTTCGTGCCGGGGGTCGTTATACAGCCGCACCGAATCTCCGATCGCAGAGAGACGCCTCCAGAGCCCGACCGCGAGCGCTCGCTGCGCCCGGTTCATTCGCTGAACGTCGCAAAACACGTACGCCGCCGCGAGGGCCCTACCCTTCCTTGCAAGGTCGAAGTAGGTAGTCTCGGTAAGGTGGCGCGAGTGGCTCCTACCATACCGGTTCAGGAAGTAACCCACGTGGCCTGCGCCGACGGGCAGCGTAACGAAAACGACCATCCGCTTACAAGCATACGCCCTGGGGCATGCGGGGCGTCCGGGTTAGACCTCCTGAAGGGCGCACGAGGGCTCATCGCTCGATCCGGCCACGCGCGAGGCGAGGACCGAGGAGGCGAAGTAACCGGTGGTATTGACCGCCGTCTTGGGGATGTCCGTCAGCGGGTCGGTGGCGTCAAAAAGCACGACGCCTTCGAGCGGCAAGCCCGCGGCGAGGTAAGCGCCGAGCGAGATTGAACTCGAATTGCTGGGGATCCCTGGCGTCGCGACGCTCAAGACGAAAATGGTCGCCAGAAACGTCACGATCCTCGCCGTATCGAGGGTGATCCCGTACAGCGTTGCGACGAAGAGCAGCTTGGCGACCGCCGATAACGGCCGGTTGGCCTTCAGCAGCGCGCCGGCCAGAGGCAGCACGGCGGCCCGTGCGGGTTCAGGAAGATCGAGGTTTCTGGCCCCTTCGACGAGGGTAGGAAGGGTCGCCAACGACGATCGCGAACCTATGGCGATCTCCAAGGCGGGCCAAAGCTCACGCAGCACCGCTCGCAAGCGAAGGCGTCCAGCCCACGAGGCAACGATCAGCATGAGCAGCAGGTAGAGGATGAGGATTCCGAACACGAACAGCACGAAGTAAAGCGCGGAATAGGCGACCGCGATGCCGGATTCCGAAGCGAAGGAGTACGCCAGACAAAACGCCCCAAGCGGCAGCAGCACGACCACGTACCTCACGTACGCCATGCAGGCTTCGCGGATCGCGGAAAAGAACTTCACGAGTAAAGCCCGCGATTCGTCCGAAAGGCCGCGAATCGTCCCGCCGAACAGCATCGAAACGACGATGATCGGGAGGAGGTCTCCGCTCGCGAGCGAGGCGAAGAAATTGCGCGGAACGAGGGATTCGAACCATATTGAGAAGTCCACGGGAGGCACAGCCGCAGACGGTTCGATTCGGGCGGCGAGAGTCGGCTCCGGTCCAAAGGCGTGGATGTACGGCAATCCGATCCCCAAGGCGAGGGCGGCCGCGCCGAGTAGCAAACCCGCAAAGACAGCGAGAGAAGCGAATCCCCACTTGCCCATCTCCTTGCCCGAAGGGATGACCTGCAACCCGGTGACGATCAGGCTGACCGAAAGCGGGATCACGACGAGTTGAAGGGCCTGCACCCAGATCGTGCCAAGGGCGTCCGTGAAGGGTGTCAGAGCGGCATAACCCGAGCCGTGCGCCATCGCCCCCAAGAAAAAGCCCGCTGCGAGCGCGAGGGGTCCCCAAAAGGGGGCGCCCTTCTTCTTTGGCGGGGGGCTCGGGGTTTCCATGAGGTTCGCTACGGACTCGACAGCAGAGTTCTCCGAGAGTCTGGCGTACTCCTGCCAGCCAGGGGTCGGCCCTGCGAACACGCTCGCTGCCGCTCATTCGAGGATTGTGCAGAAAACCGGATCGTCGGATAATGGGAACCTGCGGATTCACACGATGCCGGGGAGGCACGCAAAAGCAAGTTTTGCATGGCACCCGCATTGCGTCACGTGGGAGTCAGAGGGAAGAGGGGTTGCAGGGATTGGAGCCCACCCGGCCGGTTGTAGCGCCGGCCCTTGCAGACCTCGCACGGCACCCTTCGGCTTCGCTCAGGGTAGGCTCCGACGTCCGGCAGGAAGTGCATCTCGTAAATCTCCCCCTTGCCTTGTAGCGTAGCGAGAGGGAGAGGGGGTCGGGGGGTGAGGGGGCACTACAAGCTACCTCTTGCACGCCTCGCACCGCCCGCCCTTGACGTTGAAGCTGAAGCGGCCGTTCTAGGCGTCTTCCCCTGCAGCACGATAGCGATCCAGGTCCTGGGAACTGATCTCGCCTGCAGGCACCAGCCGAAAGTGCGTTTCGTTGGCGACCAGTATCTTGCCTCCATCGTCAACAAGCTCCATCAATGCCACGACGTTGCCCTTCATGAATTGGGCCGCAACGGGTCGGCAGACCAAATTAGGGAAGCGCTCGCGACAGAATGCGACGTCTTGTCGCACCTGAACGATCCCCAGCTTGTCCTTGCCGCCTTTCGCTTGGACCGGGATGACGTACTGAACTCCTCTTCGGTCCACTCCGAGGTAAAGCTCGTCGACCTCGATCTGGCCCATGTCTTTGACCTGAGTGCGGAGATGACTTTGCAGCGAGTAGCAAGTCGCTCGAAGGAAGGTGTCGATCAGACGGTTGTAGCGAAGGATGGCGAGAAGCGCCTGCTCGTCGCTCAAGGCATGTTCCGCGATGATCGCTGGCGTCGCATCGGGAACCTTGATGACGACTCGGCCCTCGCCTGGCTTGATCCAGGCGTCGGACACGAGTTCGAAGCGGTACTGCCCGCTCCCGGCGACGTTGATGATCCACTCGGACCCCTTTGGAGCGGAGTCGTTGATCGACTTGGGGAGCTCCTTTCGAAACCGGAAGGTGTAGACCACGTCTCCCACGTTCTTGGCGAGCTTGAGCTTCAGTTCGGCCGCAGTGTCGATGATCTCCTGGCGCTTGAAAGTGAAACCTGTGGAGCCCGGCTTGAAGTGCCTCGCGAAGATTCGCGAAATGATCGGCGAAAATCCAACCGAGGGCACCGTCCCTAATCAAAGGTGAAACAATGCCAGTCTTTCATTTCAGTTTGGGCGACTCGACCAAGGGACCTGTCGGCTTTTGCGCGGCCGTTCGCGCCAGAAACCGCCGGAGGGCCGTGGCGATGCTACGATCCCAGATGCCTCAAGAGGTCCCGGTCGTGAACTCACGCACCGTGCATTCCGAGGGGATCGAGTACGTGAGGGTCTACCTGAACCCCGATGCAATTGCAATCGCAGATGTGGACTTTCTCGAACAGCGCTGAGATGACCTGTGGAGGCACTTATCGGGTGTCTGCCGGGTAGACCACATGCTCAGGGAGTTCGAACCCTTCGACGGTGAGAAGGCCACTCACCCTAGCGTTTGAGGACGAGCCCAACGCGACAAGCCGTCTGATTGCCTCATCAACGACCTCAAAGCTCAAGAACCCGCAGCGTGAGATGAGCGGGCGAAAGGAAGGACGAATAAGTTGCTCGAATACCCTCTGTCGTCGGCTCTGCGGCGCCGCGATTACCAAGTCCACTTGATTGTTCGGTTGGGCGAGGACCAGATCATTCAGTCTGAGCAAACCGCTGTAGATAGACGTCGTGGATTCAATCTCCACGGCCTTTACGATGACGCTCTCTTGAAGCCAAAGCACATCGATGTTCTGGACGATCCTGCGAGTGTTCTCATCGAAGCCGAATCGGGGAAGACGATCCATCGTTGCGTTGGCAAACCGTTGGCCCTCGAACGAAAGGGAGCGGTCGTTAGGCGGCACCCAAACGGTGCAGCCTTCCGCCCTACCAAGACTAATCAGTGCGTGCTGCATCCGAACATGTGTTCGAGGCGGAATCGGCGAAGGCTCCAACTCAGATTCGTCCGGGGCCGTGCTTGCCGCTGGATAGGCGTTCAGATAGCCCGTAACGTCAAGCTTGGGGTGCCGAGTGGTCTGGAGAATGAACATCCCGCCTTCGATGAACACATCGACACGACGCGAGGAGACGTCTTCAAGCATCCGCTCCACCAGGTCTCTTGGAAGGACGAGCACATTGTCAGCGGACCCGCAGATCAGCAAGACATAGGTTCCAAGCGAGTCAGTACAGGCATCCTGGTGAGTCAGCAAAGACCTCGAGACTCCAAAGAAGTACTTATGGCTGCCCAGCAGCTTGGAGTAGTTGATCGAGCAGGTGAACTTCGATCCAAAGCAGAAAAGGCTTGATCGCCCGATCTGCTGGTACGCCCCGTACCGACGTCGCAGTAGGGAGATCAACTCATCAACGGCTGCGTTGGAAGCCACTCGGCTAACTTACCTCTTCGCTTCGCCCTTCCTGCCGATGCGGTCAGCCCACTCTCTAAGCGAACCGGGATCTACGCCCCAGTCCGTCTTCACCTCGCTCGCAAAGGCGGCCATAGGGTTTGCCTCAAGACCGACGTTTGCGATGCCTTGCTTCTTTGCCTCTACCAGAGTCGTCCCTGTTCCGCAAAAGGGATCAAGAACCGTCATCCCCGGCTTCACGCTGAAGTCGCTCAGGTAGTCATCGACTAGGTGCGGAGGGAAGGAAAGAACAAAGCGGTACCAGGCGTGGACGGGTCGGTCTTCAGGCGCGAGCTTGTTGTGAAGCGGGCTATGGATCGCCCAGGAGGATCGGTCAGTTCGAATCGCGACAGCCATGGCTTATGGTCCAGTATACGAGGAGACGAATGAGAAATGGTAGACGGATGCGTGCTCTGTTCCACTGCACCGAATGGCACTTGGGCGCGACGAAGGTGGGACGCGGGCTCCGTTCAACCTCCCGTGGTCGAATCGTCGCGAGCCGCTTCCTTTATAAGCCGCCAAATCTCCAGCGCGATTGCCTTGTGGTCTGATGCCTCTGGCGCTTTCGGATTGAAGCGGTATTCCTTGGGGGGTTCCAGGCCAATGAGCGTTGAGCCTGGCGTGTGCTCTGCGCGCAAGCGGACAAGACGATCTTCCGAGAGAACGTAGTCGGGATCGGGACGATTCGAATACTTCACGGCATAGAGGCAAGCCCCAATGAACTCCTCATCCTGGGTCTCCAGGGACAACCCTCCGTATCCGGCCGCCAAGTGTTGGGGCATTTCAGATAGATAGATGAACAGCCTGAAGCCCTTCCTCGGAAGACCAGTGCCGTCCTTGGGAATGTCGTCCAAGAGGGCGAGAAACTTCTTTGCGCGATCTTGCTTTCCCTTGACGCGGTGGTACTTGTGCTTGTCAAGTTCACGAATGACGGGCGCCGTCACATGGATTTCGGGAGCAGTCAGAATTAGCTTGCTCCAATCCCACTCCTCCAAGGGCTTGTATTCAAGCACGATGTTCGTATCAATGAAAACTCTGCTTGGCATCTCCTAACTCCGGGATCACTTCAAGACGGGCTTCAAATACCTCCCAGTCCGACTGCCCGTCCACCGCCGCGATGGTCTGAAGGTCGTTCATGCGCATGTGCAGCGCGCTTGAGTAGGCGGCTGGAGTCCCTCATCCCCTTGTAGCGACGGAATTTCTCCTCGGGCGGCAACTTTCGGAGCCCCTCGATCTGACTTCGGTGCCCCTCGATCCGGGTGTCGTGCAAGTCGGTTCTTTGAAGCGGCTGCCGGCGCTTCGTTTTCGCCCCGTCGTTCTCTTGCCAACCATGTTTGCACGAAACCTTCCCGTCCAACTTCCACCCACCGCCGCGAAATCTTCTCCGACAGTCGGAGTCTACGGCCGGCGTCCCCTTTGAGCGAAGCGAGAGCGGGAGGGGGCATTCGGGAGCGGGCTAGAAGTTCATTTTCTTGCCGCCCAGCATCAGCATCAGCGACGTTTTGGTCTGGATTCTAGGAAGAGGCTGAGCCTCGGCCAGGGCCGCGCCCGGGCCATATCCAGCCATTTGCATCATCGCGAAGTCGGCATTGGCGAAAATTCCCGCCGGAACACTCACGTTCGCCCGGTCGCCCGCCATGAACAAGGTCCTTTCTACGAAGTCGCGCACTTCGGCCATCTGCAAAAAGCCCATATCGCCCAGGAGCGTCTCGCTGTACGTTTCGGACGACAGCCAGATGACCAGGCTGTTCTTGCCTTCCATACCGATGATGGAGGCGTGCAGGCCGAGGGCGTTCGGAATCTGCTTCCATTTGAAGTTGAGGGCCTTCTTCAGGTCGATTTTGTTGTCGAGATTCGGGGAGGACATTTCGATCGGCGCCATGAACTCCACGTTAGAGGGCGCTTCGATGTCCACGTTGCCGGTGTAAGTGGTCTGCAGCGCGTATTTGCCGGCCAGCGAGGCGGATTTGTCGATTCGGCCCGGCTGCTTTTTCGTCGGCCAGTAGCCGGTGGTCCAGCCCTCTTTGTAGAAGTAGGAGCCCTCTGAGAGATTCGCTTCGCGCACCTGGTTCTTCATGGCCTCGCGCTGCTCCGGCGTAAACCCAGACCAAGTGATGACTTTGGGCTGACCCTCCTTGACGGTTTCAGACGAACCCCAGTAGATTTTGATCGTGAATCCCTCGGGATTCGCGTCCGGGTCGAAGTCTCTCATCGCCCCGACCGTCGCTTTGCCATCAGGCCGATAAAGTTCCAGGTCCAGTCGATTGCCCTGTTTCAAGCCCGGAGGCGGCGACACCCACGCCTTGGCGTCCGGTGGCGCGACTGTGGGCGACCAAAGTCGGATGTTGAGGATTCGTTGCGGCTGACCGGCAAACGCCATCGCCTGGGGAGGGAGGTTCATCCCTGGCGGCAGATCGCCCAAGTCCATGGCAGGCATCCCGGCCATGCGCCCCACCTTGGTCTCGGCGAGAATGGCGAAATAGGCTTGGTCTTGGCTGGTGTTTGCGGCCAGTCCCCAGGATGCGACTGCGATCAATGCGGCGGTTTTGAACATGGGGTCCCTCGTTTTGGGGGGCGAATGGCGCGCCCACCCGTTGCAGGTGATTATACAGCCGAATCGGAGCGGCGTCGGGGGACTCAGCAGGCAACGGCACCCCTTGCACCCCTCCGCAAGCTGCCCCGTGGAGTGAGACATAGGAATGTAAGGAGAGTTCCCACCCGCTCAGGCCAACCTGTCTCGAGCGTAGGCAACAGTGCCGGGTACATTGTGACAATGGACTCTTCGAGACGGAACCAAGCGATTCGTTTCGCCCTGGCGGTAGCGATGGGCGCAATGCTCGTTGTTGTGGTGCAGACAATTGCAGCTTATCTCGCAGAGAAGAACACACCCTCACCTCCGACTACCGAAAGCGTCGCCGAAATACTTCGTCGTGCGACTGAGGAACAGGACATCAGCAAAGAAATGTTGGCACTTGCTGCGTTGGATTCCACTGACGGTTATGCAAGACTCGCAGCTTGGCGGTACTGCCGAGCAATGACTATCGTGGATGCGATTCCTACGGCCCGCCGCATGGTTTTGAACGAACCAAATAGGGATGTGGTGTCCGAAGCTGTCGAGTACTTGAGCTACATGCGCGACGAAGGGCTTGCTGAAGTCTACTTGCAAGATCCAAAACAAGTTCCAGAGGAGAAAAGGGGCGAACTTGCAAGGATTCTGAAAGACGTTGTTTCGGACGTATCTGAACGTACACTGCAGAAGCTCACCGAGGAGGCCTCTCCTTCCGTTAGAGAGCAAGCTTATTCGTCTCAATGGAGGATTGCCGTCCACAAATTCAACGTAGAAATGTATTTCGCTCGTCTTGATCGGACGCCCGTTCTTCAATTGAAAGGGGTCGTATTTGGTTTAGCGGCGATAGGCGATGAACACTGCAAGACCGAGCTCCGAAGACTGTCCGTCCATGAGTCGAGCGAAGTAAGGGAGTTGGCGGCGAGCCGCTTAAGAGTCCTTGAGAAGCGTTCAGACACAGAAGACGGCATTTGAGTCAACCCCGTCACCTAAGTACATGGTCGCTTCTTCTTCAATCGTTCTATGCTTTGGATGCCTAAGAGGTCGCGTCTTGGTCGAACGATGCCCGATTATCACGTAAGATGGTAAGTGCTGCGCTCTTTTGGGCAACCGGGTTTGGGGCCTTGTCGCTTCCTGTGGCGATCTGGTTCCTGACTCCAACATTTGCACCTCTACTTCTTCTAGCCCGTTCGCTGGACAAATCTTTTGTAGCAGAGGGTAGTGGGTATCTGTGCGGAATTGCGGCGCTCCCGTACGCATTGCCAAACGCGGTGTTTCCCGGTGGGCCAGGACTTTTCTTGAGCCTGAGTCTCCTCATTCTATGCCCTGTCGTCAGCATTTACGCGCTCCTGCGGCGATCGAGAACCACCGCAAGCAGGTTCGAATTTGCAGTTTTGTTCTCGCCTTACCTGTTAGGGACGGTGAGTTTGCTGTTCTGGGACTAGGGGAAGGTCACAACGTGGGCGAGCCGTCTGAGTTCCGCAACCTCCGCAGGGTGCTTTAGTGTGGGAGTGCGATCGGACGCAATAATCCATTTGCTTGATATGTCTAACGTCCGCCACTTGATTGTCGCGCTCCTTCTTGCAGTAGTCATTCTCCCGACTTTTCCTTGGTTCCTCGTCATTTAGTGTGGGTAGCGGGTCGTAGTTTTCCGTGCAGCAGGTAGCTCATGGCGATGAGTTTTTGGGGGTTGCTGTAGCCTCGCGCTTTGTTTTTGGCTGCCTGCAGAACGCCGGGTGCCCCGGACAGGCGGCTGACCGTGCCGTTTGTCTGGGAGGAATGAGAGACCCCCTGCTCGGAGTACACGAAAGGACGTACCGGCGAGAATAAGCCTGGGTGCCCTCACCCTAGCCACTTGGTCGACTCAATCGAATTCTCGCCATCAGCCCTTCCCTGACGAACGGCACGGTCAGCCGCCTGTCAGGGCCACCCGTCGGGAGAATTGGAAACCACTTGCTCGGAGTACACGAAAGGACGTACCGGCGAGAATAAGCCTGGGTGCCCTCACCCTAGCCACTTGGTCGACTCAATCGAATTCTCGCCATCAGCCCTTCCCTGACAAACGGCACAATCCCTCCGCCTGTCAGGGCCACCCGCCGCAGGCTTCCTCATCGCTTTCGGGCGAGTTCGAGGACGCCTGTTTCGGGTAAACCTGCGTCCCATGGGCAAGCTGCTCTCCTGCTTCAAGGCGTACGACGTGCGGGGGAAGGTCCCCTCGGAACTCGACGAAGACCTCGCCTATCGAATCGGGCGGGCCTACGCCGACACCACACACGCCCGCAGCGTTTGCGTGGGGTATGACATCCGCCTGTCTGGGCCGAGCCTGGCGACCGCGCTCGCCAGAGGTTTCAACGATGCCGGGGTCGATGTTGCCGATCTCGGGATGGTCGGGACCGAGATGGTGTACTTTGCGACCGCGAATTATGGCTTTGATGGGGGCGTGATGGTCACGGCCAGCCACAACCCGCCCGAATACAACGGCATGAAGATGGTCCGCAAGGAGAGCCGGCCGATCAGCACGGACTCCGGGCTCGACGAGATCGAGAGGATCGCCGCCGAAGGCGCGTTCACCCGGTCCGGGGCGGGCGCGACTTCCCCCAAAGACGTCTATTCCGACTTCGTCGCTCATCTCTTGGGGCTCCTCGAAGGGTTCGAACTGAGTCCGCTTAAATTGCTCCTCAACCCAGGGAACGGCGCAGCGGGGGTCGCTCTCGAAGCTTTGCTGCCTCACCTTCCCTTTCAGGTCGAACGGATGCAATTCGAACCCGACGGCCACTTTCCCAACGGCGTTCCCAACCCGATCCTCGAAGAATCTCGGGCTTCCACGGAAGAGCGGCTACGAGCCGGTGATTTCGATTTTGGGGTCGCTTGGGACGGCGACTACGACCGCTGCTTCTTTTTGGATGGCGGGGGCCGGTTCATCGAGGGCTATTACATCGTGGGGCTCCTGGCGCAGGCGCTGCTTTCGGCGAGCCCCAACCACACGATCGTCTACGACCCGAGGCTCTATTGGAACACGCTCGACATCGTGAAGCGATACGGCGGCCGCGCGGTTGTCTGCAAGAGCGGCCACGCGTTCATCAAGGAGAAGATGCGCGAGGTCGACGCAACCTACGGCGGTGAAATGAGCGCGCATCATTACTTCAAGCAGCACTGGTACTGCGATAGCGGCATGATCCCGCTGCTTTGGGTGGCGCAACTCGTGTCGGCGAGCGGGTCGAGCTTGGCTGGTTTGGTAGGCGAGATGATCGAGCGCTACCCGTGCAGCGGCGAGGTCAACTCCACCGTTGAAAACGTCGGGGAGGTGCTCGCCCGGGTTGAAAAGGAGTACTCCGGGGGCGAGGTCAGCAAAATCGACGGACTTTCGATCGACTTTCCCGAGTGGAGGTTCAACCTGAGAGGCTCCAACACCGAACCCGTCATCCGGCTCAACGTAGAGACCCGAGGCGATCGCGATCTGCTCGCAGCCAAGACCGACGAACTTCTCGCCCTGACTCGCACTTCATGATCCCTCCGATTGCCCCGACAATTCCGTATAGGAGATTGGGGGTCCGATGCATCAACCAAGAGTACGAGGCTTCACGCTCGTCGAGCTTCTGAACGTAATCGCCATCATCGCGATCCTCTACGCGCTGTTCATGCCGGTCGTTCAGGCTGCCATGGGTGCGGCGAAGCGGTACAGCGCCAAGTCGGCCATTCGGCAGATGCCCCAAGCCCTCGCGATGTACCAGAGCGATTCCGACGATTCCTTCCCGCCCGCGATGTATCGGGAAACAGGGGGATTGCGGGCCTGGTTCGGCGTTCTTCGGGACGACAACGTGCTGGACCTCCGCTCCGGAATCCTCACACCATATTGGGGCAAGAGCCCTCCGAAGGACCCCACTCACCTGGCGCATCCTTACTTGGGCAATCTGTCGGGCTTCGGCTACAACTGGGGCTACCTCGGAAGCGACATCAACCTCTCGCTCGACTACTCGGCGTTTCCGAACTGCCTGCGGCCGGCCACAGGAGCGCAAATCACCCATCCCAGCGAGACGATCGCCTTCGCCACGAGCGTGTACTACTTCGCGCGGTGGCTCAAGGGCGATGGGCAATACTATGACTTCGGGTTCATCGACCCGCCTAAGTTCTGGAAAGGCAACCCGAACGTCCATTTTCGGCACGGCGACCCTCCCCTGATCGACGAAGAGGCCCGGACGGTCACGCCGAGGGGCATGGCGATCGTGGCGTTCGTCGACGGCGGATCGCGCATCGTCACACCCAAGACCCTGAAAGACAAGGCGTTTTACCGGGATCAACACTAGGAGATCGATCCCTAGGCGAATCGTCCTTTCGTTGGGGACAAAGGTGCCAAAATATGCGTTGAATCCTACGAAGGCACCCCGATTTGGCTACCTACTACGAGACCCTCGGCGTGGACCCCCATGCCGACGCATACGCGCTTAGGAAGGCTTACCGCGAACTCGCGAGAAGGCACCACCCCGACGTGAACCCCGAAGGGTCGAGCCACGAGTCGATGGCTCAGATCAATGAAGCTTTCCGAACCCTGATCGACCCCGACCGCCGCACCGAATACGACGCGATGCTGCGCGCGGGCTTCGGGCGGATCGCGGAAGCGAAACGCTACCGCAACCGAGCCCCAATCCAAGTCAGGATCGGCCATCGTCTGACTGGCCATCGAACCCCTGTGTACGCGATTGGCTTTACGCCCGACTCGCGCCAAGTGGTCTCCGTTTCGTTCGATAACGAGGTGCATTGGTGGGACGCCGATTCCGGCGAGAGCCTGGAGTCTCTGCGAATTGAATCGGGCGTTGTTTCGAGCATGAGGGTCCTCGGCGACGGGCGCATCCTCTGCGGGGGATCTTCGGACAATCACGTGAGCCTGTTCGAAGTCCGCGAATACTCAGCCAGCCACATCAAGACCACGCCCGCCCAATGGACCGTATGCCTCGACTTCAGCCCCGAAGGCCGAAGCGTCGCCTTGGGCAAGGTGGACCACGAGCTTACGGTCCTTGACGCGAAGACCGGCCAATCGCGCTATACGGTCCACGATCATCATGGCTCGGTCACTGCGCTGGCTTGGTCCCCCGACGGGAAGTACCTGGCCTCGGGATCGAGCGACGCGACGGTTCGGCTCCGCGAAGCAAAGACCGGACGGCCGCTCCACACCTTGAGCTCGATTCGCGGTACCGTGACCGCGCTCGCCTTTTCCGGCGACGGGCAGTACATCGCCGTAGCGTCAGCCGACCTCGCGGTTCGCGTCTTCAGTCTCGCCGACGGCTCGCTCAAAAGGACGCTGTTCGGACACCAGAAACCGATCGAGACGCTCGCTTTTCATGGCAACGGATGGCTGTTCGCCTCGGGCGGAAGGGACGGGATGGCCGGGCTTTGGACGGCGGCCGACGGCCTGGGCGAGGTTCACCTTAGGGCGAGCCACAAGCCGATCTCAGCAGTCGCATTCAGCAGCGACGGGAAGAAGTTCGTGACTGCGGGGCAAGACCGCACCGTTCAACTCTGGTCGCTCACGGCGAAGCGCTCGTAGCCTCAGGACCTAATTCGGAAGAATCCAGTCCTTGAGTTCGGAAGGATGGTGCCGCCACACCATTGGCTTGGACTCGATGATCTCCAGGTAGGCGGTGTCGAGACTCCGCACCCGGTCCTGCAAGATCGGCAACAACTCAGCGAGTCGCTCGCCTGTGTCGGTCGTTTCGAGCATCCTCTGCTTGGTCATCTCCTCCATCGGCAAGTAGCTCGCGATCATGAACGAAAGGGCGGTCGCATCGCTCGGGAAGCTCACCTGAATGTTCAAGTCGACTCCCCCGATCACCCCCTTCATGAAATCGACGAAATCCTCGCGCGCCCGGCTGGCAAGAGCAAAGACCCTCGGGACGTTCTCCGGGTCCTCCTCCACAACCGGCTCGACCTTCCCGACCCAGTAGGGCGTCGTCCGTTCGAGCTTCCGGATGCGAAATCTTCGCTCGCCCTGAACCCTCAGGTCCAATCGACCGTCTGCGAATGTGTGTACGTTGTCGATGCGGACGGCCGTGCCGACCAGGTAAGGCTCCGGGTTTTCGTCCGACTCGTCCCCGTTTCGAATCATCACGATTCCGAAGGGGCGATCGTAATCGAAGCAGTCGCGAACCATCGATTGGTGCCGCTCTTCAAAGATGTGAAGGCGAACCTGTCCGTAAGGGAACAGCACCGTCGATAAGGGTAGGAGAGGCAGTTCCTCGAGTTGGTCGGCCATCCACACCCATTATAGCTGGGTTCTGGGGAATGAGCCCAATTCTCGGAGCGGCGGGCCGAACGTCGCACCTACAAGGTAATCTGTTGCGAGTTCTTATCTGCGATGTCTATTGAAGCGACCCCATCTTGGAGCGAAATGCAGCTCCCAACCGACGTTGACGAGTTGCAGAAGCAGCTTGCCAACGCCCTACGACGCATCCACGAGTTGGAACTCGAGCAGCGAAAGCAAGTCTCCGACGAGGCCGCTTTGGGCGCGGGCCAATCTGTCGAGAGCCAGGCAGAGTTCACCCCGATCAACGAGGCCGATTCGACCCTAAGACGACTCGTCCAAAGGATCGCGATGATCTTGCAGGCCGACAAGATCGTGATCATGTTCTACGACCGGGAAACCGGCGAGCTTCGAGCGATCCCCCCTGCCTACGGAGTGGACGACGAGCACCTCAACCTGTTCAAGGTTCGAGCGACGCACGGCGTCTCGGGCCAGGTCTTCCGGACCAGCGAACCCGCCATCATTCTGGACGCGACCACGGATTCGAGAACGGATCGGGACCCCTTTGCCTTGCTTCATGTGACGAACGGGATTACCGTGCCTCTCGTGATCGAGCGGCGCGACGATCAGAACCGCGTGATCGACCGCACCACCATCGGCGTGCTCCACGCCCTCAACAAGCGGCATGGAGGCGACTTCAACGAAGAGGACGTGCGGCTGCTCGAGCGAATGGCGAGGAACGTGGGCTCGATCATCGCGAACCTCCAACTCTATCGCGAGGTCGTCGAAGAGCGAGAAGAACTTCTCCAAACTTTCGAGTCCCTCACCGCGGGTTTGGTGCTGGTTTCAGCCGAACACAAGATCAGCCAGATGAACGCTGCGGCTCGCGCGATCTTCAGCGTGGGGCCGGACTGTATCGGCAAGCAGTACGACCAAGTGATTCAGCACGACGCCTTCAAGGAGATTTATGACACGCTTTCCCACGGCGCCGACCTGCCGCGAGCTGAGATCATCGTCAGCATCGCCGGAGTGGAGCGCGAGTATCAAGTCCAAGCCGCCGAGGTGAGAAATGAGGAAGGCAAGAGCCTAGGCACCGTGTTCATCCTTGGCGACGTGACTGAGATCAAGAACATCGACCGGATGAAGAGCTCTTTCGTTGCGATGGCCTCGCACGAACTCCGAACTCCCCTGACGGCGATCAAGGGCTTCGTAAGCACGCTGCTCGTCGATGAGGGCTTCAGCGCGGACGACCGCCGTGAGTTCTACATGATCATCGATCAAGAGTGCGATCGGCTGACAAGGCTCATCAACGACTTGCTCAACACCGCGCGAATCGAATCGAATCAAAGCCTCAAGCCCTCCTACCAAGAGGTCGAATTCAAGGACCTGATCGAGAAGGTCGTCATGATCCAAAAGCAGTCCACGCAAAGACACGCGCTTGCGCTGGACTTTCAGTCTGAAGTTCCGAACATCATCGGGGACGAAGACAAGCTGGATCAGATTCTGACGAACCTGCTCAACAACGCGATCAAGTACTCGCCCAGCGGGGGAACCATTACCGTTCGCGTCCGCACCGAAGGCGAGGAGATCTTCGTGGGAGTCGAGGATGAAGGCATAGGCATTCCGAAGGACCACCTCAGCAAGGTCTTCGATAAGTTCCACCGGGTTCACAACGAAGACAACCGGAAGATCTACGGAACCGGTCTCGGGTTGTATTTGGTGAAGCACTTGGTCGAACGAGTCCACCTCGGCCGAATCTGGGTCGAATCGGAAGTCGGCAAGGGCTCGACGTTCTGGGTAGCTCTCCCGATCCGATTGGACGTCGACAAGGCGCAAGAACTGAACGCTTGAGTCGTCCTGAAGCGGACAGACCGTCCGAAAGTGGGGCTGGTTTCAGACGGCCAAAGCGTCGTACCTCTCAAATCGTCGTATATCATGAGAAGTACCATGACGCCGCAACCCTTCGTCCGTGCCCGAGGATTCACGCTGATCGAGCTTCTCGTGGTGATGGCGATCATCGCAATCCTCGCGGCGATCCTGTTCCCCGTGTTCGCTCAAGCCAGGCATTCGGCCAAGCAGACGGTCTGCATCGCTCAAATGAGGCAGGTCGGGATGGCCCTGCTCATGTACCGCATGGATGCCGACGACACCTGGGCGCCGAGTAGTTCGCACAATGACGAAGGCAACGGTTTTGCGCCCCAACGAACTTGGATCGGCTTCGACAACAACAACGCGCCGAACTTGGGGGGCTTCTGGGGCGACGTGAGCCAACCCGCGGTAAACCCCGTCAACCCCGGATGCATCGACCCATACCTTCGCAATGAGGGCGTCAAGGCCTGCCCGTCGAAACCCCCTGAATGGCAACTGGCCATCGCCTACAACTGGTTCAACGGCAACTTCGACTCAGAGTATTACGACGTGAACCCGAATGCCCGCGGACTCGAGTACGGACCGGGGTCGAGAAACGCCTTCATCGACGATACCGGAATCATGGTGGGGCTCGCCACCTACGACTCCGACCTCGAAGAACCATCGACCACGCTGGTGGCTTGGGAACACCACTTCCGCGCCCCACTCTGCAACTTTCTCCAGAGGCCGAACTGGTTTTCGAGCCCGCCCACAGACACGAACCTCTACCGGGATCATCTGAACTTCCTTCACCGAGAAGGCGCGGTGGCGATATGGGCCGACGGGCACACCAAGCGGATCACCTACGGCCAGTTGAAGAGGCCCTGGTTCTCGGTCCGGAAGGACATCTATCCCAGCTATTGACTCAGATGCCGAGGAAGAGGCGACTCTCCCTCGGCTTGAACCCACGCGGAACGGAGTCCGGGCTACTTGCGTGAATAAACGCTCTCGATGAACACCCCCCACTTCCCGGCGGTCTTCATCTCCAGGACGAACTTCACATCGGTCGCGGATTTCATCGACCAGGTCGCGCGGAGGGTGACCTTGCCGGGCATTCCCGGCATTTCGACAGGGTCGCTGATCATGATCAGGGTTTGACCCTTGACCGACCCAGTCATGGTCATCGCTCCGGGAGCGGCTGAGTCGAACCAATAGCTGACGTACTTCTTCTTGGACGGCTCGTAGGTGAGCAGCATCCTCCCCGTCATCTCGGTGCCCTCCATGTCGAAGCTATGGAACATCTCCAGCCACATTCCGCCCAGAGTCTTCACGGCCTTCACCCTGGCCTGAGTCTCCAGCGGAGGGGCCCCAGGGTTCATGGACATCTTGATCGGTCCCTCGAAATCGCCCAAAAGGAACCATAGCTGGTTCAATTCAGGGGGCGGGGGCATCATCATGGAGGGGTCTTCCTGCGCCACGGAAAGCGTGGCGGAAAACACGAGCAACACACTCAAAATCGAGTTTCTCATACGAACTCCTTGGGCAATACGCTGGAGCGCTTGCCTCTCTCTGAATTCAAGTTCAATCTGGACGATTCCTTCCAGTATTTCCTAGGCTTCGAACGCTTCTCCCGACCTAACGGCTCGAAAGGTACAATCCAATTATCTCCAGGGGACGCACAACATCATGGCAACGCGCATAGGCATCAACGGTTTTGGTCGGATCGGAAGACTCACGCTTCGCGCGCTCATCGAACGGTACCGAGGGAAGTTCGATATCGTTGCCATCAATGACCTCACGGACACCCGAACGAACGCTCACCTGTTCAAGTACGACACGACCTATGGCCCCTATGAGGGCTCCGTGGAGTTCGACGAAGGCTCGATCACCGTGGACGGCGACCGTCTCCAGGTGTTCGCCCAAAAGGACCCCGCTCAGATTCCTTGGGATCAAGTGGGAGCTGAGATCGTGCTCGAATGCACGGGCCTCTTTACGGACGCCACGAAAGCCGTCGCCCACCGCGAGCGAGGCGTCAAGAAGGTGATCATCTCCGCGCCGGCGAAGAACGAGGACCTGACCGTCGTTCTTGGGGTCAACGAGCAGATGTACAACCCCAAGGAGCACCATGTCATCTCGAATGCGAGCTGCACGACCAACGGCCTTGCGCCTGTGGCCAAGGTGCTTCATGAAAGATTCGGCATTACGCGGGGTCTGCTGACGACCGTCCATGCCTATACGAACAGCCAACGAACGGTCGATACAGCGGCCAAGAACCTCCGCGACGCGCGAGCGGCAGCCGAGAACATCGTTCCTTCGAGCACGGGCGCGGCGAAGGCTGTGGGCCTCGTGATTCCCGAGCTCAAGGGCAAGTTTACGGGCATGGCATTTCGCGTACCGACTCGAACGGTGAGCGTGGTGGACTTCACCGCCCTCTTGAATCGGGAAGCCCCCGTCGACGAGATCAACGCCGCCATGCGCGAGTATGCCGAGGGCCCGATGAAGGGCATCCTTCGCTATTCCGATGAGGAATTGGTTTCGAGCGACCTGATCGGCGATTCGCATTCCTCGATCTTCTCGGCGGTCGATACCGTCGTGATCGGTGACCTCGCCAAAGTCGTCGCTTGGTATGACAACGAGTGGGGCTACTCCTGCCGCATCGCCGACCTGGCCCAGTACTTAGTCGAGGCCGGCTTGGAAACAGCCGTGCCGGCGTAGCTGAGCTTCTCGTTTCATCGGCAGAAATTTCTTGGCGGAGTTGCGCGCCATCGCCCGAAAATTCGCGCTATGCTTATGGCATGTCAGGCCCCAATGATCTCTCTCGCAGGCATTTCCTCGCCGGTTCCGCCGCAACCGCGGCAGCGCTCCTGAGTCCCGCAGGGGTTTTCGCGCAAGGTTCGAACACAATCAAGGTCGGCGTGATCGGCTGCGGAGGACGAGGCTCCGGCGCAGCCGTGGACGCCGCGAACGCGGACCCTGGTGTCGTCATCTGGGCGATGGGTGACCTCTTCCCCGATCGCCTTGCAGGCTCCCGCGAGGCTCTTCGCAAGAACCTCAACGACCGCTACCAGGTCCCCGACGGTCGAGCGTTCACCGGTTGGCGAGCTTATGAGGGCGTTCTTGGTTCCGGGGTCGATTACGTGATTCTCGCAACCCCGCCTGGGTTCCGTCCCCTTCATCTCAAGGCGGCCATCGACGCCCGCAAGCACGTGTTTATGGAAAAGCCCGTGGCGACCGATGCGCCGGGCATTCGAGAGGTCTTTGCGGCCTCCGACCGGGCGAAAGAGCGCGGCCTCAACATCGTCGCCGGGACCCAGCGCAGGCACGATTTCGCGTACCGTGAAGCCATGAAACGCATCCATGAGGGCCAGATGGGCGATGTCGTCGCGTGCTACGCCTACTGGAATCAGGGCGCGCTCTGGAGCGTTCCCAAGAGCGCGTCGATGACCGACATGGAATGGCAGCTCCGCAACTGGCTGTACTTCGCTTGGCTCTCAGGAGATCACATCGTCGAGCAGCACGTACACAACCTCGATGTTTGCAACTGGGCGATGGGCAAACATCCGGCCAAGGCGGTTTCGCTGGCAGGCAGGCAGGTCCGCACAGAGCCCGTCTTTGGGCACATTTTCGACCACTTCGCCACCGAGTACGAGTACGACAACGGGGTCAAGCTCGTCAGTATGTGCCGCCAAATCGACAACACCGCGGGACGAGTTTCCGAACACCTCGTGGGAACCAAGGGAACCTCGAACGGCAACACCTACATTCGCGGCGAGAAGGCCTGGAGGTGGGAAGGCGAGCGACCCAACCCCTATATGCTCGAACACCGAAACCTCGTCGAGGCGATTCGAGGAAAGGGTTACATCAACGAGGGCCGCCAAGTCGCCGAGAGTACGCTGACCGCGATTATGGGCCGAATGGCGGCTTACACAGGAGCGGAGATCTCATGGGACCAGGCGCTGGAGTCGCAAGAGAAGCTGATTCCGGAGACCTTGGGATTCGGACCGCTGGAAGTCCCGCCGGTCGCGATGCCGGGCAAGACGAAGTTCGTTTAGGAGCCTGACCGTGCAGAATCAAAGTCGTCGGGATGTCCTCAAGGCTGGATTAGCCTCCGGCCTCACCCTCGCATCAGGCTCAGCCATGTCGCTCAACGAAACCACGCCCTCACCTCAGAGAAAAGCCTTCCACCTGAACTACGCCCCCCACTTCGGCATGTTCCAGAGCCACGCGGGCTCTGACCCCGTCGACCAACTCAAGTTCGCGGCGGACGAGGGGTTTAGGGCGTGGGAGGACAACGGCATGAAGGGCCGTTCGCCGCAAGAACAAGAGAGGATCGCCAAGGCCATGGCCGACCTGGGGATCACAATGGGAGTATTCGTCGCGAATACGATCGATTGGACGAGCCCCACTCTCACCACCGGACGCCAAGACCACCTGGAGCGGTTCGTCAAGGACATTCGGGACTCGGTCGAAGTCGCGAAGAGGGTCAACGCAAAGTGGATGACGGTGGTTCCTGGGACCGTCGAGCCGCGCCTCGAGAACGGGATCCAAACCGCAAACGTGATTGATGCCCTTCGGCGAGGGGCTGAGATATTCGAGCCCCACGGCCTTGTAATGGTGCTCGAACCTCTCAACTTCCGCGATCATCCCAACCTGTTCCTGAACAAGATCGCTCAGGCTTTTGCGATTTGCCGCGCCGTCAACAGCCCCGCTTGCAAGATACTGGACGACCTCTATCACCAGCAAGTCCACGAAGGCAACCTCATCCCAAACCTCGACCAGGCGTGGTCCGAGATCGCCTACTTCCAAATCGGCGACAACCCGGGCAGGCGCGAGCCGACTACGGGTGAAATCAACTTCCGAAACGTGTTCCGCCACATCCACGGCAAGCGTTTCGAGGGAGTTATGGGGATGGAGCACGGCAACGCAAGGCCGGGCAAAGAAGGCGAGCGGGCGCTGATCGACGCTTACAGGTCCGTCGACGACTTCTGAAGCTTGAGGAGACCTTAGCCGCCCTTGGCCAGGCGAGTGAAGGTTTCCTTGTCGACGCAGCGCATCAGGCACTCCTCATAGCTGCAAGCGCCGCGCCGGAAGAGGTCGGCGAGCGAGCGATCCATCGTCTGCATCCCGATGTTGGAATTCGTCTCGATTACCGAATACATCTGGTGAGTCTTGCCTTCGCGGATGAGGTTCTTTACGGCGGAGACCCCGATCATGATCTCCAGCGAGGCCACGCGGCCGCCCCCCAATCGGGGCAGAAGCTGCTGCGAGACGACAGCTTCAAGGGTATTCCCCAAAAGTACGCGGATTTGCTCTTGCTGATCCGAAGGAAAGACGTCGACGATTCTATCGATCGTGGCAGGGGCGTTCCTCGTATGCAAGGTTCCAAAGACGAGGTGGCCCGTTTCGGCGAGGGTCAAAGCCGCCTCGATGGTCTCCAGGTCCCGAAGCTCACCCACGAGGATGATGTCGGGGTCTTCGCGCAAGACCGCGCGCAAGGCGTTGTGGAACGAGAACGTATCCGAGTGCAACTCCCGTTGGTTGACGATGCACTTCTTGTGTCCGTGCAGGTATTCGATAGGGTCTTCGATGGTGACGATATGCCCGCCCCGGTTGGAGTTGATGTCGTCGATCATCGTGGCGATGGTCGTCGACTTTCCCGAGCCCGTCGGACCCGTAACAAGAATGAGCCCGGAGTGGCGGTTCGTGAGGTCACGAATCACAGGAGGGAGCCCAAGTTGCTCGAAGGTCGGGATCTTCGTCGGAATCGCCCGAAGCGCTGCAGCTACGCTGTCTCGCTGCATGAAGACGTTGACGCGGAATCGGGAAAGGCCCGTGATCCCATAGCTGAAATCCAGCTCGTGCGAGTTTTCAAACGTCTGGATGTGCTCATCTGTGAGGATGTCGTACACAAGCCTACGAGTGTCCTCTTGGCTGAGCACCTCATAAGGCAAGGACATGATCTCGCCATCCACCCTCGCCATTGGGGGGAGGCCGACCGTGAAATGAATATCGCTCGCCCGCCGCTCGACAGCCTCCCGCACGATCTCGTCCAGGTGGGTGCTGCCAATCGGCTTCGCATCGACGGTCGCCTGGTAGGTCGAGTTCTTCGAAGTCTCTTCACTGATGTCGAACTTGCTCGTGTTGAGCTTCATCGTGTGGACTTCGGCGGGAATCGGGGCAGGGCGGTAATGCGGTTCGGCGGCCGCTTGTGCGCCCTCGTTGGACTGCACTTCCAACCTGATTTCTCCTTCATGCCAGCCGGAAGCGGACGAAGTGGTTTCTTGACTAGGCGCCTCGACCGGCGGAGGGCTGACGGGCTCGGTCGGCGCGACGCCTTCCTCGGACTGCTTGACGACTCGATCCCAGCTAAAGCTCTCTGCCATTCAGATACTCCTCAGAACCCATCAAATCTGCATGGCCGCTGCCTCAGCGATCACGCTCATCGCCCGCTCGACCAGAGTCGGAACC
Organism: Candidatus Nitrosymbiomonas proteolyticus; assembly: GCA_017347465.1. Lineage (GTDB taxonomy): Bacteria > Armatimonadota > Fimbriimonadia > Fimbriimonadales > Fimbriimonadaceae > Nitrosymbiomonas > Nitrosymbiomonas proteolyticus. Next base: position 1,607,512 of record AP021858.1, on the reverse strand, counting down.
GACTCCTCAGTCACTCCCAACGCTTCCATAGCCCACTGGGGAATATCGTAGTCGCCGGATTCCGGAAGTCCTTCGAGCGCCCACTTGGCGATCAAACTCCCCACGGCAACGCAAGCGCGGTGCATCAGGTACGGGTCTTCAGAATCGGCCGGAGGCTGGTGATACATCAGTCCTTGCACCAGCGCATCGGGAAATCCCCATTGCGTCGCGGCGGCAACGGCTACGTCGGCGTGATGTGCGCCAAACACCTTCTGCTCGGCCTCGAAGACCGGCATTCCGTGCTCCGCGAGCGCCTCCACTCTCTCATAGTCGCCCTCACCGAAGCGGTCGAGCAGAGTGCAGCCGATGAGGTGCAGCAGCCCGCAAGTATAGGCGTCTTCGGGAGAGAGCTTGCGCGTCTCCCTGGCGATCCACTTGCAGCAAATCGCCGTATCGACCGAGCGCCGCCACCACTGCCTTCGGCGAAGCGACTCCTTATCGGTCTTTCCGACGAACATATCGTAGAGGCCGACCGTCATCGCGATCTGGCGAATCGTCTTGAACCCAAGGAACATGATCGCGTCCTTGATCGACGTGATCTTCTTCGGCAGTGCGTAATAGGCTGAGTTCGCTACGGTCAGCAGACGGCTGCTGAACCCAGGATCGACCGAAATCGCGTTCTCGATTTGGCCGGTCGATGACTCGGCGGAACCTGACAACTCGACGACTTTGTAGACGACATGGGGCAAAACGGCGACTTCCCGAACCTTCGCGAGCAAAGGCTTCACCGGGTCAAACGGTTGTGGAGCGGGTACGGCAGACATAGTTTCTCGGCCCCTCCCCTCAAAGGGCGTTCCTCCATAGTTGTCGGCAGTTTCCCGCCGCTCCAACAGACCCGCCGCTAGGCATAGATCACCCTCAGCGTCTCGTCGACCGAAGTGATCCCCATGAGGATCTTCTGCACGGCGTCCATCTGGAGCGATCTCATGCCTTGCTCGATGGCCACGCTTCGAATCGAGTGGGATGGGGATTTCTGAAGCGTCAGGTCGCGGATTTCGTCCGACATCATCATCAACTCATGGATTCCCGTGCGCCCCTTGTAGCCGGTGCCTTTGCAGGCGTCGCACCCCTTTCCTCGGAAGAGAGTCACCTCACCCCCCGTCTCAGCGCCGATCTCTTCGGGCACCGGGAAGCCATACCGAATCAGGCCCTCTCGCGTCCCCGCATACGCCTCTTTGCAGCGCGGGCAGATTTGCCTCACAAGACGCTGAGCCAGCACGCATACGATCGAGGAGGAGATGAGGAACGGCTCGACGCCCATTTCGATGAGCCGTGTGGTCGCCGACGGCGCATCGTTGGTGTGAAGCGTCGAAAGCACAAGGTGGCCTGTCAGCGCGGCTTCCATGGCGATGGTCGCCGTTTCGGTATCCCGCATCTCGCCGACCATGATGATATCGGGGTCCTGCCGGAGCATCGCGCGGAGTCCGGCCGCAAAGGTCATACCGGCGCGCACGTTCACGTTGCATTGGTTGATCCCTTGAATCTCGTATTCGACGGGGTCTTCGATGGTGATAATGTTCGCCTGGCCATCGTTGAGCTTGTTCAGGATCGAATACAGCGTCGTCGACTTCCCGGACCCGGTCGGACCCGTTACGAGGATGATCCCGTAACTTCTCGAACAAACGTCTTCGAGGTTCTTCATGTTTTGGGGCAGGAACCCGAGGCGGCTCAGGCCCACCATCACGCCCCCTTTGTCGAGAACCCTCAACACGATCTTCTCGCCATAGACGACCGGCAAGGTGGAAACGCGAAGGTCGTACTCCTTCCCTCCAACCGTGACGCCGATTCGGTTGTCCTGCGGGACCCGCTTTTCGGCGATGTCCATGTTCGACATGATCTTGAACCGCGAGCACAACGGGGCCACCACTTTCCGGGGGAGCTTCATGCCCTCGATCATCACGCCGTCGATGCGGTACCGAACCAGGAGTCCTTCGCGATTCGGCTCAATGTGGATGTCGCTCGCACGGTCATGGATGGCTTGGTTAATGATGAGGTTGGCCAGGCGGATGATCGGGGCGTCCTCCCCCATCTCCCTGAGTTCGGCCTCGCTCAGTTCGTCGTCCGCGCCCTGCGTGAGTTCAATATCGCCATCGAAGTCCCGCATGACCCCCGCGAGCGCGTCGTTGACGTTGACATCGACCTTATAAAGCGCTCCGATGGCCGTGTTGAGGTCCTCTTCGATGGCGATGACGGGCTCGATTTCGAGTCCTGTCGCAAGCCTCAGTTCGTCGATCACGAACACATCGAGCGGGTTCGCCATCGCCACAATGAGCTTGCTTTCGTTGCGCCCGATCGGCAAACACCTGAACCGCTTCGCAGTCTGAGGAGGAATCTGCGCGAGGACATCCGCAGGCGGACGAATGTCGGCGACCTCGGCGAACATGAGACCCCAGACCTTGCCGAGGCACTTTACGCGGTCGCGCTCCTGAATCAGCCCCATGTTGACGAGGACCCGCGCGATCGGGTCCGCGCCCCCTAACTCGCGCTGCTTTTCTTCCGCGAGGCGGAGTTGCTCCTCGCTGATGTAACCCTCTTGAACAAAAACCTCGCCTGAAAGCATCGCCAGCCCTAACGCGTCCTCCGGAGGACGGTCCGATACACTCATTCCACTTCCGGCGGCCCGCCATGCCCGTAGCTTTGTCGGAATGCTGCGATCCGCGACCCCTGAGTAGAATCCACTCATGCCCCCAGGCGCCCCAGAAGCCGACTCCTGGCGTGAGCTTGTCATGCGATCGATGTCTGCGCCTGCTTGGCTCAAGCCTGGCGCGCCCCACGACGACGTCGTGCTCAGTACCCGCGCGCGAGTGATGCGGAACCTGCGCGGCTTTCGGTTCCCCCACAACGCACCTCCCGACGAACTCGAACAAATCCTCGCGAGCGTTTCCTCTTCAGCCTCCCAAAACCTCCCGAATTGGACCATCCTCTCTCAGCTTTCCCCTTCCGAAAGGGACTATCTCATCGGTTGCCGACTGATCTCGCCCCGATTCCCGGTCAACCAACCCGGACGCGCGGTCGTTTTGGAGGCCAAGCGGCTCTGCAGCGTCATGGTTAACGAAGAGGACCACCTCCGCATTCAATCGCTCTCGCCGGGGTGGTCGCTGCGCAAGTCGCGGAAAGCCGCTTCGGAGACGCTGGACGCTCTCGCCCGCGACCTCGAGTTTGCCGAATCTCCTCGGTTCGGATATCTCTCCGCGAGCCCCTACAACTGCGGCTCAGGTATCCGGCTTTCCTCGATGGTGCATCTGATCGGCCTCGCTCACGCCAAGCGCCTGCCCAACGTGTTGCGCGCCTTGGCCGACCGCGGAGTGGTGGCGCGGGGCCTCTTTGGAGAATCTAGCCGAGCCGTAGGAGCGTTCCTGCAAGTCAGCATCGTCAGCGGAGCCATCGAGGCGTTCGTGGGGGCGGTTCAGTACCTTATCGACGAAGAGCGCCGAGCCCGCGAGTCCATTTCGACGACCGAACTCGAACACCGGGTGCAGTCCGGGCTCGAATACGTCGCGACCTCCGGTTCTGTCCAACTCTCCGAGGCCCTGAGGGTCCTGGCGTGGGTTCGATGGGGGGCGGCGGCGAAGCAAACGTCCGAGGTGACCCACCGCGACGTCGATACGTGGCTCGCAACGCTTGATTTCCGTGGCCCCTCCAACGAGGCCGCGGCTGGACAGCAGCGAGCCCGCTTCCTCAAGGAAAGGCTTCTCCGCTAAGCCCCTAGGGGGCAACGGAAAGCCACTCGTTCCACATCGTCTCTTGCGCGAATCGAAGCTGAGCGTAATCCGTCGCCACCCCGGCATACGTGCCTGAAGACGAAAAGTCGATCGAGACGCCGTGGCTGTTGAGCGAGTTCACGTTGTGCCCTTCCCAAACCACCGCGTCGGCGATCTTTGCGCGAACATCGGCAGCGGCGGTCTGAATGCCGGGAATCCCGATGAGCGATTCGATCAGTTCGCACACGTGGTACAGGTCGCGATAAACTCGGAACGCCGTCGGGCTGTAGCTCTTGGCCTGCGTGCGGACCGTCTGAATCTCGGTTCCAATCGACCCGACATTCGCGATGAGTTGCGAAGCCAATTCGCTCACGGAGGCCCCAAGGGCCGGCAGTTTGCTGGTGTCGAGAACGCTCTGCGTGATCTTCCGGGTCTGGTACGCCGGCACCGCAAGCATCCCATCGACGAACGCCTTAGAGAGAGTCACCGTCGAGGCATCGGGGCTGTCGCGAAACTCTCCAAAGATGAGGTCGTAAGGATAGCCTTCGCCCGGAGGGCTCTCCTCACTGCCGACGATCAACTGAGCGCGGTCCTGCAACTCGTACGCCACTTCCAGCATCTGCATCAGGCTCGCGTCCCACGCGATGATGTCGAGAACGTTGTTGCCGATGGCCTGCGAAAGCTGCCATGTCTGGATTGCGTTGCCCGTTTCGTCATCGTAGCTGACCGCCCGCGTCGGCAGCGTGTCCTCTGGCTTCCTGCGCCAGCCGTTGCCGTGGTTCCACACCACGAGCACGTAGCGATCGGCGGGGTAATACGTCTTGGTCCAGTTCACGAAGTCGAGGAGCGTGGAGGCCTGGCCCATATCGACCCCAGGGCCCATGTCTTGAATCAACTCGCTCGCGATGCTCGAAGTCGTGTCGGGCTTGACCAGATAGCGGCGCGTGCCGTCGAAGCTGGACGAGGGCCAAACCGATTGGGACTGCTTCCACTGCACGACGAATCGAACGTCGGGATTCTGCGCCACAGACTCCATCTGATTCACGTTGAGAGTGCTGAACGTGTATAAATCGTTTGCGGCGTTCAGGAACACCATGACCGTCCATTTCGTCTGCGTGGCCTGAAACGGGTCGACCGTGATCAGCCCACTGCCTTGGTGGCCGGTGTCGCTGTGGGTGGCTCGGAGGGTCCCGCTTCCCGGTGTCAGCCCAAGGGCGATTCCGGTTTCATTGACGCTCGCAACTCCGCCGAGCGCCGACCACTCGAAGGCCTCGTCTTCGACGAAAACCGCCCGATTCGCACCGCTGTACCCTGCAGCGTAATATTGGCGGCTGTGCTGAACCTTGACGCTGGCCGATTCGGGAGTGACCTCGACCATCGTGGGGTCTTCGCCCACGGCGCTCAAAAACGTCGTCCGGCCGGAAAGCGTAACGAGCGTTTCGAGGACTCCGGTCCGGACGCCCAACAGGTCGCGCTGCGAATACAGTTCGACGTAAAGCCTGTACACACCGCTGCCGGACACGGGGATCGTCAGGCCCTGCAAACCGTTGGCGTCCTGGTTCATCACGAGCGTTTGCACGAGTTGATTCGAGGCCGTGTAGAGGCGAACCCTCTGCGAGAGTCCCGTCACCGACCTCCCCCGGTTGGTCCAATCGGTTTGATAAAGGAGTTCGGTCGCGCCGCCCCCTCCGCCACAGCCTACGCACAGCCAGCCCGCCAGAAGGAGAGCAAAGATCGCGGGCCAATTCAACCAACTCCAGAACCTCGAACGCGATTGCATCATCGTTTGCCTTACCTCTTTGACGGCTTTTCGGGCAAAAGTTTCCAAACGAGGCTGGTTTCGACGGGGAAATCAACCGAGAATCGAACGTAGCGTGTGCTGGGCTGATTCCCTTTGTCAGTTGGTTAAGTTGCTCGAAAGGCTGGGCGTCGACGCTCTCGACCCCCAGGGCGATTCTACAGCAGTTGGGTTCCCTCTCGCACTTCGGCTCAAAGAAGGCGGAAGGCTCGTGCTCGACCTCCCCGAGCCGGCTCTGATCTCAGACCTCGAACCTGCGAATGTCGGCGTGGCGCTGGTCGACGGATTAGGATTCGTGCGAAGGGCTTGGGGACTTGCAGGTACGTTCTTCGATCGGTTTGGGGAGCGAAGCCTGCTGATCAGCGAGTTTGGCCCACTAGTCGAATCCGCGCTGGGGGGTCAATCAGGATCGCTCTATACCGAAGGCGTCCGTTTTCTAGCCTCCCCGATCGCCTACGGCAACACCCAAGAGGCCCTGTTGCTCGCGACCTGCGCCCGAGAGGAACGCGTTTTCCGAGGAAGGGCCTCCCGAAGCTCGCTCGAAGCCGACCTTCTGAAAGAGCTCGGGGCGGTGACCTCGGCGCATACGGAAATCGACGGGCTCTGCGCTGCGGCGATCCACGCCTTGGCGTCTCGTCTCGATCCGGCCGCTGCCATGCTCTGGATTCCTGAAGACGGCGTCAACCCGCTCCGACTGGCCGCCCACACCGGAATCAACCGCAAGGGCGCTCACTTGCTGAAGCAGATTCAGTCGAGCCAAGGGGCCACCTGCCTTGCCGAACTCGTCGCTGACTGCCGCAAGCCGCTCTTCCTCGACGGCGTAGGCGACAATCCGCTGAGCGCGTCGCTCGAAGCCGAGATTTGTTACTTGAAGCCAGGGGGGGTGAGCCTGATGCCGTTGATGGCGGGCGACTCGCTGATGGGGGTCCTCGAAATCGTCGCCAAGCACCATCAAGCGAACTTCCGCGACTTTCAAGAGTTCCATTCAGTGCTGAGCGAGCACCTCGCCCTCGCGCTCAACAAGGCGTACTTGTTCGAGCGGTTCAAATCGCTGGCGAGCAACGATCCCCTGACCGGCATCGCCAACCATCGCACGCTTCAGGAGTTCCTCCACTTGAGAATCGCCGAGGCTGAGCGAACCGAACAACCGATCGGGGCGCTCATGATCGACGTCGATCACTTCCGCAGCTTCAACGAAGAGGAAGGGCATGACGTGGGAGACGGCGTCCTCCAAGAGGTCGCTCTCGCGCTCAAGCAGTGCGTTCGCCAATACGACCTTGCGGCGAGATATGGCGGCGAGGAGTTCACCGCCGTTCTTCCGGGAAGCGATCTGGAAGAAAGCCTGGGGACAGCCGAGCGGATTCGTTCGAAAATCGAATCTCTCAAGCTGCAGACGCCTTCAGGCCGGGAACGCCCGCTAACGGTGAGCATCGGAGTGGCGGTGTATCCGAGCCATGCGCAGGGAGCTTCTTCTCTCTTGCGAGCCGCCGATACCGCCCTCTTCGAAGCCAAGAGGTCAGGACGAAACCGCGTTGCGCTGTATTCCGGCGGCCCGGTTGGGGACGGCACGAGGTTCGCGATCGCCCTCGAAGACCTGTGGGAGTGGGTTCCCGCGGGACGCAAGAGCAAGACGAAGGCGCTTTGCGCGGAGTTGGACCTCGCGATTGAGAAGACGGCCCAGAACCTGAAGCTCAGTTCGGCGCAAGTCCACCTACTACGGTGCCTTGGAGTCGTCGCGGGCGAATATCGGAGGGCAAGGAGCGCACAATCCCTCAGCAAGCTCAAGAGGATGGAAGCGAGCCCCGACCTGCGAATCTTGTTGCCGAGTCTCAACGCCTTGGGCGAGAGATTCGACGGCAAAGGCGCTGCAGGAACCGTGGGCCCGCGCATCCCATTCCTGGCTCGGCTTTACGACGTATTCGAGCAATGGGTTCTTTACGGCGAACAGGCCCTCGCGCGTGATCCGGGTCGTTTTGACCCTGAGGTTCTCGACTCGATCGCTGGGTTCGAATCAGCGGCCTAGCCACGTGCGGCCCGGGCGTCCATTCGGTGCCATACTGCACGGCGGAATGCCCGAAGCTGCGCCGCCCCCACCTTATCGCCCCTCCGACCCTCGATCTCGGCTCATCGTCGCACTGGACCTTCCGCGCCTCGAAGACGCGCTCCAACTCGTCGAAGCCCTCGGCGACGACGTGCTCTTTTATAAGGTCGGTTACCGGCTCTTCTTTGCCGAAGGCCTGCCGGCGGTCGAGAAGCTCCGATCGCTCGGGAAGGAAGTGTTCCTCGACCTCAAACTCGACGACATCGACGCAACGATTGCGACCGCGGTCGAGGTCCTGGGTGGCCGGGCGAGGTTCCTGACGCTCCACGGCGGCCCCGCAACAATCCGTGCCGCAGTCAAGGGGCGAGGCGCCCGCTCCCTTCCGCTCCTACTCTCGGTCCCTCTCCTTTCGAGCGTGGGGCCAGACGAACTAAGGGACAATCTCGGCCTCGACGGAATCCGCGCGCCAGACGACTTTCTCAAGAACTACCTCGCCCACCGCGCCCAAGCCACGCGCGATGCCGGTGCTGACGGCTGGATTGCCTCGGGCGAAGCGATTCGCACGCTGCGAGAAAGATTGGGCGACGAAACGCTAATCGTGAGCCCGGGGATTCGGCCGGCGGGAGAATCTTCCGACGAGCACAGAAGATCGACCGACCCTCGCACCGCACTTGGCTGGGGAGCGGACTTCCTCGTGGTGGGCAGGCCCATCACGCTCAGTTCGGACCCTCGAGGAGCGGCCCACCGAATCCAATCCGAAATCGCCGACGCGCTCGCCGTTCGGTAACGCCTACCCCAGAATCGTACCGTTCACGCTGAGGACGAACTGATAGCCGAACGTATCACAGGCCTTGCGGCACATCACCATCCTCGAAAGGAAGATTTCGAAGTACTCCATGACGCTGGCGTAACTCGTGTCGATCTCCAAGGTCAGTTCGATCTTCTGCGCGGCGAGGTCCATGACCGTTCGGCTCTTCTGCACCGCATAGTTCACCCGGTCGTGAATGTCGAACGACTCCAAAATGGGGTTTTGGACTCGGCTGTAGTGAACGTCGCTCTTGTCGGCGACGATCAACGCGGCTGAAATCGTGTTGATGGGGGTTCCGTGAAGCTCCTCATGGTTGCCGATAGCCCCGAGGATCGGAGCAAGTTCCTCTTCGGGCATCCCCAAGTCGCTGAGAATGGGATACGCGAGGTTGGCGCCGCTGATCGGATGGCTCTCCCGGTTGATGACGTTTCCGATGTCGTGGAGATACGCCGCGATCTGTCCAAGTTCGACCTCACGCGGCGGCGCGCCAAGCTGCTCGAGCAAGTAACGGGTGATGCTGCTGACAATCCCCGCGTGGCGATGGCCGTGCTCGGTGTATCCCATCGCCTTCATCACTTCGTTCGCGCCGTCGATCAGCGCCCGCACCCTCGGGCTCTTCTTCACGTCGCCGAGCGTAACGGGTCTCCTCGTCGAAGCGGCCGCTATCTCGCTCATGATCTCAGTCCTTTTGTACTAACCATTCTTCAAAACGTCCGTTCGCAATCTTATACTCGGCAAATCGTGACCAGGTAAACGTACCAGGTTATTTTCGGATGCCTTGGCAATCCGCACAAACCTTTGTATATTGGATTTTGCACTTGGGCCCCAAAACCTAGCCATCGTCTGAATTGTAGTTCAAGGCCCAAATCATTCGGAGGAAGCGAAGATGAAGAAACTCGTATTGATGGGCTTGGCGGCGTCGCTCGGCGTTGCGCAGGCTCAGCTTTGGACGGAAGTGGGCGATGCTGGCGATCTGCCGGGTACTGCCCAAATCACGGTCGGCTCCGGCACTTTGGATTTCATCAGTGGGTTCATTGGCAATAACGCTGCCGCGGACGGAAACGACAAGGATATGTATTGTATCTTTGTTTACGACCACACCAGCTTTTCGGCTTCGACGGTGGGTGGCACCACGCTGGACACGCAATTGTTCTTGTTCGATTCGGGCGGATTTGGAGTCACGTTCAACGATGACGACCCAGCCGCCACTGGACTCCAGTCTGTGATTACTGGAGCGTTCTTGCCCGGACCTGGCTACTATTACCTCGCGATCAGCCGATATGACCGCGACCCCGTAGACGCGACCGGCGCCGAACTGTGGTTGGACACCCCGTACAACGTCGAGCGCGCTCCCGACGGCCCTGGCGCGGGCGGCCCAATCTTCGATTGGAACGGCACGGCCGCTTCGACGCTCACTGGCGCATATCGGATCTCGCTCACAGGAGCATCCTACTGCGCGGTTCCTGAGCCCGCGACCCTGGCCGCCCTCGGGCTTGGCCTTGCCGCTGTGGTTCGACGACGCAAGAAATAAGCTCCTCGACCGATGAGGGAAGAAGAACCCGGCCCTTGGCCGGGTTTTTTCTCTTTGAACCAAAGTCAGTTGGCGGGCGAGGTGCCCACGCGCTCGAGCCGAGTCACCAGTTCTCCGTTCGCCCGTTGCTCCTGTAGGATCAAGCCCTCGCCTGCCAAGAACCAACTGTTGAGTTCGTAATGGCGCGTCCCCAAGTCGAAAACGAAGGTGGATCGCAAGACATGAGACGACGGAAACGAAGGCAGAGGGGACTTCTCGAACCTCTGACTCCACACGCCCTTCGCTCGCCTCTGGGCCCCACGCAGGATGACCACGCCCTCCCAGGCCCGCCTCGACTCAGCCTCGTCCGCGGAGAGCAGGGGGATCGGAGGTTCGAACCTCCCGACCGCGCCCTCGGACAAGTAAAGATCGCCGCCGTCCTGATACAAGCGCGACGTGCCTCCCCGACTCACCAGTTCCAGGCCCTTGTGGCCCCCGACCGAGATTTCCCGCGTCGTACGAATGGACTCGGAAAATGACCCATACCCCGTTCGAACTCCGAACGTCCACGAGTCTCCCACATCGAGCGGGAAGTACTCGTTCTTCGGGCCGCAGCCTGCCGCCAAGAGCGACATCGCGGCCCCCAAACCGCAGCTAAGTAGGTTCGAGCTTCGCAAGGCCTTGCACCAGTTTCTTGACTCCAATGACACCCGGAAACGCGACGGTCACTTCGGTGTCTCCCTTGATCGGCACGCAAGCCACCACGACCCCGACGCCAAACTTCGCATGGCGCACCGTCTGCCCGACGTCGAAAGGCGGTTTCCAGTCCGGCGAGCGCAGGGCCGTGCGCGGGGGCGGCGAGGCTGCGACCCGAGGCTCGATCACGCCATATCGGCCCGAGCGCTCCTGATAAACCGTGGAGAGCCCCTCGGGCGCGGGACGCGATCCACCCATGACGCGTATAAGTTCTCGCGGAATTTCCTCAAGAAATCGCGAGGGACGGTTGAACTGAGGCTGTCCATACACGCTTCGCCGGTGTGCCCTCAACAAATAGAGTTCCTGTTGCGCGCGGGTCATGCCCACATAGCAGAGCCTTCGCTCCTCTTCGAGCTCCGCGTCATCTTGCATCGACCTCGAATGCGGGAACACACCCTCTTCCAACCCCGTGATGAACACGACCGGAAACTCCAGGCCTTTCGCCGTGTGGAGGGTCATCAGCGTGACAGCCTCCCCGCCTTCGCCGATAGAATCAGCGTCCGACACCAACGCAACGCTTTCGAGGAACCCGGAGAGCGTCGGCTCGTCCGCTGAGGCGTCGTACTGCGTGGTGACGTTGAGCAACTCCTGGAGGTTCTCCAATCGCGATTGGGCGTCGGGCGAGCGGTCTTCGCGAAGCGAGGATAGGTACCCGCTTGCCTGAAGAAGGGATTTCAACACCTGCGTGACGCCGCCGGATTCCGAGAGGTGCCGGGCTTCGAGAATCGCTTTTGAAAACGCGCCGATGGGGTTTCGGGCGCGGGACGAAAGCTGTTGGAGGAACTCCTCGGTGGCGCAGGCTTCGAGGAGCGAAATCGAATTGGCAGCGGCGAATTGCTCGATCGCTTGGATGCTGGTAGCCCCGATCCCCCTCGTGGGAACGTTGATCACCCGCCGAAACGAAACGTCGTCCTGAGAGTTGAGCACCAGGCGCAAGTACGCCACCGCGTCCTTGATCTCTTTCCGCTCATAAAACCTCTGCCCGCCGATCAGCACATGCGGAATCCGCAGCGTCAGAAGGGCTTCTTCCAGCACCCGGCTCTGCGCGTTCGTTCGGTAAAGCACGGCGAACTCGCCGTATTTTCTTCGACCCGTCGAGGTGTCCTGCAGGATGGTTTCGGCGACGGCCATCGCCTCGTCGAGTTCGGTTCCGGCTTCGATGAGGTGGATGTGCGCGCCCTCGGTGTTCTCGGTCCAGAGTTCCTTGTGCGCCCTCGACCGGTTGTTTCGGATGACCTCGTTTGCGGCCCGCAAAATGGTCTTGGTCGATCGGTAGTTCTGCTGGAGCTTGATGATCGTCGCGTCGGGCCAGTCGGCTTTGAAGCTGAGGATGAGCTTGACGTCGGCGCCGCGCCACCGATAAATGCTTTGGTCGTCATCCCCAACGACGACTAAATTGCGACTCTTTTCGGCCATGAGTTGTACAAATCGGTATTGAGAAAGATTGACGTCCTGGTACTCGTCCACGAGAACGTGCTGAAACCTGCTCTGATACTGCTCCCGTACGTCGGCGCGTTGTTCGAGGAGCCGAACAGCCCAGTAGATCAGGTCGTCGAAATCCATGGCGTTAGATTTCTGAAGTCTTTCCGAATATGACCTATACACATCTACCGCAATGCGCTCGATGAAACCTGCGACCCGCCCGGCCATCGCGTCCGGACTTTCGAGCCGCTCCTTGGCGTTGCTAATCTCTCGGAGGATGACGCGAGGATTGATTGATTTTTCGTCGAGATTCTTGGACTTAAATATCTCACGAATGAGGCTCAGTTGGTCGGAGTCGTCGTAAATCACGAAGTCGCGAGAAAGTCCAAGTTTATCGGCGTCTCTTCGAAGCATCCGGCTGCAGATCGAATGAAAGGTGCCGATCCACATCGGGCGTACCGACGCGCCGGTTAGGCTCTCCACTCGCTCCGACATCTCGCGGGCAGCTTTGTTTGTAAAAGTTACCGCAAGAATCCTATCCGCATACACTCCGCCCGCGACCAATCGAGCGATCCGCGCCGCGATCACACGGGTCTTGCCTGAGCCCGCGCCCGCAAACACGAGCAGCGGGCCGCCTTCATGTTCGACAGCTCGCCGCTGTTCTTCGTTCAGAGGAATGGATTGGGTCGTGGGCATCGACCCTCCTATTATGCGGGATGGAGTCGCCCATGCCCTTAGATTCGCGAGAAAGCGTCGCGGAAACTTTCCGCAGCCGAATCCCGCGCGTCGGTTGAACCAGAAAGTCGCTCCTGGCCGTCGTATCTGTGACGTGTCGCGATTGGATCGCGTCATAATGGTTGGACAGCCGCAGGTCAAGGCATGGCCTTGCCTCGGTGATTGTCGGAGGACAACGAATGAAGCGTTTTTGGGGAACGATTCTTGCCGTAGCGCTCGCAGGAGCGGTGCTTGCGCAAGCGCCATTTACGATCGTGAGACCGGTCGACGGCTCCAAGGTTCGGGAGAAGATTCGGGTTCTCGTGCCCGAAAACAGCATTCCCGACCGGGGTTATGTGGGCGTTTATGTGAACGGGAAGTTCGTCGAAGCGACCGTTTTCGATAAGAAGGACGGCTACTTCGAGTACATCCTCGACACCAAGGAACGCAAGATCGCCGATGGCAAGACCCAGATCGCTCTCGTCCTGTTCCAAGATCAGGGCGAGCGTTCGGTGGTCTTGGAGAGATCGTCCGTCGAGGTCACCGTCGCCAATTCGACGTCGATCGACGTCCCTGATGACGGATTCTCGCTTCGGTACAAGTTCAAGCAAGGCAAAGAGCTGATCTACAACGTCGAAGTCGCGGGAACGCTGAGTTCGATCAGCGAGGCCCAGGCAAGGATGGGCGGACGTGCGGCCGAGCTGCCGGTCGAATCCGACAAGTTCCGACTGCTTTATGCAATCGATAACGTCCTTCCGGACGGTAAAGGGCTCGTGCGGGTGCAAGCGCTCCCCGACCCCGGTAAGAATTACGCCCACTTCACGCTCCTTGAGAACGCCGCCGGCGAGGTCCTCGAAGGGGCTCGCTACTACGACTGGCAGATGCACCCGCTGTACATGGCGATCAACCCCACCGGCTCCGAAGAGTTCGGGTTTGTTCCGCTCTACGTGCCGATCGAAGGCTCGCTGGGTGATCCTGCGCGAACTGACCTCTACGTGCTGATTCCCTTGCCCACACTGCCGACCAAGTCAGTCAAACCGGGCGATTTCTGGGCGTCGAGCTTCCAGCTTCCGACTCTCGACTTGGATCGATGGTACGAACTCAAGTCGCTGGTCGCCAAACTCCCAGCCCGAGGCGAACTCTTGGGCATGGAATGGGAAATGGGCCATCCGTGCGCAAAGATTCGAACGAGCGTTGCTCAGGCGTCCGTACCCTCGCCTGGGCAGGGTAAGGACGGGCAGGCAGCGCTCGGAGGAGAGAGAGTCTCCGTCGAGCAGACCACGTGGTTCGCCCTCGACCTCGGCGTACCAGTCAAGTTCGTTTGGGACCTGACCGCCGACACTCGCCAGCAATCTCAGGGCACCTCGGCGCAACCTGGAGGAGGGACCCGCAACGCCCCAATGAGTGGCGGCGGCGGGCAGCGCAGCGACGATGAAGGCGGACGCATGTCAGGAACCCAGGGGATCGGCCAAGCTGGCACAATGGGACCTCCGGGAGCAGGGCGCGGCGGACGCGGCGGCCAGGGCATCATGGGCCCTCCCGCAGCGACCGGGAGCGGCGGCGCGCAGGGTGGCGGCGCGAGGGGCGGAACGGAACTCTTGCGATTCCGCTATCGGATCGTGCTCACTCTCGAAAGCTAATTCATAATGAGGGGAGTTTATGCCCCTCAAGATCGCCTCCAAGCGAAAGAACAAGCGGGGCTCCTCTGCTGATCCAGAGGAGTACCGCATGACTCTGAGCGAACACATCTCCGAACTGCGAGATCGAATCGTCCGCACATTCGTCGTCATCGCGGTCGGGTGGACGGTCGGCTGGTTCATTCAGCCCTACCTTTACGACTCCCTCAACCACCTAGTCAACGTCGCGGTCGCCGATTACCGCAAGACGCACGCCGATTTCCAATACTCCGAGCCGTTCAAGAGCGCGACAGAGGCGTTCTTTCTGAAGTTTCGACTCTCGTTCATGATCGGCCTGGGGATCGCCCTGCCCTACATCGTCCTGCAGATATGGGGGTTCGTTTCGCCCGGACTCAAGGCCGAGGAACGGCGTCCGATTCGCCGGCTCGCGCCCCTGAGCGTTCTGCTGTTTGCCTTGGGCGTAACGCTCTGCTGGCTGGTGCTTCCCACGACGCTCAGGTGGTTTCTCAGCTTTTTCGAGGATTTCCCCGGCACCGCGCTGTACCAAGAGCCGGGGACGATGGTCTTCTTCATGTTCAAGTTGATGCTGGCGTTCGGCGTGGGATTCCAACTTCCGCTTGTGGTCTATATCGCCGGACGAATCGGGTTGATTGGGCCCGACACGTTGATTCATTACTGGAGGCACGCGATCGCGTTCGTCGTGATCACGAGCGCAATCCTCACCCCGACGGGCGATGCGTTCACGCTCCTCATGATGGCGATCCCGATGACCCTCCTCCTGGCGATCAGCGTGGCGGCGGTCAAGCTGACCGTGAAGCGTTCGGACTGGGCGCCAGAACTCGATGAGTTGGACTAGCCATGGAGCGTCGAACGCTGGCCGAACGTGTTGCCGGCATTCCGATGTTCGAGCGCAAGGCCCAGGTGATTCGAATCCGCGCAAGGCAAGCTGAGTTTGCGGAGACGCAGGAAGCGCTCCCTGGAATCGTGGCGGAAAACCTCCGCAAACGCGGCATCGAGAGGCTCTTCACCCACCAGGCTCAAGCGATCGACGCCGTGAGGTCGGGGAAAGACGTCGTCGTCGTCACGGGAACCAATAGCGGGAAGACGATTTGCTTTGCAGTGCCCCTCCTGGAGCGTTGCCTCGCCGAACCCACGGCTCGCGCGCTGCTGCTCTATCCCACGAAGGCCCTTGCGCGCGATCAGCTTCAAAGGCTGGAGTCGTTGGGGGAGGGATCGGGGCTTCGTGTGGGCGTTTACGACGGCGACACACCCAAGTCCGAGCGGGCAGCCATCCGAAAAGCCGCTTCGGTGCTGATCACCAACCCGGACATGCTGCACATAGGAATCCTTCCCAATCACGAGAACTGGGCCAGATTCCTTCGCAACTTGCGAACGATCGTTCTCGATGAGATGCACGTGTACCGCGGAGTGTTCGGGTCTCATGTCGCTAGCGTCCTGCGACGACTCTTGCGCCTTTGCAAAGCGGCAGGGTCTCAACCTCAGGTGATCGGCGCTTCGGCCACGATCGGGAATCCGGCCCAGCTCTTCGCCCAACTCACGGGGAAGGAGGGACACGTGGTCGCGGGCGACGGGTCGCCGAGCGGCGAGCGAAGCTACTTCTTCTGGGCCCCTCAACTCGGCGACGAGGAGTCCTTTCCCAGCCCGAACCGCTCGACTTCGGCGGCTCTGGTTCAGATGGTACAGGCAGGGCTTCGGGCGCTTGCGTTTTGCCGGTCGAGGAATTCGGTGGAGCTTGTTTTGCGCTACGCCCGCGTTGCCGCCCGAAGGCGAGGGGTCGACCCGGACCTGATCGACAGCTATCGCGCGGGGTATCGGCCGGAGGACCGAAGGGAGATCGAGCGCGCCATTTTCGAGGGCCGCCTTCTGGGTCTCGCGAGTACGAACGCCCTTGAACTCGGCGTGGACATCGGCGGGTTGGACGTCGTGCTGATGAATGGGTACCCCGGCTCCCGCTCCGCCTTTTGGCAGCAAACCGGCCGCGCGGGACGCGGGACCGAGGAAGGCGCGTCGGTGCTGCTGGCCCGGAACGACCCCCTGGACCTCTACTTCGCCCGGCACCCGCGAATCCTGATGGAATCGCCTCCTGAGCCCGTGTCGGTCAGCGTCGATAACCCGGTGATTCTCGAACAGCAGCTTCGATGCGCGGTGTACGAGCGCCCGATGACCCTCGACGAGGTTGAGGCGTTTTCCTCTTCGGCTTCCTGGGCGATAGGTTCTCTTGCCGAAAGCGGTGATATCGAGATGAGCGCCGGGAGGTACTACTACAAATCGTTCGATCCCCCTGCGCCGAAGGTCGATATCCGCGCGGTGGGTTCAGATTCCGTGCGGATTCTTCTCGATAACGACGAGGTGGGCGAGAGCGAGTATTGGCGTGCGCTCAAAACCCTCCACAAGGGCGCGGTCCACATTCATAGAGGCGTGCCTTACCTCGTAGACGAGTTGAACCTCGACCGGCGCGAAGCGACTCTCACCCACTTGCGGGCCGAATTCTATACAGAACCTCAAGTCGAGGTTCAGATTCAGCCATTGGTGAAAGTGCAGGAGCGGGTCTGGGGCAGTCTCTCTGCCGAACTCAGTAGCTTGCGAGTCACGGAGCGGGTGACCGGCTATAAGCGCCTGGCGCTCGACGGGGATACGGTGCTGGGGTACGAAGCCCTCGACCTTCCGCCGGTGAGCTTCGACACGCTGGGAATCTGGGTCCACCTACCGCCGGTCGAAGGTGAAGACGCGCCGGAATACCTCGGCTCCCTTCATGGTCTCGAGCACGCGCTGGTCGTCACCGCCCCCTACATCGCCGAGTGCGATCGGGGCGATCTCGGGAGCGCGTGGTACGGGCTGTTCCCTCACTCCATGAAAGCGGCTCTCTTCGTGTACGACAACGTTCCCGGCGGCATCGGCCTGAGCGAACGACTGATCGATTCCCTCGAGCCTTGGCGCGAAATGGCGAGCGAGTTGGTGACGTCGTGCGACTGCGAAACCGGCTGCCCCGCTTGCCTTCTCATCTCGAATTGCATCTCTCGCAACAATATGATCGACAAACCCGGCGCGATCTTGCTGCTGGGGAAGCTTCGGGCGGATCGCCGGCCCGTGTCCCAATGAACCCTCTCAAGTCCACGAGTTCGCGGCCGAGGGCGAGCCGCCGGCAACTCACCTGGAATAGAATGAAGCTGAAGTGGGCTCTGAACGCATCGGCTCGGACGCGCTTGCGCTGGATTTAGGCAGGATTCTGCCCTCAAGCCAGGTGCTTTCGGGTCAGGCCGCTCGAAGGGCGTATGACTGCGACGCCTACACGATCGACCGCTCGCCGCCCGCCTGCGTGGTGCTTCCCCGCACGACGGACGATGTGCAAAGGGTGGTTCAGTATTGCCTTCGCAGGGAGGTTCCGTTTACGCCCAGAGGAGCAGGCACCGGCCTCAGTGGCGGAGCGCTGCCGGCCCAGGGCGGCGTCGTAATTTCCACGAAGAAAATGACGGCGATTTTGGAGGTCGACGTCGGCAATCGCAGGCTCCATGCGCAAGCTGGCGCGGTGAACAAGCGAATCTCCGATGCGGTCGCCAAGCACGGCCTGCACTTTGCGCCCGACCCGTCGAGTCAAACCGTCGCAACGCTGGGCGGCAACATCGCAGAGAACTCGGGGGGCCCGCATACGCTCAAGTACGGCGTGACCTCGCAGCACGTCCTCGCTCTGACGCTCATCGACCCTGCGGGCGAGAGGCTCGAACTCGGCAACCTCGCGCCAGGCGCGCCGGGGTACGACTGGGTGGGGTTGATCGTAGGTTCGGAGGGGACACTCGGGATCGTCACTGAGGCTTGGGTGAAGCTGACGCCGCTCCCTCCTTTCGTGCAAACCGCCCTCGCGGCCTACGACGACCTTCGAGCCGCCACGAAGACCGTCGCCGACCTCATTGCGGCGGGCGTGATCCCGGCTGCATTGGAGATGATGGACCACGGCATCCTCCACGCTCTCAACGCGGCGTTCGGACTTGCCTACCCCGAAGGCTCACGCGCCCTGCTTCTGATCGAATGCGATGGGCCACGGCAGCGCGTGGAGCAGGAGTTTAGGGTGGTGCGAACGATTTGCGAACAAAACTCCGCGCTCGAACTCCGCATCGCCCGTGATGAAGCCGAGCGTCAAAGCCTCTGGACCGCTCGCAAAAAGGGAATCGGCGCGATGGGCCGACTCGCCCCAAGCATTGTGACCCACGACGGCGTGATTCCGAGATCGAAGCTCCCAGACATGCTCGACTTCGTGTACGAGGTCGCGAAGGAGCACGAAATCGGCGTCGCCAACCTCTTTCATGCGGGCGATGGAAATCTGCATCCCTGCTTCTACTTCGACGATCGCGACCCGGGCCAAGTCGACCGGGCGATCCGAGCGGGGGAGAAGATCATTCGACGCTGCATCGAACTCGGCGGAAGCATAAGCGGAGAGCACGGCGTCGGCGTCGAGAAAGTTGATCTTTTCGCTGAAATGTTCGATGAACCGAGCATCCGTCTTCAGGCCGACGCCAAGGCCGTTTTCAACGGTGGGACAAGCTGCAACCCGTGCAAGATTCTTCCCAACCAGCGGGGATGCACCGAGCACCGCAAGCGATGGCGGGGCGCGGCGTGGTGAAGCCCATCAGCCTTTCCGAACTCGCTGAGGCGGTCCGTGAGAACGAGCGCGTTGTGATTCGGGGTTCGAGCAGCAAGCGGCAGTTCTGCGAGGAGCGATCCGGAACGGCGGTCGACCTGACCGGCCTGCGCGGCATCCTCAGCCTCGAACCGGAAGATCAGGTCGTCGAGGTTGGGGCAGGGACGCTTCTCAGCGAATTGCAGGACGAATTGGCCGAGGTCGGCGCCTGCCTTCCCTTTCCGAGCGCCGAGTCGGTCGGCCCGTTGGGAGCGGGGTTTCCGGGAACTGTGGGCGGGCTCGTCAGCCTGCCGCTGCCTCATGGTCTCGAAGCGCAGTGCGGATCGGCCAGGGATTGGGTGTTGGGTCTCAGTTTGGTTCGGTCGGACGGCGCAGTCGCTCGGTGCGGGAGCAAGGCGGTCAAGAACGTGGCCGGGTACGACGTCCAGAAACTCATCATCGGCGCAAGGGGCACGTTGGGGATCGTAGCGTCGGTGATCCTCAGGCTGTACCCCTTGCGGGCGCTCCCGCCCACGGAGTTCGAGCAGCTTCGCGACCCTTCCGGTTCGGCGGTCCGGATCGTAAGGTGCCTGCCCGACGCCTTCGAACGGCTCAAGAGTGAAGTCGGAGATGCGCTCTACGGTTATGACCCGGCGAGTTGCACCCTCTGGACAGACCCTCAGAAAGAGGTCCGAATCGAGCCCGGCCGGGGGTGGCGGATCGGGCCCTCGGGCGAGGGGTTCAACGACGCGCATTCCGGAAACGCCTCCGAACTCGCCCGCCGAACGCGTCTCGCGCTCGACCCATTGGGTAAGTTCAATCCAGAACCCGTGGAGGCGAAGTGAAGGACCTCTCCGACCTGACCGCCCGTTGCATCCGATGCGGCTTTTGCCTCGAAAGCTGCCCCACGTTCATCCTGACCGGCGAAGAAACGGAATCGCCGCGAGGCAGGATCTATCTGGTTCGCAGCCTCAACGAGGGCGTGCTTCAAGACCCCGAAGCGATTCGAGAACCCATCGACCATTGCTTGGGGTGCTTGGCCTGCGAGACGGCGTGCCCAAGCGGCGTCGAGTACCGCAGCATCATCGAGCAAGCGCGCGCACTGGTGAGTCCGCAAGAACCCGTTAGGAGGTTCCTCGACGGGCTCACGTCTCCTCCGCGGCTCCGAAGGCAGGTAGCGCTTGCGAAGCTCTGGCCGGGGAAGAAGGTTCCCGAGTTCGCCATGCGGGGGATTTCTAAGGAAAAGCCCGAAGCCGAAAAGCCTCGGGCCCAAGTTCCGGCGACGTGGCCGGCTCTTTCGGAGGAGATGCTCCCGCCTGTTAGAGGGGAAGTCTACCTGCTGGAAGGCTGCGCGATGAGGGTGATGTTTTCGCGGGTTCATGAGGCCACTCGCCGCCTCCTTCGCAGGCTGGGGTACCGGGTCCGGGAATCCGAAGCGGGTTGCTGCGGATCGCTTTATGGCCACCAGGGATTCCTCGACGAGGCCCAGTCCTGTCTGGCCCAGACCTTCTCTGCGATGCCCGACGACCTGCCGATCGTCGTCAACTCCGCGGGTTGCGGCAACTTCCTGAAGGACCATGAAGCCGCGTTTTCCGATGCGAAGAGGGTCGTCGATCTCTCCGAGTTCCTTGCGAGCGAGGGTTTGGCTGCGGCGTTGGCCGGATCGCCAGGGTTCGACGAGGTTGTAACCTACCACGACGCGTGCCACCTCGCGCACGGGCAGCGAATTCGAAGCCAGCCGCGCGACCTTCTGTCGGCGATCCCCAACGTGAAGTACGTCGAACTTGCCGAAGCGGATATGTGTTGCGGGAGCGCAGGGATTTACAATTTGACCGAGCCTTCGACTGCCCGTGAACTGCTCGAACGCAAGTGGCAGAACGTCGAACGGACGGGGGCTCGTTGGGTGGTGCTCGCCAACCCAGGGTGCCACGCTTGGATCGACCAGGTGACCCGCGAGCATGGCGGCCACGTCCGCGTGCTGCACATTGCCGAGGCTCTGGAAGCATCGTTTTCGGGACTGGCGGGGCTTGGCGGGTGAACACTTGACTCAGAAGTCAACTTTTGCGGCTCTGAGGCGTAGGATACAGCGGTGAACTCATGAAGGACGCTATTTCGAAGGCGCGAGAGCCCCTTGCTGACATCCAAAGCTCTAAAGACGAGCGCAAAATCGACATCGACAAGGTCGGCGTCAGGGGCATTCAGTACCCGATCCAAGTGCTCGACCGGGCCAACGAAGTGCAGCACACAATCGGCAACTTCACGCTCACGGTCGATTTGCCTCACGAGTTCCGTGGGACTCACATGAGCCGGTTTCTCGAAGTCCTGAACGCGAATCGCAAAGAGGTGAGCGTCCAGAGCATCCCCAAAATTCTGGAGGGGCTTCGTTCCCGCCTCAACGCGGAGCGAGCCCACCTCGACGTGACGTTTCCGTTCTTCATCGCAAAAGCGGCGCCGGTCACCGGGAAGGTGGGCTCGATGGTCTACACGTGCGGCTTTTCGGCGGAATCGAACGGCGATTATGACCTCGAAATGCTGGTGATCGCCCCGGTTACTACCCTCTGCCCGTGCAGCAAGGAAATCAGCGCGCGTGGGGCTCACAACCAGCGCGGGTACGTGACGCTGAAGTGCCGCTCGCAAGACCATATCTGGCTCGAAGAACTGATCGAATTGATCGAGGACGCGGCTTCCTGCGACCTGTACCCGATTCTGAAGCGCCCGGATGAGAAGTGGGTCACTGAGAAGGCGTACGACAATCCGCGATTCGTGGAGGATATGGTGCGGGAGATCGCGCTCAGGCTCGACTCGGACACCCGGATCGTCAGCTACGAGATCGAGGTCGAGAACCACGAATCCATCCACGCGCACAACGCCTACGCGTACCTGAAGCGAGATCGCAAGGGATAGTCATCTCAGGAGATTTCATCCCAACCGCGCGGCTGCCCCGGACGGGCGACTGGTCGTGCCGTTGGTTCGGGGGGGCCGTGCGTTCATTCGTGGTTTCAGAGCGAAGGGCGTTCTGGGGACGATAAGTCCTGGGCTGCCCCATGTCTGACTCGCAGTGCAGACTGGGAAGAACCAAGGACATTCCCCCTCGCCAGTCCGCGAGGCAAGAGGCAAGACTCAAGCGCGACGGCCCCGGCCTCCGGGACTCATGGATGAGGGCGATCGCCAGCATCGCGGGGGCAGCGCGTGCCCGGCCGGCGGGCGCCCTTGTCGCCACGTAGGCCGAAGGGCCGTTCATCCAAGAGCGAAGGGCGAAGCCCTGGACAAAGGAAATGCCGTAAGAGAGGATGCGGCCTGAAGGGCCGGGATTCAATCCCACAGATACCGTTCATCGAACGACAACAAAGGGCATGGACGTGATCCTCGACGCCGCCCGTCTGGATCGAGGGGCAGCCGATGTTGGCGAGGACGCCGACGATATAGGGATGCAGTTCCTGCCGGATCGCCGGTGCGATCCAAGGGGTTCGGTCCTTCGTGCTGAAAACGGCGTGGACCAGGACGGTGGCGAGGGACTGCGGCATCCTCCCGATTGTATCGCGGCCTTTCAGGCCGCCGGTCATTCTGGGGCCCGCGCTTTCCAGGGCGTTGCCCTTCGCTGGTGAATGCTCGCCCCGTTGGGGCTGCAGCGAGCCAGAAAACCATACCACCCTTCCCGACAGGCGCTTCGGCCGCTGTCACAATTGTTCCCGGCACCCTTGCGGAAGCTCCCGTCAGGGCAGGAATCCTCATCGTCGGGGTTAGAATTGCTCTAATGGCGAGAATCAAGAAGGACGGCCCCGGCCTCCGGAACTCATGGTGAGGGCCATTGCGGCGGAGGACGATGAAACGGTGTGAGTTCGAGCGGCACCATCGAAACTCGGGCTTTCGCCTCTAATGAGAAGGCGGACGCCATGCGATCTGGCTGAATCCAGCCAACGGTGCGACAGCCGCGATCCCGCGACGCAACGAGATCAAGCGCAACACAGTTAGGCGAATTTGCTCCGACCTTGGGATTGAAAAGCCGCCAAGCCTAAGCTAGAAGGCGGGGGCGACCCTCTCGATGACCGAGCGGGGCGACTTGGCTTTGAGCGCCGACTCGCGGCGATAGAGAGTGATCTCATGGAGAGCGTCGAGCACCATCGCGCGAGCCTCTTCGAGGGTCTCGCCCTCGGAGATAGCTCCGGGCACCTCCGGAATAAAAGCGGTGAATCCGCCTTCCTCCGCAGGTTCAAACACGATCGTAAGTTCGCTGTCCACGTTCCTATTATACGGCCGTCAGGCCCAAACGCTTCACTCTGGCAGTCGCCAGTGGGCCACACCGCCGCTCGCCAGCCTTTCGGTATGATGCTCTTGGACCGAATCGAACTGCCGTGCTCGGTTGATTCGTCCCCACGAGTTTTCGTATGCCATCAGAACGCAAAGTGATCGTCGTCGGAGGAGGCTTGGCGGGCCTCATGGCCACCATGAAGCTTGCCGAAGCAGGGGTTCAAGTTCAACTTTTCAGCCTTGTTCCCGTCAAGCGAAGCCACAGCGTCTGCGCCCAAGGGGGGATCAACGGGGCCGTGAACCTTCGCGGCGAGGGCGACTCCCCTCAACTGCACTTTGAAGACACCATTACAGGGGGCGACTTCCTCAACCACCAACCTCCGGTGATGAGAATGTGCGAGCGGGCTCCCGCGATCATCTACCTCCTCGACAGGATGGGAGTGCCGTTCAACCGCACGTCCGAGGGGCTCTTGAGCTTTCGCAGGTTTGGCGGGACCCTCAAGCACCGCACCGCCTATGCGGGCGCGACCACCGGCCAGCAACTCCTCTACGCCCTCGATGAGCAGGTTCGGCGGCACGAGGTCGATGGCCGGGTTCATAAGTTCGAAGGTTGGGACTTTCTAGGGCTGGTGAAGCGCGCAGACGGTTCTTGCAGCGGCATCGTGGCTCAGGACCTGCGCACGATGCGGATCGAGAGCTTCCCTGCAGACGCAGTCGTGATTTGCACCGGAGGCAACGGGCTGCTCTTTGGGAGATCGACCAACTCGATCATCAACACGGGCTCGCCAGTGAGCATTTGCTACCAGGAAGGCGCGATCTACGGGAACCCGGAGATGGTGCAGATTCACCCGACCGCGATCCCTGGCGAGGACAAATGCCGGCTGATCAGCGAGTCGGTTCGGGGCGAGGGGGGCCGCCTCTGGACCCCGAAGGACCCCAACGACTTGCGCCCCCCGGCTTCCCTACCTGAGTCGGACAGGTGGTACTTTTGCGAAGAACTCGACCCGGTCTATGGCAACCTATTGAGCCGCGACATCGTGAGCTTTGCGATCTACTGCGTGTGCAGGATGGGAAAGGGCGTGGCGGCCAAGGAGCAGGTCTACCTCGACATCACGCACCTCCACAAGAAGCTCGGGATGTCCCGCGAACTCATCAACGATAAGCTCGAAGGCGTTTTGGAGATCTATGAGAAGTTCATGCGTGAGGACCCGATCGATACTCCGATGCGCATCTACCCCGCCGTACACTACACCATGGGAGGACTCTGGGTGGACTATGAGCGCGGGCACGACGGAGCTATCGACCTGCAATCTCCGCGCAACCAGATGACGAGCATCCCTGGGCTTTTTGCGGCTGGAGAGTGTGAATATCAGTATCACGGCGCCAACCGTTTGGGCGCGAACGCGCTTCTTTCGTGCCTTTATGGGGGCGAGATCGCTTCGCAAGGCGTCCAGGCTTACCTGTCGTCGCTGGAAAACGGGTGGGAGTCCTTGGATTCGAAGGCGCTCGACGACGCACGGATGCGAAGGCAGGAGGAGTTTGACTTCGCGCTTCGTTCGAACGGCTCGGAGAACCCCTATGCCCTCCATGCCGAACTCGCCGACGTGCTTTGGAACAAGTGCGGCATCTGGAGGATGCAGCGCGACCTCGAAACGGCAACGGTCGAACTCGACGACCTAGCCGCTCGCGCCAAGCAGTGTGCCCAGCTCGACGACTCGGACTGGGTCAACCAATCGGCCCCGTTCACTCGGGCGCTGGGGCACATGATCGAGATGGCGAAGGCGATCGTGGGCGGCGCCTTGGTCCGCAACGAATCTCGGGGCGCCCACTTCAAAATGGACTGCCCGCAGCGCGACGACGAGGGATGGTTGCTGACGACGAAGGCCCGCTACGCTCCGTCGGGGCCCGAGTTCGACCTCTCGGAGCGAATCGACTGCTCCTACATCGCGCCGCGCGCCCGGAAGTACCGCATCAACCAGAACAAGATCGTTCAGGTGATTATGGGACCCGAAGCGCTCGCCGGAGTGGGCGCCGCCCCCCCGGCCGATTCTGAATAGCCCCCGGTCCCGCCGCTATTGACTGAGAAGCCTCATCCGCTCCAGCACCAGCAGAGTGCGCGCTTGGCTTGCCGCGTCAGGCGGCAAATGCGCCGAAACAGCCGAAGGAAAGTCCGGAATCCTCATCCAATCGACTACAGCCTGAGCGACGTACTCTCGAACAGCCTCGTGCGCCGCAGCCACTTCGTTCGCGAGCGATTCGCGGCCATCAACGAGAACAACAATGTCCTCAAAGTCCTTGCTGCCGAAGAAGTCGCCTTTACCTCGGTCGGCGAACGCGTCCAGCTTGCACGCTAGGGCAAGCGCTGGTTTTGGGATGCGAATCTGCTGTCCATTCGCCAGGGTTATGCGCCAAGGATCGTCTAATGCTGTTCGATACCACCGGTTCCGGAAGCCGAGCGCCGACTCGTCGACGGGCATCAGATCAACGACCAGGTCTCCTTTGGTCCAGCGGCATATTACGTTGCTGGACATGTCCTCGTTGAAACCAATTGACCGCATACGATCCGCGAAGCGACTAAGCTCGATGTAGGTTGTTGCTTCGCAAACCGTGTCCACATCTTCTGTCGCTCTGGGCTCCCGGACCTGCAATTCGGTCACGTAGAGCCCGATCGTCGCCCCTCCCACAAAGAGCAGTTCGTCCGCCAGGCTTCCCAACGCCACGACCGTGCGTTCGAGGTTGGGATACGCGGGATAATCGTAGGGGATCAAGATTGAGCTAGCCTTTGCTTGAGTTCTTCGATGGCGATTGCGGCCACGCGAGCCTGACCGTCCCGAACGGCATCGACGAGAACCAGGAGTTCTGAGAGCGCGGGGTCGGCCAAAGCTGCAATGGGGACAACTTTGTGCAGCGGCTCAAACGACATGCCTTTCACCATCCCATTTGAACGGGGCCAAACGGGAGGCGGCGCGTCCCCCTGCGGAAAACGGGAAGCGAGTGGCGAACCGGCATAGGAGGTCGGTATGCCGCGCGTAATTCCTCCTCGAATTGGGGGAAAACAGTACTTGACGCCGTGAATCAGGAACTCAGCCAGGTTCTGTCGAACCACCGTGCCCGTCTGCAGGTCAAAGAGCCTTGCGCTCGCCAACGTTCGAATCCCCTGGTGGGCCGTCTGGGAGCTGATGGTTAGGCTCCGCGCGAGCGAGTCGTAAGTTCGGGGCAGCCTATCGCCCTCTGGATTGCTCTGATGCCGTCGCAGAGAGTCTGCAAACTCGCGAAGACGGTCGAATGGCCCCCGCACGTCCGGATGGGCGGCGACTTTGAGTGCAATAACCACATCGATTCCGCGTAAGACTGCCACATCAAGATTATGGCCTATTTGGTATTTACAAATATCAAATATCAGGAAACATTCAACCCGATATTGGCGACCAAGCGTTTGCAAATACCAAATGCACCCTATTCCGCCACTTTCAAGACGCTCAGGAACGCTTCCTGGGGAAGCTCGATCGACCCGACCTGCTTCATCCGTTTCTTGCCTTCCTTTTGCTTTTCGAGGAGCTTGCGTTTGCGCGTGATGTCTCCGCCGTAGCACTTGGCGATGACGTTCTTGCGGAACGGCTTCACGCTGTCCGCCGCAATGACCTTCGCGCCGATCGCGGCCTGAATCCGCACCTCGAATTGCTGGCGCGGCACCACCTTTCGAAGCTGCTCGACCATCGCTTTGCCGCGATAAAACGCCGATTGCCGGTGAACGATGAACGAAAGCGCATCGACAGGGTCGCCGTTGAGCAGAATATCGACTTTGACGAGGTCGGCTTCTAAGTAGCCCGAAAGGTCGTAGTCAAACGACGCGTACCCCTTCGTCGAGGACTTCAGCTTGTCGTAGAAGTCCAGGAGAATCTCCGACAGCGGCAAAGTGTAGTACACCGCCACCCGATTCTTCGAAGGGTATTCGGTCCGCACAAAGACGCCGCGGCGATCTTGGCAGAGGTTCATGACCGTTCCCACGTACTCCGTGGGTACCATGACGGTCGCGCTGACGGTGGGTTCTTCGATCTTGGCGATGCTCGTCGTGGGCGGCATCTCTGCGGGGTTGCTGACGTGGACGACCTCCCCGTTGGTTTTGGAGACGATGTAATCGACGGTCGGCGCGGTGAGGATGAGGTCGAGCTTGAACTCGCGTTCGAGCCGCTCTCGCGCGATGTCCATGTGCAAGAGCCCCAAGAACCCGCACCGGAACCCAAACCCGAGCGCGGCCGATGTCTCCGGTTCGAACTGAAGCGATGCGTCGTTGAGCTGGAGTTTGGCGATCGCTTCCCTTAATTCCTGATACTGGTCCGAATCGGACGGGTACATGCCGCAAAACACCATCGGCTTGGCGGTGCGGTATCCCGGAAGGGGGTGCGTGGCAGGGTGGCGGGAATGCGTGATCGTATCGCCCACGGCCGCGTCGCCGATCGTCTTCATCGCAGCCGTCAGAAAACCCACTTCGCCGGTCTCCAGCGACTGGGTCACTTCGAGCGACGGACGAAACACGCCCACCTGGTCGACATCGAACGCAGACCCTGTGGACAGCATCTTGATCCGGTCGTCGCGGCGCACGCTACCGTCCACAACTCGGATATAAGCGACCACGCCCTGATAGGTGTCGAAGTGCGAGTCGAAAATCAGCGCTCGCAAGGGCGCATCGGGCGATCCTGTCGGCGGCGGAACATGGCGGACGATGGCCTCGAGGATCTCTTCGACCCCCGCGCCGGTCTTGGCCGAACACGGAATCGCCTCGCTCGCGTCGATCGCCAATGCGTTTTCGATCTCCTCTTTGGCTCGCTCCACATCGGCGTGCGGCAGGTCGATCTTGTTGATGATGGGAATGACGGCGAGGTTTTGCGCCATCGCCATCGAGGCGTTCGCGATCGTTTGTGCCTCGACCCCCTGGCTCGCATCGACCACCAACACAGCCCCCTCGCAAGCAGCGAGCGAACGCGATACTTCGTAAGTGAAATCCACATGGCCAGGGGTGTCGATCAGGTTGAGTTGGTACGTCTGCCCGTCCTTCGCTTTGTATTCGAGCCTGACGGCGGTCATCTTGATCGTGATTCCTCGCTCACGTTCGATGTCCATCGTGTCGAGCATCTGCTCTTTAGCCGCGCCCCGAATCGCGCCGCAACGCTCGATCAAACGGTCCGCGAGCGTGGACTTTCCGTGATCGATATGCGCGATGATGCAGAAATTTCGGATGAAGCGGGATCTCATGGGAGTGGCGTGGTGCGATGATTGTACCGGGGCAACGACGCCACACTAAACCGCAGGATCGGGCACCTTGGGTGTCGTCCCTACTTCCGATCTCTTCACCCGCCTCAGCGAGGCTGGCGGCCCCCAGTCAGAACCTCCGCTCCCTGCCCACGGGGCGCTCTCTGGCCGAACCAAGCCAGACCTCCGTAACGTCCCTAGCTCCAAGAGGGCCACGACCTCGGGGAGGTTAACCATGGTGTTTCCAACGCTGCTCGCGGCAACCGCCTTGGCGCACACGCAATTCGCCGAGCGCTTCGAGATCCCAGTCAAGAACGTTTGCGCGTCGTACCTGGTGAGTCAGAACCACTCTCGCGATGCCCAAGGGGGGATCGAGGACCACTGGAAACGGCTTGCGCCCGCGTTCGACCTGTCAGCCGACGACTCCAAGAACGTCATTGTAGCTCTGGGGCCGGCGAAGTCGCTCGAAGACTTGAAGCGGCTCGTCGCTATGTTCGACGTCGCTCCAATGAGGCTGCGGCTGAAGGTCCGCATCGAGGTTCCCCGTTTTGGGTTCGACTCAACTTCGACGGTCACGCAAGGCAACAACCAGCAGCACCTCTTCAGCGAGCCCGCAGTGGGCTTCGAGGCAAGTATTTTGCCAAGGTTCAACGACGACGGCACGGTGACTCTGTTCGTCGGCACGGATCATCGCGGAAGGCACGATAGGGCCACTCGGAAGTTGAAGGTGGGTGAGACATTGCGTGTGAGCGCGCCAGGCTCGGCGACCGGTTCCTCGGGAGCGGAAGGCATCAAGGAAACGGTTGGGGAAGTCCTTTCGGAAGGGACACAACTTGGGGCGAGCGTAACGATCACAGTCGAAGAGCTGATTGAGCGCCCACCCGCCTCGAACACGAACTGAGACTCAACCGAGGCTCTCACGCCGGCGGCGACAGGCGGCCCTTTGGGAGGGCCGCCTGGAGTAGACTTCCGTGGGTCCGGGGCGCATTGCGGGGAACCTATGGTTGAGATCCACTTGGGCGAGTGTTTGGAGGTCATCTCGACGTTTGCTTCCGCGTCGTTTGATCTCATCTACATCGACCCGCCGTTCAACACGGGAAAAACGCAGGCCCGAACTCAGATTCAAACGCGGCCCGATGCGAATGGAGATCGAACGGGGTTTGCTGGCCGCAGGTACCGAACGACAAGGCTGGGCACGAAGTCGTTCGACGACTCCTTCTCGGACTATCTGGGGTTCCTCGAACCGAGGTTGGAACAGGCCTATCGGCTGTTGGAGCCGACGGGTTCGTTTTTCCTCCACCTCGACTATCGGGAAGTTCACTATGCGAAGGTCCTTTTGGACTCGATCTTCGGCCGCGACTCGTTCATGAATGAGATCATTTGGGCGTACGATTACGGCGCCCGGGCGACCCGGAGGTGGTCCGCAAAGCACGACAACATCTTGTGGTTCGCGAAGGACCCGTCGGCCTATACGTTTCGATACGACGACATCGATCGCATCCCGTATATGGCGCCCGGATTGGTTGGGCCCGAAAAGGCAGCCAAGGGAAAGACCCCGACGGACACCTGGTGGAACACCATTGTCAGCCCCAGCGGCAAGGAGAAAACGGGATATCCGACTCAGAAGCCACTGGCGATCATGGATCGGATCGTGCGCGTACACTCGAATCCGGGCGACAGGTTGCTCGACTTCTTTGCGGGCAGTGGGACGCTTGGCGAATCGGCGATGAGGAACAACCGTGATGCGGTGCTCGTGGACAGCAGCGCGGAGGCAATCGCCGTAATGAAGCGTCGGTTTGCACGCTATGGTCCCGTGTCATTCCTCAATTGCGGGGACCTTCAGGAGTCCGTTGATGGCCCATGTGAGCGTCCTGACGCTTCCCTCGTGGGCCCAATTGCCTCACCGTAGGTCGGCCCCATCCCGATTCCCTGCTCGTCTCTCGCAGAACGTGAACTTGCCTCGTAAGGAGCACTCAGCTTTCGTTACGAATGGAGGCTCCGAGATGCCCTAAGCCTCGCGATGCCTGAGGGATGAAGGGTTGGCTCTCTCCTATCCCTCAGGCTTCGCTCCCGCTTACCTCGACCGGCTTCGCTTGTTTCGCCGACGGGAGATGGCGATCAGACCCACTGCCAAAGCTACCATGCTGCTCGGCTCGGGGACCGGACACTCGATGACGAAGTTGTAAAGGCCGCCGTCTCCGTTCAAGTTCCCATATCGGCCTCGAAGAGAGCCGTTGGGATTGAACGTTAGCTCCTGCGTAAAGTTCTCCGCTTGGCCGTCCCCTTGTTTCCCGTCCTGGACAGTAATGACCTTGTAGCCCGTGACCTGCTGCTGCGCATTGGTGATCGGCACGATCTGCTTGACCATGGCCGCATGGCCCGCTCGACGACCCGCTGAGTCCGTCCCATAGTTGAACAGAATCTCCACGTCCTGCCGGTCGTTGAGTTGTTCCAAGGCATGGGCAAAGCTGGTGGTCGTGGTTGTTCTCACGCGCCCCGCCATCCCTATCGATTGAAGGTAAGCGGTTTTGCCCGGGATCGTATTGCTCAGTAGCGTGCCGTTCGTAGTCGTTGTTCCCATGTTGGACGCTAACCCGTTGGCGTGCTGTTGAGCCGTACGCGACGACAACCCCGCGATGCTGTGTACGTCGCCCAGGTACTTCAGCGATCGTCCAAACGCGCCAGGGGCGCAGAAGTTCTTGGCTTCGTTCACGGCTTCGATGGGCTTCGTGACGGAGTTGGAGGCGTTGCCGCTCGCGCCAATCTGGTCCCCGACGTTTCCGCCGACCGGGTCGAACGCGCTTCCCGGGGCCTCGGCCTTGTCACCCGTGCCACCGAAAAGACCGATGCTCGGTTCGTACAGGCCGCCGACCACGAAGTCCCGATCGGTGACGAATGCCTGGGTGGCCGCCGCTCCCGGCGCAGACGACAGGGGATTGGCGCTCAGGGAGAGCGTGTAGAACAACTCAGGGACATCCGCTCCGGCGATTAGATTGGACGAACTGCTTGCGTCCAGATCGAAGAACACGTCAAAGAACGAATCGGTCCCGAAGTCGCCCAAGCTTCGAACGACGACGGGCATGTTCATGACCGACCACTTGTTCGTGTGGACCCCGGGTACGGAAGTGACCATGTTGACCCAGGCCTGATACTGCCCCCCAAAGTTGGCCGTAAACCCCGAGCTCGTCGCGAAGTCGATTCGTGCGTGCGCCCAGTCGCCGTTGAGGCCACCGGCCAAATATCCGCCCGAGCCATCCGCCCAGTTCACTTGCGAGAAGCTCACCGACTGAGCTTGGCCGAGACACGCTGCCCCCAAGGCGAGGAGCACAATGCTCCCGTACCGAAAGTTCTCCGTTTTCATCGCATCACCTCGGCGGCGGAACAGCATTGGAAAAGCTGGCGCCGCCATTGAGTGATTGTCCCGGCCGCGGGATTATGTGACGCAATCAAGGGGCAAATCTGCAAAAAGCCGCCCCTTTGAGGGTTCGTCCGCGAGCAGTTCCCGCTGCGCCTTCGTCCGTCAACGGACGAACCCGGGCCACCCGTCGCCGGTGGAGAGATTGTTCTGAGTTAGTTCCCATGGGGGCAGAGTCGCTGCGCCCCCAAAATCCTTCTGGCGTCCAAACGGTCGCGCCGAAATCGAATTGGGGACGCCCCGATCTCTCCTGTATACTCCCGCCATGCCCACGGACGACGCCCACGAAAAGCCAGCGGACGGCTCGCAGCTTCGCAGCCCCTGGTCCTTCGTCCCCGTTCTCTACTACCTTCAAGGACTGCCCGTGATGATCATTCAGGGCATGGCGGGGGTTATGTACACCAAGCTCGGCGTCGATCCCGGCCCGATGGCTCTCTGGACCAACATCCTCAAGCTTCCCTGGATGCTGAAACCGCTGTGGGGCCCCCTGGTCGAACTGAACTCGACCAAGCGCAAGTGGATCATCGCCATGCAGGCGCTGATCGCCGTCGGCCTGTTCGCGTCGGCATACGCGATCACGCAATCGGCCTTCTTCTCCCTTTCGCTCGGCGTTTTTCTCGTCGTGGCGTTCTTGAGCTCGACCCACGACATCGCGGCCGACGGCTTCTACCTCCTCGCACTTTCGAAGGAGCGGCAGGCGTTTTTCGTGGGCATCCGGTCGGCCTGTTTTCGATTGGCATCCCTCACAGCCACCTTCGCCCTCGTTTACATCGCAGGGGACATCGAAGAGCGTACGGGCAACATCCCGCACAGTTGGTTCGTTGCCCTCATGGTGGGGGCGACGATCTACGGTCTGTTCGCATTCGTCAACGCCTTCGCATTGCCAAGGCCCGGACTCGACGTACCGGGTAAGACCCTGCCCAAAGTGGAGGGGGAAGCGGTTCCATTCGTCGAGGCGTTCGCGGCGTTCTTCCGCCAAGATCGCATTTTCTGGATCCTCGGCTTCATCCTGTTCTTCCGGTTCGGTGAGTCGATGATCTCAACGATGTCGGGCCCGTTCTTGGTCGCCGAACCCGAAGCCGGTGGGCTTGGTATTTCGACCAAGGCGACCGGGGCGTTGGGAGGCGCAGTCGGGGTTCTCTCCCTTACCATCGGCGGCATCTTGGGCGGGTGGCTGATCTCCAAAAAGGGAATCCGGAAAACCATCTGGCCCATGGTGTTCTCGCTCAACCTGCCCAACCTCTTTTACATCTGGCTCGGAACGACTCGCCCCGAATCGAAGATGGACGCCCTTCTCCAGAGCGCGCCGGAGAACCTGCCCATTTTCAGCCTCGACTACCTCAGCTACGCCGGAAGCGTTCTGACTACGGCCATCACGGATCCCGTGGGAATCGCCATCGCTGTGGACCAGTTCGGGTATGGGTTTGGGTTCTCGGCGTACCTTGTGTATCTGATGTACGTCTCCCAAGCGAGCCGGTACAAAACGTCGAGCTACGCGATCGCCACCGGGCTGATGGCTCTGGGCGCGCTGATTGCGGGTTCTGTCTCCGGCTACATCGTCCAGGGCATGTCGAGCGCTATGCCCGGAAACGGCTACCTGGGGTTCTTCTGGGTGGTCATGGCCTGCACGATCCCTGGCATGATCACTCTGTTCTTCATCCCGCTCCACTACGAAGACCTGAAGGCCAAAGCCGACTTGGATGGTTAGCGAGCAACGCTGAACTTGATTCGACCGCACTTCGAAGGCAGGGTAGCCAACCCCTGAGGGGCGGCGATTACTCCTCGGCAAGGGGGCCTGGGGCAGTCTGCGGAGTCCGCTTCGCGAGGCTTGCGCGGCTCAGCACGAGCCCCCCAAAAACCCCCATCGCGAGCATCTGGTGGGCGGATCCGAGAAACCAGGGACTGCGATTCCAGAGGGTCACCACGCCCAAGACCGCTTGCGCGAGGATCAGGAGCGCCGAGGCCGCGAGCATCCGGGTGGTCGCCTCGTCCGCTACCTCCCTGGCCCGCCGCCATGCCAGCCAAGCGAAGACAAGCAGCGCCGTCCCAACCCATCGGTGGTTGAATTGGACCAGCGCGTTGTTCCAGAAGAAGTTCTCCCACCAAGGCTCAATCTCGAACGCGGAAGGCGGAAGAAGGCTGCCCGACATGAAGGGCCAGTCGGTGTGAACTGCGCCAGCTCCGGTTCCCGCCACCAGCGCGCCCAGAAAAATCTGAAGGAAACACATGAAGAGCAGCCCGTCTGCCGCTTTCCTAAGCGCGCCAACCTCTTCAGGTCCCTCTGCGGATGGCTCTTGACCGTGGGGCCGCAGGTCCCAATAGAGCCAGAGCAGGAAACCCAAGAGGATCGCCCCTAAGCCCAAATGCACCGCCAAACGGGTCGCCGACACGCGAACGTCGATGCCGCTCAGGCCCGATGCAACCATCCACCACCCCACTCCCGCTTGGACGCCGGTCAGAACTCCGATCGCGAAGTACCTCGCCAGGTGGCGCCTCGAAACTCGAAACCTCCTCCACAAAACGAGGAAGCCTACAAGCCACACGACGCCAAACAAACGGCCCAGTTGGCGATGAGCCCACTCCCACCAATAAATGACCTTGAACCCCGCAAGGTCCATGTCGGCGTTGGCGAAGCGGAACTGGGGGATCTCGCGGTACTTCGCAAACTCCTGCTCCCACTCCAAGTCCGAAAAAGGAGGAAGCGCGCCTGAAACGGGCTGCCACTCGGTGATGGAGAGTCCCGACCCGGTGAGCCGTGTCAATCCGCCGATAAAGATGATCGCAAGCGCGATGGCGGATAGCGTCATCAGCCATCGGCGAGCAAAGGCAGCGCGGTCCTGGGTCATTGTCCCTCACTTCCTAGACGAATTCAGGTTCCCCGTCATTCTTGACCTCTGTTTCCATGAACTCGGCGCAACCTGATTCGTCAGCTACCGGTAACCCTGAACGGAGGTTGTTTATGGCTGTCGGTTCGATTCGCTTGATCGATCGCGTGTACCCACCGGGGGTACAGCGGCTTCTCCAGGTGGTGATGTTGATCGCCCTCGCCGTGTTTGCGGTGGTGATGGCCCTGATCTTAACTCAACCCGAATGGGGCTTGCGCATCCTCTGGTTCGCCGCGATCCCGGTCGCGCCGATGGTACTCCTCGTCGCGCCTAACGCGTGGGTCAGCGTCTGCCCGATCTCGACGTTCCAGACCGCGTTGCACCGGTTCGGCAGGAACCCGGCCAGAAGGCTTTCGGCCCAGGCCACGGAGCGGCTCCAAGTCGCGGGGTGGGTGCTGATGCTGGCAGGCATTCCCACGCGCCACTTAGTCTTCAATTCGATCGGTTGGGCGACCTTCTTCACCGCGCTCGCGATCCTTGGCGTCGTGGTTGTCGTCGGGCTCTCAGCTCGATCGCTCAGCGGCTGGTGCGTCGGCGCTTGTCCGATCCGTCCGATCGAGGTCCTTTATGGCCAGTTCGCTCTCGACAAGAATCGACCCGAAAAGTGTACGAACTGCACCGCATGCATCAAGAGCTGCCTTCGGCTTCAGCCACAAAAGAGTCACGACGAACTGCACCGAAGCCCGCTGACCGCCCACTTGGCGATGGGGTTCCCTGGGTTCGTCGCCGCCTACTTCGCGCTCGATCTCCTGAATTGGTGCAACGTCGAGCACGAGTTCTTTGCCGGATCGGCGTCGAGCGTGGCCAACTGGTACGTCCAGACGGGAATCGTCTACGGCGTGATGTTTGCCGGGTTCGCGATCTCCTGGGCGCTTTTTGCAGCTGTGCGGCCGCTTTGGGGCGCAACCAAGACCTACCGCGCCGTCGCGCTCGCAGCCTTTTCAGCGTACTACCTGGGGGTCGCGCCAGAGATTTGTGAGGCTTGGGGCTGGCCCAACTGGGTCATCCCGATCCTCCTGGTACTGCCGGCGGCGGCGATGGCTTGGGTTCTTTGGGCCGCGCGACGAGACTCAGCCCCTCCGGATGGAGTTCAAGATGTGGAGACTGCGGCAGGCTAAGCCCTTTCCGCCCCCCTTCATCCGCCTAGCGCAAGCCCTACCAGTTCTTGGGGCCCGACTTGACCCGCTGCTTGCCCGTGGCGGGGTCGATCGAATGGCACGAGAGGCATTGCCCGTGAAACTGGCTTACGAACTCACTCTTGCTTTTCTTGCCAAAGTGCGCCTTGTGAACGGCTTCGGATAGAGGCTTGGCCGCGCCGGGTTTTCCGCTGTGGCAGGCCCTGCAATCGTTGGGTACCGTCTTGACGGCGGCGATGCTCGGGTGCCCCTTGATCAGCTTGATCGCCTGGACCAATCGGAAGTCCTTATCGGCCGCCAACTTGACATGGCAACTGACGCAGCCGCTCGAGAACTTGTCTGGGGCCGTAATGCCAGGCAGGTCCGGCGTCTGAATCGGGGGCTTGGTTTGCGATCTCGGCTGACTGGCGAGCATCAGAACTGCGCCCAACCCAAGAAAGAGGGACGCAGACAGGCTTAGGGAGAGTCTCCGCATGAGTCCATTCTATCCGGGCGAAACACGCCTCATACTTGACTTGGAAGTCGAACTTGAGCGAGTACAATGGGGTCGCCGATGGTACGAGTGGTGCTGCCCTATCACCTCAGGAACCTCGCCCAGGTCGGGCAAGAGGTCCAAGTCGAGGTCGGGTCGCCGGTTTCGGTGACGACGATCCTCGACGCGGTCGAGTCGCGCTACCCCATGCTCAAGGGCACGATTCGGGACCACGTCACGCGGCAGCGAAGGCCGTTCCTGCGGTTTTTTGCCTGCGGAGAGGACCTTTCGATGGACGATCCTGCCCTCGAACTCCCCGGGTCGGTGGCGAACGGCGAAGAGCCGTTCCTTGTCGTCGGGGCGATCGCGGGAGGCTGAGGGGCCGTAAGATTCAGCGTTTTTCGGCCGCGAACAGCTTCGAAGTACACACGAACCCGATGGCGGCAAGACCCGAAAGGCCGAGCGGCGCGAACGAGGGAGGTTCCTCCGAACTTTCATGGCTCTCGCCCGAAGACCGGTGCTCGTCTTCTTCGTCAGCCTGCGCCACCAGAGCCGGCCCCAACATCTTCGTGACCTCCGCGGGGTTGCCCTCGGTGTGAAGGTAGAAACCGAGCAGGCCCGCCACCACGCCGAGCGCGAACACGCCCGCAGCCAGCCTTCGCGCCTTGGCCGAAGCGGCCGCAACGACGGCTACGGCCGTCCCCAGCGCGCCGTACGCCACAGGAACCCAAGCTTGCCAGTGCTCCCCCAAGACCTCGCGGTGCAGATATCGCACCTCGATCGCGGTCAGAAGAAACCCACCCGCCAACAGGTACAGAATCGTTCTCTCTCGCCTCATCGTCGCCTCCTGATTTCAAGCGTCGACCGTTCCTTTGCTGTTTACCCCACCGGGCAAAAAGCAGCCCTCCTCTGCGGGGGTTTAGGGGAAATCGGCTGGCCATCACAAACTAAAAACTCCTCCGCGAAGGAAGAGCTTTAGTTCGGCCCATAGACCATTGACTTGGCTACGCTTTCGCGTATTGCCTGCGAGCTTCGATACGCATATCAGAGCTCTTATCGAATGCAACCCGCAGACTCTTTTCTGATACGATAGAGACTATATCACGGGGGAACAGCAATGTCAAGACTGGTATTGGGATTGGACCTGGGCGAAGCTTCGGTGGGCGGCGCGCTTCTGGAAGTAAATGACGACGACGAAATCCTCGAAGTCCTTTGGGCGAACAGCCGGGTGTTCAGCGGGGTCGTCGATGAGAAGTCCAAAATCACGCTTAACGCGAAGCGTCGTGGTTTTCGGGGACAGCGGCGCACAATCGACCGGAGCGCCAAACGCCGTCGGAACGTGGAAAGGGCGTTGACGATCATCGGACTGCTACCGGAAGATGCAGTCGAGCGTGACCGGGTACTCGGGCGGTGGAGCCCGAAGAAGGAAGGCAGATTCCTCAATCCCTACGAAATTCGAAGCCGAGCTATCGGTGAACAGGTCGAGCTCTTTGAAATCGGCCGGGCTCTCCAACACATCTTGCAGCGACGGGGCTTCCGTAGCAACCGTAAGGCCAAGTTGGCAGACCTGATCGCGCCCGGTTCGCCCTTTGCGGGCGACGAAGAGCTTCGCCAGTGGGTACGGGAAACCGACGAATCCGTCGACGTAGATGAAGAGACAGACACCATGAGCGCTCAGATCGCAGGAACGGATGCGCGGAGTGCCAGCCAAGTCGTGGATGGAAACGAGTCTGATGTAGCTTTGCAAGTTGACGTTGGCGATGATCCCAGAAAGACACTTGACGCGATCAATGCCCTTAAAGAAAGGTGGGAGAGGTCAGGCCTTTCAACCATCGGACGCTACCTTCATTCGTTGCCAGAAGGTCAGAAAAAACGCAAGGTCAATCGGCTTTCGCGGGAGTGGCTGGAGGACGAGTTCGACAGGATTTGGGACTTCCAGTCCCAGTTCTATCCCGACATTCTCACGACCGCCAACAAGTCCCTCGTCAGATCTGCGTTCGAACAGAGACCCCTCAAGCCGTTTCGAGTCTTGCTACCCAAGCGGGGATACGTTGCGGGAGTAAGTTCAAACGAAGCTCTCAGGCAATTTCGCGCCTGTTCACTTTTGGGTTCGGCGAAACCCGTTGCTCGGCGCGGGCATTGGGTCTCCCATCGCTACCGAATATTGGAAACACTACGCAACCTCAGACTAGTCGTCGGAGATGACGTGCGGGAACTGACTCCCGAAGAGTTTGTCCCGCTGGCGGATGAACTCCAATCGACCCCCTTTCTTACGTGGCCGAAGATTCGCGAGAGGCTCAGAGTGGGCAGGGCTGGCAGGTTCACGATTGAGGGGTCAAAAGGCAGCCCCAATGGCATTCAAGGCAACACCACCGAAATCGCCCTGAAGAAGGTCTTCGGGGAGAAGTGGCGTGCCGATCTCCACCTGACGAAAGATGTCGAACATGCTCAACTGGATTTTATGCAGGACCTCGAGACGTACTTCGGCGATCCGATCCACCTTTTCAAGCTACTGCAAAAGCCAAAGTCGAAGCACAATCCCCTGTATCCCCTTTCCAAACGCCAGGCGTTCGACGTCCTCTGCGAGTCGTTTTCGACCAGCACGACGAACCTCTCGATCCAAGCCATGCGGCGGCTCCACAAGGACATGCTCAACGGGCTGCTCCCTCACGAGGCCAAGGACCTACAGCGAGCCGAATTGCAACCAGAAGGCAAGTGCGAGGAATTGCCCCCGCCCCCGCCCCTGCGGAATCCAAGGGTCCATCGGGCTCTCACGGAACTGCGAAAGGTCGTCAACGCCCTCATCAAGAAATACGGGATGCCTGATCTTATTCGGTTGGAGTTGGCAACTGAACTCAAGGAGTCCAAGGCCGACCGAGATCGAGTCTCGAAGCTCACCAGCGACAATAAGAAACTCAACAAACAGGCCGAGGAGTGGTTCAGGGCGCAGCCAGGCCAAGCGGGCAGCCAGGTCTCGCGAAAGGACAAGATAAAGTACAGGCTCTGGCTACAGCAGCGCGAGATATGTCCTTATTGCCTCGAAAACATCGGCAGCACGGACCTCCTCAACGATACCGCCGACATCGACCATGTGCTCCCCATACGACGGAGTGGCGACGATTCGATTTCGAACAAGGTCCTCGCTCACCGAGCCTGTAACGCTCGAAAGGGTGATCGACTACCGGCGGAAGTATGGAAACCGGGAACCAAGGAGGCTAAGGACCGACTTGCCGTCATCAAGAAGACGGGCAACCGGGCCCTGCTGAGGAAGTTCCAAATGGAAGAGGTGGATGACGACTTCGTTGCCCGACAGTTGCAGGACACGCGGTACATAACGAAGGAAGCAGTCAAGTACCTCAAGCAGCTCAAGATGGCGGGTATCGAGTGGGGCGAGGACAAGCTGACTGTCTGGCCCACGAACGGACAGGCAACTGGGTTTCTCCGGCGTGTGTGGGAGTTGAACGACCTCTTGCCTCCGCTTCTGACAAAGAAGGAGGTTAAGGCGATCGAGGAGGCGAACGAAAACGGGGACGGGGCCGAAGCAGAGGAGATCAAGCGAAAGAACCGCAACGACCACCGGCATCATGCTATCGACGCTATCGTCGTCGCATTGACGAACCCTAAGAGGTTCAAGGCGGCGGTCGAGGCTTACCGTGGACCGAAGGAGCATCGGCCCAAGAGTAAAGCCAACCTCTACAAGCCTGACAAAGCGCTCATCCGAACGGTGATTAACAAGGCGATCACCTCTCACGCCGTAAATAAAGGGATTCGGGGGGCTCTTCACGATGGAAGCTACTACGGGCGAAAGGAGCTCAATGGAACGATTCTCTACGTGCGGAGGATCTCGGTCAAGGAACTACTGAAGCCTGAAGCGAAGAAGCCGAAGCTCGAAGAAACGCGGAAGCAGATCGAAGAGAGGGTGTACGACCCAGACCTGAAGCGCGCTCTCCTTCAGCGACTTTCCATGGGAGATTGGGAGGAGGCGTTTGGTTCGGGAAATGTCCAAATCCTAAATGGGAGGGGGCAAAAAATGCAGGTTGCGACTGTGCGAGTTCGTCATCCCAAACGAAGCGACGACTCCACAATCAACATTGACATTCCGGGAGAAAAGGACTCAAGCCACCGATATGTGGCACCGGAGAGCAACCATCATGCGGAGATCATTCGGTCGCCCAAAGGGAGATTGGTTCATCGTGTTGTGACCATGATTGACGCTGCAAGGGCTCTGCGATCCAGGGAAGACGGCAAGGGCTCGCCCTACGGCTTGAAAGTTCGGTCGGGAGAAACTCTACTCATGTGCATATCCAAAGACGAAAGTATTGAATTCAACGACCAACCCATGCGGGTCGCTTCGACCACGTCTGACTGCATCTGGCTCCGCCCTCCAAACGACGCCCGTACTGCTAATGAACACGAGTCATTGAGGATTCGCGGAGATTCCCTCGCCAAGCTTGGAAGGAAACTCTCAGCTTCCCCCCTTGGAGAGCTAACACCCACGGATGCCCCATAGAATCGTAACCGTCTCCAACCCCTCCTGGCTCAAGAAGGACCTCGAGCAACTTTCGATCAGTCAGGAGGGTCAAGAGGTCGGGCGTGTACCGATCGAGGACCTTGCGGTACTCATCCTTGAGTCGCACGGGACCGCCCTCACGCAAGAGTTGGTCGTCGCCCTCTCTAAGGCCAACGTCGCCGTCGTGTTTTGCGATGAGCGCCACCTCCCCTTGAGTTGCGTCATGCCGTTCGAAGCCAATGCGCTCCACGCCAAGATCGTACGGGAGCAGGCCGAGTGCTCCGTGCCCAAGAAAAAGCAACTCTGGAAACAGATCGTGCAATCCAAGATCAAAGCGCAAGCGGAAACCCTACGAATCTGCAATCCCAAGGACCGCGAGGCTAAGTCGGTCGCAAAGTACCTTGACGAACTGGCAGCGAAGGTGAAGTCCGGCGATTCGGAAAACGCCGAAGCTCGCGCCGCGGCCGACTACTTCCCAGCTCTCTTTGGACAAGGGTTCATGCGAGATCGCGACCTGCCGGGGGTGAACGCCGCGCTCAATTACGGGTATGCCATCGTCAGGGCTATGGTGGCCCGCGCGATCGTGGGCACCGGACTCCATCCCGCCCTCGGCCTAATGCACCGGGGTCCTGCAAACCCTTTCAACCTCGCCGACGACGCAATCGAACCGTTGCGCCCGGTCGTCGATCAATACGTCTTCGATAGGGCGCCCGACTTGCCCGAAGACGGGTCGCTGGCGAAAGAAACAAGGGCGGACCTGTTGAAGTTAACAGTTTTGGACCTGTATATAGCTGGTAAACCTGCGGGAATCGAACCAGCGCTCGCAAGATATGCCGCATCCTTAAGAGAAGGAATATGCGGCGAAGGAAGAAAACTCGTCATACCGCTCCGCCGCCCGTAAGTCCCTATCGGCTCATGTGGGTACTGGTGATGTTCGACCTCCCGGTCTTGACCAAGGAGGACAAGCGCAACTATCGGGAGTTTCGAAAACAACTCCTGAAGCGCGGCTATCTCCAGCTTCAGTACAGCGTTTACGCGCGTCCCTGCCACAGCGACGAGAACGCCCAGGTTCACAAGGAGCGCATCCGAAAGTACCTCCCGCCCGAGGGCGAGGTCAGCATCGGGCTGATCACAGACAAGCAATTCTCGCGGATCGAGACGTTCTTTGGGGAAAGTCGCAAAGAGCAGCCCAAACCGCCCGACCAATTGTCGTTTTTCTAGTTCTGGCGCCCGGAAAATCGAACCCCGGCTCTCGCCGGGGCTGATTCTCTTATAGTGTATCAGAAAAGAGTCTGCGGACCGCCTCCGACCTGCGCGTGCGGCTGTGGGCGGACGGCGACAGTGTATCAGAAAAGAGTCTGCGGACCGCCTCCGACCTCTGCCGTGAACTCTGCGTCGATCACGCCAGTGTATCAGAAAAGAGTCTGCGGACCGCCTCCGACTCATGTCGAAACGCCATTGCGGCAGAAGCGAGTGTATCAGAAAAGAGTCTGCGGACCGCCTCCGACCGGAGTCGAATCGGACGACCGCCTCCTTGTAGTGTATCAGAAAAGAGTCTGCGGACCGCCTCCGACACCCCAGAGAGAGGACGCTTCAATCGCTCAAGTGTATCAGAAAAGAGTCTGCGGACCGCCTCCGACCCTGCCGCGTCGAGGTGTGCGATGTTGACCAGTGTATCAGAAAAGAGTCTGCGGACCGCCTCCGACTTCTATTTGTGGCGTGATGAGGAACCCGCCAGTGTATCAGAAAAGAGTCTGCGGACCGCCTCCGACCATAATAATACGTCATTGGCACACGAGTTGAGTGTATCAGAAAAGAGTCTGCGGACCGCCTCCGACGAGGGCGTCGATGTCGATTGTGTTTTGCTTAGTGTATCAGAAAAGAGTCTGCGGACCGCCTCCGACTATGATACGACAGCGTATCAGATGTGTCAAGTGTATCAGAAAAGAGTCTGCGGACCGCCTCCGGAGGCCGTCCCCGGCTAAAGCCAGGAACGCCCTCCGCCCACGTGGGGCACGGGAATCAGTACTTCACCATCCCCGGTTCGATGGAGTCGATCCAGGAGCGGATGCCGCCGCGGAGGTTGCGCACCTTCTGAAAACCCGCCGCGCGGAGAAACCTGCACGCGTCGGCGCTCCGCGAGCCCATCAGGCAATAAACCACGATTTCGTCCGCCGAATCCAGTTCATGAACCCTCGCGGGCAGATCGCCCAGAGGCAGCAACCGCGAGCCCTTGATCCGGTTGATCTCGAACTCATGAGGCTCCCGAACGTCGAGCAGCACGAACCCGCCCCCCGAATCGAGCAGGGACCTCAGTTCGGCAGGTTCGATCTCGTCGTCGAAGTGGGAGGGGACGGAGCCGTAGTTAGGCAGGCCGCAGAAAGAGGGGTAGTCGATGAGCTGGCGGACCGTCGGTGAGTCGCCGCACACCGGGCAGTCCGGATCGCGGGCGATTTTCAGTTCACGAAACCTGAGGCTGAGGGCGTCGTACAGCAGGAGCCTCCCCGAAAGCGTCTCGCCGATTCCAAGAATGATCTTCACCGCCTCGGTGGCTTGGATCAGCCCGATCACGCCCGGCAAAACGCCCAAGACGCCCCCTTCGGCGCACGAGGGCACGGTTCCGGGCGGGGGCGGCTCGGGATAGAGGCACCTGTAGCAAGGCCCGCCTTGATGGTGAAACACGGTTGCCTGCCCTTCGAATCTGAAGATCGATCCGTAGGCGTTGGGCTTGTCGAGCAGCACGCAGGCATCGTTCACCAGGTACCGCGTCGGGAAGTTGTCCGTTCCGTCGGCGATCACGTCGTAGGCCCTGAATATCTCCAGCGCGTTATCGCTCGTCAGGAGGGTCTCATGCAGCTCGACCTCGACCCCTGGGTTGATCGCGGCGATCTTCGCTTGGGCAGATTCGAGCTTGGATCGCCCCACATCGGGCTCGCCATGAATCACCTGACGCTG
Organism: Candidatus Nitrosymbiomonas proteolyticus; assembly: GCA_017347465.1. Taxonomy (GTDB): domain Bacteria; phylum Armatimonadota; class Fimbriimonadia; order Fimbriimonadales; family Fimbriimonadaceae; genus Nitrosymbiomonas; species Nitrosymbiomonas proteolyticus. The sequence continues at coordinate 1,563,582 of AP021858.1, read as the reverse complement.
CAGGTTCGTGAAATCAACGGCGTCGAAATCCACGATGCCGATGCGGCCGATCCCCGCTGCCGCGAGATACAGCGCGGCCGGCGAGCCCAGTCCCCCTGCCCCGACGAGCAGCACGCTTGCGCCTTTGAGTCTGCGCTGCCCTGAAAGCCCGACTTCCGGCAGAATCAGATGGCGCGAGTAGCGCAAGATTTCGTCAGGGGAAAGGTTCGGAAGGTTGTCCATTCCTACTTCGAACTACGCCTTCGCCGCCAAGTGGTCGGCGTTGCCGCAAGCAGCGAGTCTACCCTCCGGCAGCCGGGCGATCAGCTTCTTAAGAACTCCTGGGCCGCCCCGCCTTGATGTTCGGCGTCGAGGAGAAACGAGTCGTGTCCCCAAGGGCTGTCCAGTTCGACGACCCGCGAAGGCGCGCCCGCCGCTCGCGCAAGCTCATGGAGTTCCCGGCTTTGCGACGGAGGATAGAGCCAGTCGCTCGCGAAGCACGTGAAGAGATACTCCGACTGCGTGCCGGCAAAGCTCCTGCGCTCGAAGAGATTCATCGCCCGCGTGAGATAGAGGAAGCTGTTGGCGTCGAACCTCTTGGTGAACTGGCTCCCCTGATAGTTAAGGTAGCTCTCGACCTGAAATTGAGGCGGAAACGATACGTCCCTCGCCCCCTCTTGAACCTGCCGTCCGAACTTCCGCTCGAAGCTCTCCCGACTGAGAAAGGACAGATGGCCGATCATCCGGGCCACCGCCAGCCCCTCTGCCGGAGGATCGTCGGCGGGATACTCTCCCCCTCGCCACTTCGGGTCGCGCATGACAGCCTGCCGTGCGGCCTCGTTGAACCCGATTTGCATCGCGCTATGCGCCGCGCACGCCGCCGTCGCCCACACCTTTTGCACCGAGCCGGGAAACCTCAGCGACATTTCCACCGCCTGCATACCGCCCATGCTCCCCCCACAAGCGGCATGGAGTCGGCCGATTCCGAGCGACTCGACCAGCCTTCGAGCGACCTCGACCGTGTCGCCCAAGGTGATCTGGGGGAACCTCGTTCCGTAGGGCCGTCCATCGCCAGCGGCTGTGGGGGGGCCGGTCGTCCCTTGGCAGGCCCCCAGACAATTCGAGCAGATCACAAAGTACCGCTCCGTGTCGATGGGCTTGCCGGGCCCGACGATTCGGTCCCACCACCCCACGGCGTGCGAATCGCTCGATACGGCATGAAAGACCAGGACCGCGTTGCTCCGGTCGGCGTTCAATTCGCCCCACGTCTCATAGGCGACGGTCACTTGGGGCAGCGAGCCGCCCAATTCACAGATGAGGCTGCCGACATCGAGGTAGGACCGCGCGTCGGCGTGCGGCTTGGTACGCTCGTTTTCTCGAAACAGCCCCTCTTCGATGGACATCGTTCGGCGAATCTACCCGAGGTCCTTTCAGTAGGACTCTTTCTTAAAGGCGGGACGGAAAGGCTGGCCCCGCACCCCTTTGGCCTTCGACTTGTCTTGAGTATCGCCGTCGTCGTCGGAGGAGTCGCCTGAATGATGCGCCTTGTCCTTCGAGTGAGCGGATTTTCCCTGCGCCAGAGCGACCAATCGGTCGAACTCGCCTGGGTCCTTCGCTCGCGACCGCGCCTCGTCATGTCGGACCAAGCCCTGTTCGACCAGTCTGGCGAGCGATTGATCGAGCGTGTGCATTTTCTGCCTAGCGCCGGTTTGAATCATCGAACCGATCTGGTAGGTCTTATTCTCCCTGACCAGATTGCGAACCGCGGACGTAGCCACGAGCGTTTCGAACGCGGCGATGCGGCCCCGATTGTCGGAGCGCTTCACGAGGGTTTGCGAGAGGACACCCACGAGGTTGACCGAAAGCTGCATTCGGATCTGTTGCTGCTGGAAGGTCGGAAACACGTCGACGATCCGGTCAACGGTCTGGATCGCGTCGACGGTGTGGAGAGTGCCAAATACGAGGTGGCCGGTTTCGGCAGCCGTGATTGCCAGGTGAATCGTTTCGAGGTCGCGCATCTCGCCGACAAGGATGACATCGGGGTCTTGCCGCAAAACGTACTTAAGGGCGTTTGCGAAGCTGTTGGTGTCCACGTCGAGTTCCCGCTGGTTGATCAGGGCCTTCGCGTCGGCATGGACGAACTCGATCGGGTCTTCGACGGTTACGATATGCAGCGGCTGCTGTCGATTGATCCGGTCGATCATTGCGGCGAGGGTCGTCGATTTCCCTGAGCCGGCAGGCCCGGTGACCAGCACCAGCCCCCTCGGCCGGTCGATGAAGTCGTAGCAGGCTTCCGGCAGGTGGAGCTCTTCCATCGATTGAATTTCGTACGGGATCACCCGGAACGCGGCCTGCACATAACCTCGCTGTTGGTAGGCATTGCCTCGGAACCGCGCGACGCCTTCGATTTCGAGCGCGAAGTCGAGTTCAAGCTCCTTTTGGAACCGCTCGATCTGGTGGTCGTTCAGCAGCACGTAGAGCGCCTTGGTGAACTGCTCGTTGCTGTACGTTTCGACCCCTTCCACGAGTTCAAGGTCACCGTGGACCCGCAAGTAGATCTTCCCGGCGTCGGTCTTGAAGTGAACGTCGGAGCCCTGCTTCTCGACGCACATTCGGAGGAAGTCTTCAAGCCGTAGCACTGGACACCTCCACAAGCCCAAGATTCATGCAGCGTCGTTGAAAGTCGGCGGGGTTGGAAGTCTTGGCGAGCGCGTGCTCGTAGTCGATCAGCCCCTTCTTCAGCAACTCGATCAGCGAGCCGTCGAGCGTCTGCATTCCCAAGCTCCCGCCGGTCTGGATGTCGAGATACACCTGGTGCGTCTTTCCCTCGCGGATCAGAGTCCGAACCGAAGGGGTCGCCACCATGACCTCA